>NZ_JBNGGC010000014.1:0-209055 GCF_049974565.1 Streptomyces sp. WG5 | reverse complement strand
ATCAGTGATCCGTTGGCCGCGGGTGGGGGCGTTCCGATCGGGCGTGCGGTGCCGGGTGCGGGTCTGTTCGTGCTGGACGAGCACCTGGCACTTGTTCCGGTGGGTGTGCCGGGTGAGTTGTACGTGTCGGGGCCCGGGTTGGCGCGTGGATATGTGGGGCGGCCGGGTCTGACCGCCGGCCGTTTCGTGGCCAGCCCCTTCGGCGCCAGCGGTGCGCGGATGTATCGCACGGGTGACCTGGTGCGCTGGAACGCGGATGGGCAGTTGCAGTACCTGGGACGTGCCGATGACCAGGTGAAGATCCGCGGCTTCCGTATCGAGCCGGGCGAGGTCCAGGCCGCGTTGGAGGCCGAGCCGGGTGTCTCCCGGGCCGTGGTCGTCGCCCGCCCGCACCACGACGACACCCGCCTCGTCGCCTACATCGTCCCCGAGGACCGTCTCGGCCGCTCCCTCGGTGCTCTGCGCGAGTCGCTGAGCCGTGACCTGCCCAGGTACATGGTGCCGTCGGCCATCGTCGCGCTGGACGAGTTCCCGCTGACGGTGAGCGGGAAGATCGACCGGAGCGCGCTGCCGGCGCCGGAGTACGGCGGGGCGGGTACGTCCCGTGCGCCGCGCACCCAGACCGAAGAGGTCCTGTGCGAGTTGTTCGCCGGGGTGCTGGGTGTTCCGGCGGTGGGTGTCGACGACGACTTCTTCCATCTGGGTGGTCATTCGTTGGTGGCGACCCGGTTGGTGAGTCGGGTGCGAGCGGTGCTGGGCGTGGAGTTGCCGTTGCGGGCGTTGTTCGACGCGCCGACGGTGGCGGGGCTCGCGGGTCGGTTGTCTGATGCGGCTTCGCGTCCGGTGCTGGAGCGGCGGGAGCGGCCGGAGGTGCTGCCGTTGTCGTTCGCGCAGCGCAGGCTGTGGTTCCTGTACAAGTTCGAGGGCGCGTCGGCGACGTACAACATGCCGCTCGTCCTCCGGCTCACCGGGAAGCTGGACGTCGGCGCTCTGGAGGCCGCGCTCAACGATGTCATCGCGCGGCACGAGCCACTGCGGACCGTCTTCCCCGACTTCGACGGACGGCCCCACCAGCGGGTGCTCGGTCCGGAGCAGGCGCGGATCGCCGTCGAGGTGGAGGAGATCGGCGAGGAGCAGGTGCCCGAGCGGGTGGCGCGGATCGTGCGGCACGGATTCGAACTGGACAGGGAGATACCGTTCCGGGCCGGGCTGCTGGTCACCGGGCCCGACACGTCCGTGCTGGTCGTGGTCATCCACCACATCGCGGCCGACGGCTGGTCGATGGGGCCGCTGACGCGTGACCTGGTCGCCGCGTACACCGCGCGCCGGGACGGGGCGCGACCCGAGTGGTCCCCGCTCCCGTTGCAGTACGCGGACTTCACCCTCTGGCAGCACGACCTGCTCGGGGACGACTCCGATCCGGACAGCCTCTTCGTACGGCAGGCCGCGTACTGGGCGGACCAACTGGCCGGGTTGCCGGAGCAGGCCACGCTGCCGCCCGACCGGCCCCGCCCCGCGCTTCCCTCCTACCGCGGCGACGTCACGCAGTTCCGGATAGGCGCCGAGACCCATGCCGGACTGCGGGCGCTGGCCCGCTCCGCGGACTCGACGCTGTTCATGGTCCTCCAGGCGGGCCTGGCGGCACTGCTGTCGAGGCTCGGCGCCGGGGACGACATTCCGGTGGGCTCGCCCATAGCCGGCCGCGGCGACGAGAACCTGGACGACCTGGTCGGGTTCTTCGTCAGCACCCTGGTGCTGCGCACGGACACCTCCGGGGACCCGACCTTCGCCGAGCTGCTGGCCCGGGTGCGAGAGACCTGCCTGGCCGCGTACACGCACCAGGACCTGCCGTTCGAGTACCTGGTGGAGAAGGTCAACCCGCAGCGCTCCACCGCCCACCACCCGCTGTTCCAGGTCGTGCTGGTCCTCCAGAACGACGACGGCGCGCGCTTCGACCTGCCGGGGCTCCAGGTGGGGGCGGAGAAGGCGGGCGCGGGGTCGGCCAAGTTCGATGTCTTCGTCAGCGTCACCGAGACCTTCGACGAAGCGGGCGAGCCGGCCGGCCTCACCGGCCTCGTCGAATACGCCACCGACCTGTACGACGCGACGACCATCGACGTCTTCACCGCGCGCTGGACGCGACTGCTCGACTCGGCGATCGGCGACCCCCGCCGGCCGGTCAGGTCGCTGGAGGTCCTCGCACCGCACGAGCGCGGGACGCTGCTCGAATGGTCCGGAGCCGACCGTGCCGACCTCCCCCCGGTGACCCTGCCGGAACTCTTCCGGGCGGCGGTCGAACGGTCACCGGACGCCGTGGCGATGATCTCGGGCCGCGACGAGACGTCGTACAGCGAGCTGTCGTACGCCGAACTGGACCGTCGCTCGAACCGCGTCGCGCACCACCTGCTGGGGCTCGGGGTCGGCCCCGGCCAACGGGTGGCGCTGCGGATGCGGCGCGGGCCGGAGCTCGTCGCCACCATCCTCGGTGTGGTGAAGACCGGCGCCGCGTACGTCCCGGTCGACCCGGACTATCCGGCCGAGCGGATCGCGTACATGCTCGCCGACGCGGACCCGGCCGTCGTCCTCGACGACGCCTGGACGGCCGGGGTGAACGAGGAGGCGCTGCCCGACACCGACCCGGGCGTGCCGGTCCATCCCGCGCACACCGCGTACGTCATCTACACCTCCGGGTCCACCGGCCACCCCAAGGGCGTCGAGGTCACCCACGCCGGGTTCGCCAACCTCGCGCGTGCGCAACTGGACGCGTTCGCGCTCGCCCCGGGCAGCCGGGTGCTGCAGTTCGCCTCGCCCAGCTTCGACGTGTCGGTCTGGGAGCTGGTGATGGCCTTCGCCTCGGGCGCCGCCCTCGTGGCGGCCTCCGCCGACGCGCTGGCCGGCGACGCGCTGGCGGAAACGCTCAGCGGGCGGCGGGTGACCCATGTGACACTGCCGCCCTCGGTGCTGGCGACCCTCGACGCGCGGGGGCCGGGCGTGCCCTTCCCCGACCTGGCGGTTCTCCTGGTGGCCGGCGAGGCATGTTCGCCCGACCTCACGGAACGCTGGGCACCCGGGCGCCGCATGATCAACGCCTACGGGCCCACCGAGTCCACCGTCGGCGCGGCCATGAGCACACCTCTGACCGGCCGCGAGAGCGGGGTCGTTCCCATGGGGCGGCCGCTGTTCGGACTGCCCGGCTACGTCCTGGACGGCGGTCTGCACCCGGTGCCGCAGGGGGTCGTCGGCGAGTTGTACGTGGCCGGGGCGGGCCTGGCCCGCGGCTACCTGGGCCGGCCGGGGCTCACCGCCGAACGGTTCGTGGCCAACCCGCTGGGCGGCCCGGGGGAGCGGATGTACCGCACCGGCGACGTCGTGCGGTGGAACGCCGACGGCCAGCTGGAATACCTCGGTCGTGCCGACGACCAGGTGAAGATCCGCGGCTTCAGGGTGGAACCCGGCGAGATCCAGGCCGAGTTGCTGCGCCTGCCCGGCCTCGTCCAGGCCTTCGTGGCCGTCCACCGGCACGGCGGGACGGACCCGCGGCTGGTGGCGTACGTGGTGCCGGAGGACCCGGGGGGCTTCTCCGCGGCCGCCCTGCGCGAGGCCCTGCGCGAGCGGCTCCCCGGCTACATGGTCCCCTCGGCGGTGACGGCCCTGTCCGAACTGCCGCTCAGCCCCAACGGCAAGGTGGACCGCAAGGCGCTGCCCGCCCCCGACTACGGCGGCCGGGCCGGACGCCCGCCGCGCACTCCGCGGGAAGAGGTGCTGTGCACCCTCTACGCCGAAGTGCTGGGCCTGCCCGGGGTGAGCGTGGACGACGGCTTCTTCGACCTCGGCGGGCACTCCCTGCTGGCGACCGGGCTGATCAGCCGGATCCAGACGGTACTCGGCGTCGAACTGCCCCTGCGTGTCCTCTTCGAGGCCCCGACCGTCGCCGAACTCGCCCGGCGCCTCGACGAGGACACCGACGCAGGGCTCGGCGCGGCCGAGGGCGGCAGCGGGCATTCCACCGCGTTCGAGGTACTCCTGCCGCTGCGCACCAAGGGCGGCCAGGCCCCGCTGTTCTGTCTGCACTCGGGCGGCGGCATGTGCTGGAACTACGCGAGCCTGCTGCCGCACATCGACGCCGACATCCCCCTCTACGGACTCCAGGCGCGCGGGCTGTCCGACCCCGGGAACCTGCCCGGGTCGGTGGAGGAGGTGGCCGACGACTGCATCGAGGCGATGCTCCGGGTGCAGCCGGAAGGGCCGTACCGGCTCATGGGCCACTCCTTCGGAGGCATCGTCGCCCACGCCGTCGCGGCCCGGCTGGCCGAACGGGGGCAACGGGTCGAGCTGATGGTCTGCCTCGACGCGAAGCCCGCCGCGCAGGAGGACATCCCCGAGCACGCGCACGAGGAGTACTACCGCGGCATCCTCGAACTGCTGGGAGTGAGCACCGTCGAAGTCCCCACGGAGGAGATGACGTTCGACGAGTTCGCAGCGGTGGCGCGGACGACGAACACCGTGCTGGGCAGCATCGAGGAGAGCGAGTTCCTCACCATCATGCGGGTGATGGAGAACAACATCGACATCACCGGACGCTACCGGCACCAGCGGGTCGCGACCGAGATGATGCTGTTCGCCGCCACGCAGGAGACCGACAGCGTGCTGGAGCCGGACGTCTGGCACGAGTACGTCGACGGGCCGCTGGAGTACCGGCGGATGGACTGCTCCCACGCCGGCATGCTCAAACCGGAGACGCTCCACCGTATCGGCGGAATGATCCAGGACCGCCTGCGGCGCGGAACGGACGGCTCCTGGACGAGGACGGAGAGGTGCGGGGGACGCTGACGACCAGCTTCCCGAAGGCGGCGCCGACGGCGTGGTGGCGGTAGCCGTCGGCGCCGCCGCCGAAGAGGACGACGCGGTCGATGAGGGGCTCGCGGTCCAGGGATCACGATGACGGCGTGAACGCGCTCCACGTCCGCGACGCTGCCCCGCGCCGCGGCCCTCCGAGGCCGTGACCCCCGCGGACACGCCGGCCGGGCGGCGTGTCCCGCGCGGCGTTCACGCTCACCCTCCATGAGGTGCCTCGCGTGAACGCCGCGGGAACAACCGCCCGTTGGGAGCCGATCCGGCGCACCAGCGACGAGAACGCCGGGCTCCGCGTTCTCGTCGGGACCGCACGTGACTTCGACACGCGCGACATCGGTGACCGGCGGCGCTGAGCGCCCGCTCTAGCCGACGCGCAACCGGACGCGGTCCGCGGTGAGGTCCTTGACCGAGGTGGCGCCCAGCAACTGCATGGTCTGCCGGACCTCGGCCGAGAGGATGTCCAGCACCCGGCGCACGCCGGCCTCACCGCCCGCCATCAGCCCGTAGAGATAGGCGCGGCCGACGAGGACCGCCGTGGCGCCCATGCAGACCGCCGCCACGGCGTCCGCACCGGACCGCACCCCGCCGTCGAGATAGACCTCCGCGGCGCCGTCCACCGCCCTGACCACCGCGGGCAGTTCCTCCAGCGGCACCGGTGCGCGGTCCAGTTGGCGCCCGCCGTGATTGCTGACGACCAGGGCGTCCACTCCGAGGCCGGTGATCACCCGTGCGTCCTCGGCCGTCTGGACGCCCTTGACGATGAGCTTGCCCGGCCAGACCTCCCGCAGCCACGCCACGTCGTCGGCGGTCGCCGCGGGATCGAACATCAGATTGCCGAGGTCCGCGACGGTGCCCTGCCACCGGGTGAGCGACGCGAACTCCAGTGGCGGGGTGGTCAGCAGGTTCAGCCACCACCACGGCCGCAGAGCCCCGTCCAGCAGGGTGCGCGCGGTCAGCGCCGGCGGGATCGTCATGCCGTTGCGCACGTCCCGCAGCCGCGGTCCCGCGACCGGCGTGTCCACGGTCAACATCAGTGCCTCGTACCCGGCCTCCGCGGCGCCGCACACCAGATCAAGGCTGCGGGCCCGGTCCCGCCACAGGTACAGCTGGAACCAGCGGCGCACGCCGGGCACCGCGGCGGCCAGCGTCCCGGCGGCCGTGGTGCCCATCGTGGACAGCGTGTACGGCACCCCGTGGGCGGCGGCCGCCCGGGCCACGGCCACCTCGCCCTCGTGGTGCATCATCCGCGTGAAGCCGGTCGGGGCGAGCGCGATGGGGAGAGCGGACACCTCGCCGAGCAGAGCCGCCGAGGTGTCGACCGCCGAGACGTCCCGCAGCACGGTGGGCCGGAACTCGATCCGGCGGAAGGCGGACCGGTTGCGGGCCAGCGAGAGTTCCTCGCCCGCGGCACCGTCCGTGTAGTCGAAGACGGCTCTGGGGGCACGCCGGCGGGCGGCGGCCCGCAGGTCCGCCACATCGGCGGCGCCGGCGAGCCGTCGCTGGGCCCCGCCGGGCCGGGGCCGCCGCGGTCGCAGCAGAGGCGCGAGTTCGGCCGGGCGCGGGAACCGGCGCCGGATGCGGTCGCCCACCGGTGGTGACGGGAAGCTGTCCAAGGCCCCTCCTCGTTCTCAGGGCCCTCGCGGCCGGCCGCGGGCGGTGCCCGGCAGACCCGGGGGCCGTCCTGCCAGGTCACGGGCACTGTACGACCGGGGTGTGGCGCACGACGACAACTGTTCGGCTGCGCAAGCCCGTCGAAGCCGTACTGCCCCTCCGCCTGAGCCTGTGGTGCGTGGCGGCGCTTCGTTCAACTGCGCACGAGTCCCGTGGGCCTCGTGCCTATCGTTACGTCATGAGTCTTCCCGAGGTGATCCGGATCGTCTCCCGTGACTCGCCCATGGCCTTGGCCCAGGTGGAGCGCGTCCGAGCCGAACTCGCCGCCGCGCACCCGGGGTTGGCGACGGACGTGGTCGCGGTGCGCACCACCGGCGACCGATGGCTGGGCGACCTGTCACTGGTCGAGGGCAAGGGCGCCTTCGTCAAGGAGGTCGACGCCGCACTGCTGGACGGCGCGGCCGACCTCGCGGTGCACTGCGTGAAGGACATTCCCGCCGACCGGCCGTTGACCGAGGGCACCGTCTTCGCCGCCTTCCTGGCCAGGGACGACATCCGCGACGCCCTGGTGCACCCCGACGGACTCACGCTCGACCGGCTGCCGCCCGGCACCCGGATCGGCACCTCGTCCGTGCGCCGCGCGGCCCAGCTGGCCGCCTCCCACCCGCACGTGGAGTGTGTACCGATGCGGGGCAACGCCAATCGGCGCCTGGCCCGGATGGCCGCGGGCGAAGCAGACGCCCTGCTGCTCGCGGTGGCCGGCCTGGAGCGGATCGGCCGCCGGGACACCATCAGCGAAGTCATCGACCCCGAGGCGATGGTGCCGGCCCTGGGGGCGGGAGCGCTGGCTCTGCAGTGCCGCGAGGGCGACACCGAGCTGATCGCGGCGGTCGGGGCACTCGACGACGAGGACACGCACCGGGAGATGACCGCCGAGCGCATGCTGCTGCACGTGCTCCAAGGCCACTGCAACAGCCCGATCGCCGGGTTCGCCAGGGCGTCCCGTGACGGCGGACTCTCCCTACGGGCCCGGGTCTTCAGCGCCGACGGCAAAAGGATCCTCCACGCCCACGAGTGGGCCGGCCCCCTCGACGCCGAGACCCTGGGCATGTCGGTCGGGGTGGCGCTGCTCCGTCAAGGGGCCCGCGACCTGATCGACGGCACCGGAGGCGGTGGGTGAGCGTGGCGAGCTGAGAGCGCCCCGGCTCGTCCGCTCAGGGGCGGGCGCCGGGCCCGAAGCCCGTCCAGCGCAGGTCCGCGGGGAGATGGCTCATGTCGTTGTAGACCACCAGTGAGGGGGCCGCGCCGGTGTAATACTCGATCGCCGTCACCGCCGTGTTCCCGCAGCTCATCCCCAGCCACCGCTCACGTGGCGCGCCAAGGGCGTGCCGCAGGAGCCAGGCCACCTGGTAGGCGTGGGTGACCAGGACCTCGTGCGTCTCGGTGTCGGCGGGGCGGGCGAACCGGTCGGTCAGCGCGTCCGCGAGGCGCTCTCCCTCGGCCGCTTCGGCGGGGTCGTAGCCGTCGAAGACCCCCGCCCACGCCGCCGGCGGCTTCTTCGGCACGTGCGGGATGTAGTCGGTCAGCTCGGCCGCCTCCCGCACGGGGACCCCGGCCAGACGCTCGCCGATGAGCTGGGCCGAGCGCACCGCCCGGGGCAGCGGCGAGTGCCACACCGTGTCGATCGGCAGGCGGGCCAGGCGCTCCGCGAGCAACTCCGTCTGGCGCCTTCCGACTTCGGTGAGCCTCCCGAAGGCGTCCGCCGCGCCGTGCCTGACCATGAACAGACGCCGAGTCGCCATCTCATGCCCTTCCGTCGGGAGGTGGGTAGGGAGATGTTCGGAACATCCGGATGATATCAACATTTCGTCTGGACGGGCTGCTGCGGCGCGCATGGTGCCGGCACCGGCAGGTGATGAATCCGTCCATCCGCACGGTCGCACGGACGGAGCAGGCTGCCGCGGGCCTGCGCGAGATCGCATCCGCGAAGTGAGGCCGCGCGGCCCACGGTTGACAGCCGGCGAGCTGCTCGCCCTCACACCGCCGGTCGCTCTCGCCGCCGTCTCCACCGGCGACGTGGGGGCCCCGGTGGCTGCTCGTTCCGGCCTGCGGGCAAGCACGTCGGGCGCCGCTCCCGCGTGCAAGGAGTACTGACGGCGGCGGTAACGACGACCGGGCTCACCGGCGAGCGCGGTGCGCGCGCCACGACGAAGGGGGCGGAGCACGCGATCGGTGCGGTCACCGGTCCTTTGCCAGGGCGACGAGTTCGGCGAACAGACCCCCCGCGTTGACCAGGTCCTCGTACGTCCCGTGCTCGACGATCCGGCCCCCGTCCATCACGAGGACGCGATCGGCGAGGCGGGTGTTCTCCAGTTGGTGGGTGACGACGATCGTCATGCGTTCGGCGGCGATCCTCTTGATCTCCAGGAAGATCGCGTGTTCGCCGCGGGCGTCCATCTGGGAGGTCGGCTCGTCCAGGATCAACAGGGGCGTCCGCCGGTACAGCGCGCGCCCGCACACCAGCCGCTGCCACTGGCCTCCGGAGAGTTCGGCGCCGCCCCACAGCTCTTTGGCGAGCAGGGTGTCGAGTCGCTGGGGGAGTTTCTCGATCACCTCGCGCATGCCTACGGCGTCGACGACCTCCCAGACGGGCCCGTCGTCGTGGGTCCTGGGCTGTCCGAGGGTGATGTTCTCGCGGGCGCGCAGGGGCCAGCAGGCGAAGTTCTGCGGGACGAATGCGGTCCGCTTCCACACGGCGTCCGGGTCGGCGTCGGCGAGGTCGACGCCGTCCCAGGTGACGCGTCCCTTGTCGGCGAGGAGGATGCCGGTGATGAGCTTGGCGAGGGTGGACTTGCCCGAGCCGTTCTCGCCGACGATCGCCAGGATCTCGCCCCGGCGGAGCACGAGTGAGACCCCGGCGACGGCCGGTTCGTCCTTGCCGGGGTACTGGTAGACGACTTCGTCGAGCCGGATCTCATCCACCTGCTCGGCGATGGTCAGCGTTCCGCGCTTGGGGGCGCGTTCGGCGGCCAGGTCGAGGAAGGCCCGCATGTCGGCCAGGTAGAGCGAGGTGTGGAACATGGCGGCGCCGTGCATGACGAACTGGGACAGCGCGGCGAGCGTGGTCTGTACGGCGACGACGGCGGTGGCGGCGACGGGCAGGGCGACACGGCCGTCGGCGGCCAGCCAGGCGAGGGTGGCCCACGTGCCCAGCAGGAAGACCCCGCCCAGCGCGCTGGTGGCCAGGACGATGCGGAGCATGCGCGGGGCCGCGGTGAGGGTGCGCCGGTCGATGCGGTCGGACAGGGCGCGGTACCAGTACAGGAGGTAGCCGGTCATGCCGTTGGCCCGGACCTCGTCACCGTGTCGCGAGTAGGTGGCCCACCAGCGCATCATCGACCGTACGTTGCGGTCGCCGACGTTGAGGTAGTGGGTCTCGTAGATCACGCGTGCGGACAGCACGGCGCCGGCGCCGGCCGGGAGGACGGCCAGCAGGAGCAGCGGCAGCATCAGCGGATGCAGCGCCGTGATGACTCCGCTCGCGGCGATCATGCGGATCAGGGCGGACATGAACCGCTGGGCGTCCTCGACCATCAACCGGGTGCGGGTCACGCCGACTTCGGCGGCTTCCTGCCGGTCGGCGAAACCGTCCTCGCCGTAGGCGGAGGACTCCACCCGGCACACGGCGGCGACCAGGGCGACGTCCGCTTCGGTCATCAGCAGAGGTGTGATGCGGCCGTCGGCGTAGGAGGACAGGGCGCTGCTGACCCGGCCGACGGCGGCACCGGTCGTCACCACGATCAGGGCGGGCAGCGCGCCGTCCAGGCGATCGGAGACCGGGCCGCTGCCGAGGATGTGCGTCATGGCCCGAGCGGTGAACGCGAGGACGACGGCAGACGCGACGCCGGTGAGCACCTGGCACGCGAGGAGCAGCAGGACGCCTGCCTTGTCGACGGCCCACGCCATCCGCGCGGTGTGCCCGAGCACCGAGGGAAGGCGGCGGCACATCGCCGCGAAACTGGCATCCGCCAGCGGGTTCTTGCCGTGCATCCCCCCGAAGGTGAGGGTGGCCGGTGGCGGCGGGGGCGGCGTCTCCTCGTTCGCGGTCGAGGCGTCAGTCACTGTCACCTGCATCCCTCCTGAGGATCAGTACCGCGCCCGGACGGCTCGGCGGTGCACGGCATAACGACGCGGAGCCGGAATCGAACGCGCTCGATTCCGGACGTGCTGGGCCCCTTGCCGCACAAGGGACCGGGCGGCGGAGCTCCTTGCTGAAGCCGGTGCCGAGCGCCCGGACATGGCCGAATCGCCGCTACGTGAAACGCCAGTGGCACACGGGGTTTCAGCGCCTGCGGATCGGGTCACGGCAGGCTGCGGAGCGCTGCTCCCGCCTCGCCACGGCCCGGGTGAGGGCCTCCACGTGGTGCTTCGTGATGCCCTGCACGGAGTCCCGACGCACCGGTGGCAGCGCAGAGCCCTTGCTCCTGTTCGCCGGACGGCGAGGAACGCGCGAGGGAACGGCGCGGCCACGTCGCGCGCCGTGCGGTGATCCGTTCCACCGGCTCGGGAACCACGCCCCGGAACGTGGAAGGCTGTCCGGCCACACCGGACGGGAATCGGCGAACCGGCAACTCCTCGGAGCCACCGGACACGGCGCGCCCACGCGAAGGCGGCTCCACCAAGGGAGCCGCCTTCGCACGTGCGCCCGCCGACCCCCGTGCGGCGGGCGCCGCGTGGCCGGGGACGTCACCCTCCCCCAAAGGCGGCGTCCCCGGCCGTCATCCCCCGGCGCCGGTCTGTGGCCGATCGTGGCCCGGTGCGTTCAGCGAGCGGTCACCAGCACATGACCGCCGTCTCGCCCGCACCCCACGAGGAGTACAGACGCACCCGGACGACATAGCGGCGGCCCTTGACGAACCGGGCCCTGAGCGTGGCGTTGCGGGACGTTCCCCCGTCGTCCAGACCGGTGAGGTAGCGGGGCACGCCGTCCCGTTCCTCGAAGATGACGACGACCGCGTCGCTGTCACCGAAGGTACCCACGGTGTACTCCCGGGTCTCCGGCGGATCCACCCGGAAGTCGGCCTGCTCGCCCGGTCCGAGCCCGAGCGGCACCGAACGGAACGGCACCAGAGGCCCCGGCCGGCCGGTGGGCGGGTACCAGCGCAGGG
Source organism: Streptomyces sp. WG5 (assembly GCF_049974565.1). Lineage (NCBI taxonomy): Bacteria > Bacillati > Actinomycetota > Actinomycetes > Kitasatosporales > Streptomycetaceae > Streptomyces > Streptomyces sp. WG5. Next base: position 197,422 of record NZ_JBNGGC010000014.1, on the reverse strand, counting down.
CGAACTCCTTGTCGGCGGCGGAAAGGGTGCCGGGCGGGTGCAGACCGGAGCGGTAGTGCTCGGGCTCCAGTATCAGCCCCGACGGGAAGGGGTACTCCATGATCGACTGCGGGTCCCAGACCGGGCCGTTGACCTCGTCGGTGCCGAGCTTGCGCAGGATGTTGTGGAAGGTCCGCTCCCGGCTCCAGTGGTTCGGCGGTCCCGCCAGTTCGGCGTAGACGGCCTCGTCGTCCCAGAGGATGCCGGCGTACGGGTTCTGGTGCTCGTGCAGCATGCCGAGCGCGTGCCCGATCTGGTGCAGGGCCGTCGCGCGCTCCCCGGGTGCGGTCAGATCCCAGCCGAAGTTCATCGTACGGTCGTTCAGGCCGAACCGGAGCGCGTCCTTGCCCACCGCCGACCAGGACCCGTCACCGGGCTGGAACCCGATGCGCAGCTCGGCCTCCGAGCGGTCACCGACCTCGGTGAGGACGAGTCCGATTCCGAGGTCCTGCCACTCCCGGAAGCAGCCGCGCACCACGTCCCGCTGCTCCTCGGTGCCCACCCACGAGACCCGCCGCGGCCGGCCGGTGCCCGGCATGGGAACGACGGAGGAGTCGGTGTCGCCGCCGAGGAAGCAGTAGTGCAGAACGGTGCCGTTGACCCACATCCGCTGCCCGCCGACGAGCGCGGCGACGCGCTCGGCGGCCAGCCCCGGCGCGAACGCGGGGTCGGGCTGCTGCGCGAGCGAGCAGTAACGTGCGGTCATGACCCCCAGACTGCCGTCCGGCCCGCTCCGGGCGCCTGAGTCGGGGGCTACTCAAGTCGCCCTGTATCAGGCATGAGTATGCCGGCTCATGTTGTCGTGACGACTTCTCCACAGGACGCGAAGACACTTCGGACGCCCTGGCCGTTCACCGGGCGTGCGGACGAACTGGAGCTGGTGCGCCGGTCGGTGACGGCCGGACGGAACGGCATCGTGGTGACGGGCCCCGCGGGCTGCGGCAAGACCAGACTCGTGACGGAGGCCGTCCGCGGCACCGACTGCGCCCGGGCGGCCGGGACACCCGAGACCCGGGCGATTCCCTTCGCGGCCTTCGCCCACCTGCTGCCCGAGAGCGTCACCCTGCACCGCGCGCTCCACCTCCTGTCCGGCGTACGCCTGCTGCTGGTCGACGACGCGCACCTGCTCGACGACGCCTCAGCCGCCCTCGTGCACCAGCTCGCCGTGCACGGCCGCACCCGGCTCCTGGTCGTCGCCACGGAGGGCGTTCCCGCGCCGGGCGCGGTGTCCCGGCTGTGGTCCGGGGAGTTGCTGCCGCGCCTCACCCTGGAGCCGCTGCCCCGCGAGGAGACCGCCGACCTGCTCGCGGCCGGCGCGGCCACCGCCCTGGACCCGCTCACCGTCGACCGGCTGCACCGCCTGTCCCGGGGGGACCTGCGGCTGCTGCGCGAGCTGGTGACCGCCGTGGGCGAGGAGCGGCTGCTCGCACCGGTCCCGGGCACGGACCAGTGGGCGTGGCGGGGGCCGGTGCCCCTCACCACGGCTGTGCGGGAGCGCGCCGCCCACCTGCTCGACCGTCCCCGCGCCGAGGAACGCGAGACGCTCGAACGCCTCGCCTTCGCCGAGCCGCTCCCCCTCGACCTGGACGCCCTCGACGCAGGGGTCCTGGAACGCCTGGAGGCCGAGGGCCTGGTCGCCGTCGACGACCACGGCGCCGCCCGTCTCGCCCACCCCCTGCACGGCCCGGTGCTGCGCGCCGCCGCGGGCCGACTGCGGGCCCGGCGCCTGGGCCGCGCCCCGGACCGGTGCGGGCCCGCCCTGGCGGGGGAGAACGACGCGATGGCCCTGCGCATCGAGCAGGCCGACGTACGGGCACTGGAGACGCCCGTGGGGGAGTGGCTGGCGGCCGAGGGAATGCCGCTGCCGGCCCGGTACGCGGCTCTGCGCGCCCGGTTCGCGCGCCTGCGCGGCCGGCTGTCCGAGGCCGCGGCCTGGGCCCGCGAGGGCCTGCGCACCAGCCCCGACGACACGTCCTGCCGCGAGGAACTCGCCCTGGCCGCCGCCCAGTCCGGTGACACGACGGCGGAAAGCCACGGAGCGGCCGAGGCCTGGGCCGCCGCCGCGCGCGGCGACATCGACGGGGCGGCCCGGGCGGCCGCGCGCTCCGGGGACCCGTACGACGCCGTGCGCCTCGGTGCCCCCGAGCGGGCGGCCGGCCGGCTGACCGGCGTCTTCGCCGGGCACGCCGACGCCCTCGAGCGGGGCGACGGGCCGGCGCTGGACCGGGTGGCCGAGGAGCTGGAGCGGCGGGGGTTCCTGCTGTTCGCCGCCGAGGCGCACGCCCAGGCCGTACGAGCCCACCGCGACCCGGGCGCCGCCCGCACCGCCCGCACCCGGGCCGTCGCCCTCGCCCGGCGCTGCCAGGGTGCCCGCACCCCGGCCCTGTCGGGGCTGGTGTTCGGCGAACTCACCGCCCGGCAACGGCAGATCGTCACGCTCGCCGCCGCCGGCCTGAGCAACCGGCAGATCGCGGAGAGACTCACCCTCTCCGTCCGCACCGTCGGCAACCACCTCTACGGCGCCTACACCCGCCTCGGCGCCGGCGACCGCGGCGCACTGCCCTGGCTGATGGAGCTGCCCGAGCCGCAGCCGGCCTGAAGGCGGGGCCTCTCAGGCCGCCCCGAACGCGGAGAACGCCCACCCCGTCGCCTGGTGCACCGCGTCGCCCGGCAGCGCGGCCCGCGCGTCGCGCAGCGCCTCCGCCAGGGACAGCCCCGCGTCCAGGCCCTTGTGCAGCGCGAGCATCAGCGGCACCACGGCGGCGTCGTTGACCGGCGCGCTGCACGCCACCACCCCGGCGGTGCCCAGCGGCAGCAGCGCGGTGACCAGCCCGAGCAGCTCGTCCGCGCCGACCGACGCGAACCGGGCGGTGTCGCAGCAGGACAGGATGATCCGGTACGGGCTGCGGTCCAGCCGTTCGAAGTCGTGCACGATGAGCGGCCCGTCCGCCATCCGCAGCGAGGAGAACAAGGGGCTGTCCGCGCGAAAGGTCCCGTGCGCGGCGATGTGCGCGAGTGCCGCTCCGTCCAGCTCCCGCAACACCCGCGGCACCCGCGCCGCGTCCCCCTCCAGCACGGTGGGCCGCACACGCCGACCACCGGCCGGCAGTCCGGCCGTGGGACCGCCGGACGGGCCCTCCGAGGGCCCGTCCGGGGGATCGAACGCCCCGCGCGTGCCCGGACGGACGGGGCCCGTGCCCCGGTCAGCGGGCCAGGGGGTTCGTGCCGCGCCGTCCGGGTCGTCTGACGAGTCGACCGCGGTGGCCCGCGGCCCGTGCGTCCCGCCGTACCCCGCCCCGGTCTGCTCCTCGGAGCGGCCGGTGACCGCCGACGGCGGTGTCCCGCGGCCCCCCGGCACGGCCGGGACGCCTCGCCGGCCGGCCGGCCCGGGCGCTCGCGGCACTCCGTCCTCCGCCCCGGCCGGCCCCCCGTTCCCGCCCCCGGGCGGCGGCGCCCACGGCTCCTCGCCACCCGGCGTCCGCGGCGCCGCCCCATACCGGTCGGCGAGTTCCGGCACCTCGGCGCCGCCGCTCGCCAGCCCCGGACCGCGTACCAGGATCTGGCGGCCGCCGGACGGGGGCACGGTCTCCTTCGCACGGAGCCAGCTGCTCGCCGACGGCGACACGCTCAGGACCCGTTCGCGCAGGGCGGGCAGCAACGCCCACGGCACCCGGTGCAGCCGTCCGGGCGGGACCACGACGACCGGGCCGGAGCCCAGGTGCGCCGCGGCGGGTCCGAGCAGGAGCTCCTGGAGGCGCGCCCCCGCCGCCTCCACCAGCGGCAGCCGTGCCTCCGCCCCCGGATGGGCCAGCCGGCGCAGCCCAGCCTGCACGTGCTCGGCCTCCCGCTCCGCATCGGCCAGCAGCCCCGCTTCGAACCGCCGTACCCGGCCCCGCCCGCACAGCAGTACGTGCACGCGTCCGTCGAGCACGGCCAGCTCGACCAGCAGCACGTCGTCTCCCAGCCGCGCCAGCAGCCGCCCGACGTCGAACCGGTCACCGTCGCCGGGCGCCTCGCCCCGCATGTGCAGGGTGCGGGAACGGATCTCCCGCTCCAGCCGCCGTTGTTCGCGCTCCAGTGCGGGGGCGGGCCGGCCGCCGTCCGTCCGGGCCTCCTCCGCGCGGGCGGCGATCTCACGGAAGGCCGTCATGCCGCTCAACAGCGCGGGATCGGCCGGCGGCCGGGTCGGCGGCGCGGACAGCACCGTCGCCCGCCAGCGCTCGCTCCACACCAGCAGCCGCCGCGGCCCGCCCGAGACCAGACTCGCCCGCTGCGCCAGCGCCGCCAGCTCCGCGCCCTGCGCGGTGGCTCGCGCCCGCAACTCGGAGGCGCCCAGCGTCATCCGGTGGTCGTCGAGGACGTCCAGGCCCCGCCGGCACGCCTCCAGCACGCCCCGTGCCGACCCCGCCGCCCGCGCCCGCAGGGCCTGCGCCGCCCACCCCGTCATCCGTGCGAGCGGCGGCCCGCTGTGCCGGCTGCGTGCGGCGACCGCCAGATGCCGTTCCGCGTCCGCCGTCCAGCCGAGCTCCAGCGCGATCCGGCCCGCGAGCAGCGACGCCTCCGGAGCGGCCGGCGCACCGAAGGCGGCCAGCCGCTCCGCCACCGCCGCGGCGTCGGCCACCAGCCGGCCCGACCCGCGCCCCGTCGCGACCCGCGCCTCGATCAGCACCAGCCGGGCGTGCGTCTCGTACCAGCTGCGCCGCTGCCCGGCGAACAGCCGTACCGCGAGCGCCGCGCGCGCGAGCGCCGTCTGCGGATCGCCCGCCAACCGTGCCGCCCGCGCCGCGACCAGCAGCAGCTCCGCCTTTCGGGTGGACTGCCCGCCGATCCCGTCCAGCGCGGCGATCGCCGCGTCCGCCTCCGTCAGCGCCTCCGGGGCCAGCCCCGCCGCCATCAGCACCTCGCAGCGCCGGATGGTGAGCATGAACGTCGGCGTGCCCAGCTTGGCGTACCGCTCCTCCGCCTCGTCCAGCAGCCGCAGCGCCGCCGGCACGTCACCGGACCGGAACGCCGCGAGCCCCCTGCTCTCCACCGCGTCGGCCTTGTCGTGCTCCTGGCCGGTGGTGTCCCACAACGCCTCCGCCGCGGCGAAGTCGGCGTCCGCCCGCTCCACCGCACCCAGCGCCAGATGGACGGTGGCCCGCAGGGTCAGCGCCCGCGCCGTCCAGATCACGTCGTCCGCCTGCCGCAGCACCTGGATCGCCCGGCGTACGTCCTCCAGCGCCTCGCCGTGCCGGCCCAGCACCCACCAGACGTACGCCCGCCGGTACAGCACCCGTGCCCGGGTGTGCCCGGTGCCGCGCGCCACTCCCCGCTCGAACGCCGCGAGGCCCTCCCGGGTGCGGCCGCAGTGCACCAGAGCCACCCCGAGGGTGGCCAGTACGTCCGCCTCCCGGTCGGCCGAGTCCGCGCGGGCCGCGAGTTCGCGGGCGGTCCGCAGATGGGCCAGCGCCCGCCGGGTGTCGCCGAAGTCCCGCTGCCAGATGCCGATCACCTGATGGGCGACCGAGGCGTGCAGCGGTGAGGGGTCGGCCCCGAGCAGCTCCTCCGCCCGCGCCAGAGCTTCGTTGGGGGCGGCGAACACCATCGGCAGCAGTTGGAGAACCGAGTCGTTTCCCGCTGTCACCCCACGGATGGTAGTGCTCCGGAACCACGCCACACAGGTTCGAGTCTGTATCAATCAGCCACCCCCGGACTCTGATTGACGACCGTCGCCGAGAGCCTCGCCGAGAATGTCGCCGCGACCGCCGCCACCACCGCACGTCCCCGTGGAGGAAACGCCATGGCACCACAGAGATTCCGTGAGCAGTTCGACCAGATCCAGCGCTCGATGCCGGACATCCCGCTGGCGATGGGGCCGGACGACTCCGCCGAGTTCTTCTACGAGAAGGGCGTCGTCCTCGCCCGCGACGGCGAGGAGGCCCGCCTCGTCGAGGACACCGTGCGCGACCACTTCACCGCGATGGCCGGGCTGACCCCGGACCACGTACGCCGGGCGAGCCCCGAGACCAACCGCACGGGCATCACCCGGATCCAGGTGGGCGACCCCGGCGAGGGCGACCGGAGCGGCGACCTGACCGTCGCGAACGCCCTGCGCTCCCTCAGAACGGTGGAGGGACGTGCCCGCCGCCGGCTGATCAGCCGCAACCACGTCGTCTCCATCGCCGTCAACGCCTGCCCCGGCGACGAACCCGTCCCGGTACCGATCGGCGAGCCGCCGAACCCGGCCGCCGCGCAGACGGAGTACGACGCGGGCACCGCCGTCGGCGTCCTCGTCATCGACACCGGCCTCATGCACGACTACCGGTCCTGCCCCCTGCTGGCCCACGCCGACGGCGACGCCCAGGTCCGGGAGCGCGACGACGACGGCGTCCTCCAGCAGTACGTCGGGCACGGCACCTTCATCGCCGGGCTCGTCGCCGCCGTCGCCCCCAACACCGACGTGACCGTCCTGGGCACCCTCAACGACGCCGGCGCCATCCTGGAGTCCGAGCTGGGCGAGAAGCTCTTCGAGGCCGTCGACCGGGACGGCTGGCCCGAGGTCCTCAGCCTCTCCGCCGGAACCTCCAACGGCCGCACCGACGGCCTGCTCGGCGTCCAGGCCTTCATGGAGGAACTGCGCGAACAGCGCACCCTGCTGGTCGCCGCCGCCGGCAACAACGCCAGCGCCACGCCCTTCTGGCCCGCCGCCTACGCGGACCTGCCCGGCTGGGAGAACTCCGTGCTGTCGGTCGGCGCGCTGCGCGGCGACGGCGAGTTCGGTGCCTGCTTCAGCAACCACGGCGGCTGGGTCAAGGCCTACGCTCCCGGCGAGCGCCTCACGAGCGCCTTCACCGGCTTCCAGACGCCCGTGCCGTACATCTACCAGCACTCCACCTACGACGACTGCCGGTACGGGTTCGGTTACGCCTGCACCTGTCAGTACCCCCGGCACAACGGGGTGCTCAGCGAGCCGGGCGAGGCCCCCGCCAAGCCGGACCAGGTGATGTTCGAGGGGTACGCGCAGTGGAGCGGCACCTCCTTCGCCACCCCCGTGGTCGCGGGCCTGGTCGCCTCCTACATGACGGCGCACAAGGAGAGGGACCCGCGCGAGGCCCGGAAGCAACTGCTGGCGGCCAACACCGAGTACGCGGAGGTGCGCGGGGCGCACGTACCGGCGCTGCTGCCGCCCACCTGGCGCCCGGTGTCCGTCGACCCGCCGGCCGGCGGGGCGTGAGGGGCCCGATGGCGGGCGGAACCACCCACTCCACGGCGTACGATGGCGTGTCGTACACGAGGGGTGGGACCGTGGATCGTGCAGAGGTCGGGGTGCTCGTCCAGTTGGCGGCCGACGGGGACGCGGCGGCCTGGAAGTCACTGGTGGACGGGCTGGGCCCGCTGGTGTGGTCCGTCGCGCGGGCCCACGGGCTGTCCGACGCCGACGCGCACGAGGTGTACCAGACGGCTTGGTTCCGGTTCGCTCAGCACCTGGGGCGGATCCGCGAACCGGAGAAGACCGGCTCCTGGCTGGCCACCACGGCACGGCACGAGTGCCTGAAGCTGCTCAGGGCGTCGAGGCGGTGGATGCCGACCGACGATCCGCAGCTGCTCGACCGGCCGAGCGAGGACCGTACGCCCGAGGAGTCGGTGCTCGACTCCGAGGAGGCCGCGGCGCAGACCGAGCGCGTCCGGCGGCTGTGGCAGGAGTTCGAAGAACTGGGCGAGCGGTGCCGCCGGCTGCTGCGGGTGCTGATCTCCTCGCCGCCGCCCAGTTACCAGGAGGTGTCCGCCGCGCTGGATATCGCGGTGGGCAGCATCGGGCCGATGCGCCAGCGCTGCCTGCGCAGGCTGCGGGCCCGGCTAGAGGCACGGGGGACGATATGAGCGACAAGCACGACGGCTTCGGGGACGAACGGTCCGAGGGGAGGCTCACGGACGACGAACTCGGCGCCGGCCTTCTGGAGGAGGAGCTGCGGCAGGCCGCGGCGATCCTGGACCCGGTCCCGGCCGAGCTGCGGCGGATCGCCGTCGACGCCTTCGCCCTGCACGACCTGGACGCCCGCGTCGCGGAGCTCACCTTCGACTCGCTGGTCGACGCCATCCCGGTCAGAGGAGAGACGGACCCACCGCGGATGCTGACCTTCCGCGCGGACGACGTGACCGTCGACGTCGAGGTGACCGCGGACGGACTGATCGGTCAGGTGCTGCCGCCGGGACCGGCCCGGATCGAGGTGCTGAGCGGTCCACTGGCCCACGCGCGGCTGACGGCGGACGATCTGGGCCGGTTCACCGGCGAGGCCCCGCCCACCGGCCCGTTCGCGCTGCGGCTGCGGACCGGCCGGGACGTGGTGGTGACGGAGTGGCTGCGGGCCTGAGCCCGCCGTCTGCCCGGACCAGGCGCAGGGAAGAGTGCGCGGCCCGCGGATCATCGTCGTGCGGCGCCGGGCCACCCGGCCGGCGGGGACCGCGAGCCGCAGCCCCGGCAGCCGCTCCAGCAGGGGGTCCACGAGCAGCTCGGTCCGCATCCGGGCGAGGACGGCGCCCGTGTGCAGGAGTGGTGGCCGTCGCCGAAGGTGGAGGGCGGGCCAGCCCGTACCGGAGGCGGGACCCGGCCGGTCGGCGCGGTGGTCTCCTGCGCCCATGCACCCACCCTCGCCGCGCCCGCGGGCGGCTGCCGTGCGGAAGTGCACCAGCCGGTGGGCGGTCCGGTGGTCAGCCCGATACGGCGTCGACGAGCGCCGCCAGCGATGCCGCGAGGCGGGACAGTCCGGGTCCGGCGGGGCCGCCCGGCTCGGTCATGTAGGTGTCCCGGCGGATCTCCACCATCAGCGCGCCGACCTCCTGCCGCTTCCCGTAGAAGTCCAGCGGCACGTACGCCCCGCTGAACGGGCTGTCGAGCCCCGTCTCCCCGCACGGGGCGAACGCCTCCCGGGCGGCGGCGAGCAGCTCGGACGGCGTGTGGAACCCGTCGGTGCCCAGGCAGACCGGCGGGCGCGGTCCCTCGCCGTGCAGCTCGTAGGGGAGCGGCTCGGTGGGATAGGAGTGCACGTCGATGATCACGGCCCGTCCGGTGGCCGCGAGCCGGCCGGCGACCGCCTCGGTCATCGCGCGCGCGTACGGCCGGAAGTACCGCTCGACGAGCGGTTCCGGGTCGGTGTCGTCGGGCCGCAGGACCTCGCGGTGCGACGTCCGCGTGTACACGGCGCCCATTCCGACGGCCGTCATCTCCTCCCGCTCGTCCGGGAACCGCTCCGGGTCGACGACCAGTCGCGACATCCGGTTGACGAACCGCCAGGGCGTGAGACCGGCCAGCCCGGCCGCCGCCTCGGCGATCCGGGCCGTGTGCGAGTCGGTGATGTGGTCCAGCTCCCGTTCCAGCGCCGCGTCGTCCAGGGCGATGCCGGGGCGGACGTCGGCGGGTATCTCCCGTGCGGAGTGCGGCACGTGGAGGATGACGGGCGACGCGGGGGCGCCGGGGACGATCCGGAAGGACGCGGGTGCGTCGGTCATGAGGTTGCTCCGTGAGGGCGTGGTGACGAGACAGACGGGCACCCCGCCTCCGTGAGGACGGAGACGGGGTGCCGCGTGACCCGGGGCCGGGTGAGGATCAGGCGAGGGACGCCAGCGCCTCGTTCCACGTGGCCGACGGGCGCATGACCTCGGCGGCCTTGGCCGGGTCGGGCTGGTAGTAGCCGCCGATCTCGGCCGGCTTGCCCTGGACGGCGTTCAGCTCGTCGACGATCTTCTGCTCGTCGGCGGACAGCTTCTCGGCGAGCGGGGCGAAGGCCTTTGCCAGGTCCGCGTCGTCGGTCTGCCCGGCCAGCTCCTGCGCCCAGTACAGGGACAGGAAGAAGTGGCTGCCGCGGTTGTCGATGCCGCCGACGCGCCGGGTCGGGGACTTGTCCTCGTTCAGGAAGGTCGCCGTGGCGCGGTCGAGGGCGTCGGCGAGGACCTTGGCGCGGGTGTTGCCGGTGACCTCGGCGTACTGCTCCAGGGACGGCACCAGGGCGAAGAACTCGCCGAGGGAGTCCCAGCGCAGGTAGTTCTCCTTGACCAGCTGCTGCACGTGCTTGGGCGCGGAGCCGCCGGCGCCGGTCTCGAAGAGGCCGCCGCCCGCCATCAGCGGCACGACCGACAGCATCTTGGCGCTGGTGCCCAGCTCCAGGATCGGGAACAGGTCGGTCAGGTAGTCGCGCAGCACGTTGCCGGTGACGGAGATGGTGTTCTCGCCGCGGCGGATGCGCTCCACGGACAGCTTGGTCGCCTCCACCGGGTTGAGGATCCGGATGTCCAGGCCCTCGGTGTCGTGCTCCGGCAGGTACGCCTCGACCTTGGCGATCAGGTTGGCGTCGTGGGCGCGGCCCTCGTCCAGCCAGAAGACGGCCGGGTCGCCGGTGGCGCGGGCGCGGGTGACGGCCAGCTTCACCCAGTCGCGGATCGGGGCGTCCTTGGTCTGGCAGGCGCGGAAGATGTCACCGGCGGAGACCGTCTGCTCCAGGACGGCGGTGCCGTTCTGGTCGATCAGGCGGACCGTGCCCGTGTTCGGGATCTCGAAGGTCTTGTCGTGGCTGCCGTACTCCTCGGCCTTCTGCGCCATGAGGCCGACGTTCGGCACCGAGCCCATGGTGGAGGGGTCGTAGGCGCCGTTGGCGCGGCAGTCCTCGATGACGGCCTGGTACACGCCGGCGTAGGAGGAGTCCGGGATGACGGCGAGGGCGTCGTGCTCCTGGCCGTCCGGGCCCCACATGTGGCCGGAGGTGCGGATCATGGCCGGCATGGAGGCGTCGATGATGACGTCGGAGGGCACGTGCAGGTTGCTGATGCCCTTGTCGGAGTCGACCATCGCCAGCTGAGGGCCCTCGGCGAGCTCGGCGTCGAAGGAGGCCTTGATCTCGGCGCCCTCGGGCAGGGACTCCAGGCCCTTGTAGATGCCGCCCAGGCCGTCGTTCGGGGTGAGGCCGGCCTTGGCGAGCGCCTCGCCGTACTGCGCGAAGGTCTTCGGGAAGAAGGCGCGGACCACGTGGCCGAAGATGATCGGATCGGAGACCTTCATCATCGTGGCCTTCAGGTGCACGGAGTACAGGATGCCCTCGGACTTGGCGCGGGCGACCTGGGCCGTCAGGAACTCGCGCAGCGCGGCGACGCGCAGCACGGAGGCGTCGACGACCTCGTCCTTCTTCACGGGGACCGACTCGCGCAGCACCGTGGTGGTGCCGTCGTCGCCGACCAGCTCGATCCGCAGCGTGCCGTCCTCGGTGATCACCGTGGACTTCTCGGTGGAGCGGAAGTCGTTCTCGCCCATGGTCGCGACGTTGGTCTTGGACTCGCCGGTCCAGGCGCCCATGCGGTGCGGGTGGTTCCTGGCGTAGTTCTTCACCGAGGCCGGGGCGCGGCGGTCGGAGTTGCCCTCGCGCAGGACCGGGTTGACCGCGGAGCCCTTGACCTTGTCGTACCGGGCGCGGATGTCGCGCTCCTCGTCGGTCTTCGGGTCGTCCGGGTAGGCCGGCAGCGCGTAGCCCTGGCCCTGCAGCTCGGCGATCGCGGCCTTGAGCTGCGGGATGGACGCCGAGATGTTCGGCAGCTTGATGATGTTGGCGGCGGGGGTCTTGGCCAGCTCGCCGAGTTCCGCGAGGGCGTCCGGGATGCGCTGGTCCTCGGTCAGGTACTCCGGGAACAGGGCGATGATGCGGCCGGCCAGCGAGATGTCGCGGGTCTCCACGGCGACACCCGCCTGCGAGGCGTATGCCCGGATCACCGGCAGGAACGAATACGTCGCCAGGGCCGGGGCCTCGTCAGTGTGTGTATAGATGATGGTCGAGTCAGTCACCGGGTGCTCCGCTCCACGTCTGCAACATTGCTCGACATCAAGATATCTCGTGATCGCCCCGGGCTCGACAGGGGCCGTGCGGAGATTCCGGACAACCGGCCGCGGGGCCCCTGCCGCACCAGCGAGTGAACAGGTGGGCGAATCAGTGGATGATCAGGCGAACGGGGCGACGTCCTCGCCCGACCGCTGCTGCGGGAACACCACGGTGCCCTGCTGGAGCGCGACCGTCCGGGCAGGCGCCGGAATGCGGATGCCCTCCTCGCGGTAGCGCTTGTGCAGGCGTTTGATGAACTCGTGCTTGATCCGGTACTGGTCGCTGAACTCGCCGACGCCCAGGATCACCGTGAAACCGATCCGTGAGTCGCCGAACGTGTGGAAACGCACCGCCGGCTCGTGGTCCGGCACCGCCCCGGTGATCTCGGTCATCACCTCGGCCACCACCTCGGTCGTCACCCGCTCCACGTGCTCCAGGTCACTGTCGTAGGAGACACCGACCTGGACCAGGATGGTCAGCTGCTGCTCGGGCCGCATGAAGTTGGTCATGTTCGACTTCGCGAGCTGGCCGTTCGGGATCACGACCAGGTTGTTGGACAGCTCACGGACGGTGGTCTGCCGCCAGTTGATGTCCTCGACGTAGCCCTCCTCGCCGCTGCTGAGCTGGATGTAGTCACCCGGCTGCACGGTCTTCGAGGCAAGGATGTGGACGCCCGCGAAGAGGTTGGCCAGCGTGTCCTGCAGGGCCAGTGCCACCGCCAGACCACCGACGCCCAGGGCGGTGAGCAGCGGCGCGATGGAGACGCCCACCGACTGCAGCATCACCAGGAAGCCGATGGACAGCACCAGGATGCGGGTGATGTTGACGAAGATCGTCGCCGACCCGGCGACCCCGGAACGGGACAGCGTCACCGTACGCACCAGGCCGGCGACCACCCGGGTGGCCGACACCGTCACCACGAAGATCAGCAGCATCGTCAGTACCTGGTTGACGCCGTGCTGCACCGTCCGCGTCAGGGGCAGCGCGGCCGCCGCCCCCGCCACGCCGCCCGCGACCGCGGCCCACGGTGCCACGGTGCGCAGCGCGGCCACGAGGACGTCGTCGCCGCTCCAGCGGGTGCGCCCGGCGTGGCCTGCCAGCCAGCGCAGCAGCACGCGCAGCAGGAACGCTCCCAAGAGGCCCGCCGCCAGCGCGATGCCGGCGGGCACCAGATGATCCATGGTCGGGTCGTCCGTCACCGGTCACCTTCAGGGGGTACGGCTGCGGCGAAAGCCGTCGCCGACGGCCGGATGTGCAGTTTCGTCACGTCGTCACCTGCTCGATACCTTGCTGGATGTCGGGATGCGCGATCACGCCGGTCCGCAAGGCAGTTCGACCGGCGCGACCGTTCATCCTGCCGCATGCCGAGCGCCGGCCGGTACCGCCCCGGAGAGCGGTATGAGGCGTTTCGGCCTCAGATCACCCTCATCCTCACCAACGCCGCCAGCGTCAGCGCCCCCGGCAGCAGCGGCAGCCACACCGTCATGAGCCGGAACGCGAGCACCACCGCCGTGGCCACGGCCGCCGGGCCGCCCGCCGCCACCAGCGCCACGACCAGCGCCGCCTCGACCGAACCGATACCGCCCGGCGTGGGCACCAGCGCGACCGCGACCGTCGCCGCCAGATACGCCACCGCCATGTGCCCGGCAGGCACCGGCAACGCCAGCGCCTGCCCCACCAGGACCAGCGCACCCGCCTGAAGCGCGGGAAACGCGAGAGCGCCGCCCCACAGTGCCAGCGCCCGGGCCGGGCGGGTGTGCACCGAGCGGGCCTCGCCGAGCGCCGTCCGCAGGAAGGCGGCCAGCGCCCCGCGCAGCCGTGGCGCCAGCGCGAGCACGCCCGCCGCCACCACCGGCACCGCGCCCGCGGCGGCCAGGAGGGGGCCCGCGGCCCCCTCGGGCAGCAGTGTGCCGAGCCGAAGCGCGCCGGGGAACGCGATCAGCAGGGCGCCCAGCAGGGCGATGCGGCCGACGCTCTCCGCCAGCAGGTACAGGGCGAGGGCGGCCGAGGAGCGGGCGAGCGGCAGCCCGCACACCGCCATGAACCGCAGGTTGACCGCGCTCGCGCCCAGCCCCGTCGGCAGCAGGTGGTTGGCCGCGCCCGCCGCGAACTGGGTGGCGAGCAGCCGCCGCCGGGGCAGCCGCTCCACCACGGCGCCCTGCCGGGTGCAGGCCGCGGCGACCCAGGTCAGGCAGGTCGCGCAGGCCGCTGCGAGCAGCCAGGGCCACCTGGCCGTGGCGAGATGGCCGAAACCCTCGGCGAGCACGGACCGGTGCCGCACCGCGACCACGGTGACCAGCAGCAGCGGAAGCACGCAGAGGATCCGCCGGACCAGGCGGGCACGGCCGTTCCGGCGGACGGCGACGCGGGTGGAGACGGTCTGCTCGGGGAGTTCTGCCGCTGTCACATCGCAAGAGATTCCCCGCAGGGCACCAACTACGGGTGACCGACGCGCGGACGAGGGCTTACGGACGGCAGGCGGCCCGTCCTTGACCTCAAGGTTGCTTGAGGTTCTACCGTCGCTCGCATGAGCATGGAGATCACAGCCTGGACCCAGCTGCACAGCGTCATGAACGCCGAGCAGGAGCGCCGCCCCCTCGCCCGCGCGACGCTGCGCCGCATCGGCGCGTTCGCCCGCCCGCACCGCCGCCGCATCACCCGGTTCGTCCTGCTCGGGATGGCGACGGCGCTGCTCGCCGTCGCCACACCCGTCCTGGCCGGCAACGTCGTGAACGCGATCGTGTCGGGCGACGACGAGGGCACGGTCGTACGTCTCGCCCTGCTGATCGCGCTCATCGCGGTGGCGGAGGCGGTGCTCGGCATCCTCTCCCGCAGGCTCTCGGCCGGCCTCGGGGAGGGACTCATCCTCGATCTGCGCACGGCTGTGTTCGATCACGTACAGCGCATGCCGGTCGCGTTCTTCACCCGTACGCGTACGGGAGCGCTGGTCTCCCGTCTCAACAACGACGTCATCGGCGCCCAACGGGCCTTCAGCAACACCCTGTCCGGTGTGGTCAGCAACCTGGTCACGCTGCTGCTCACCCTCGCCGTCATGCTCACCCTGTCCTGGCAGATCACCCTGCTCGCGCTGGTGCTGCTCCCGGTGTTCGTGCTCCCCGCCCGGAGCATGGGCCGCCGCATGGCCGTCATGCAGCGCGAGGCCGCCACCCTGAACGCCGCCATGGGCACCCGCATGACCGAGCGCTTCTCGGCCCCCGGCGCCACGCTGATCAAGCTGTTCGGCCGCCCCGAGGACGAGTCCGCGGAGTTCGCCGACCGCGCCCGCCGCGTCGCCGACATCGGTGTGCGCACCGCCACCGCCCAGGCGGTGTTCATCACCGCGCTCACCCTGGTCTCCGCCCTCGCCCTGGCCTTCGTCTACGGCCTCGGCGGCTTCTTCGCCCTCCGCGGCACCCTGGACCCGGGCGCCGTCGTGGCGCTGGCACTGCTCCTGACCCGCCTCTACGCGCCGCTCACCGCGCTCGCCGGGGCCCGCGTGGAGGTCATGAGCGCCCTGGTCAGCTTCGAGCGGGTCTTCGAGGTGCTGGACCTGACCCCGCTCATCGACGAGAAGCCCGACGCCCGCCCGGTCCCCGACGGCCCGGTCGCCGTCGAGTTCGACGACGTCCGGTTCGGCTACCCGTCCGCCGACAAGGTCTCCCTGGCCTCCCTCGAAGAGGTCGCCTCCCTGGACACCCGGGGCGGCGACGAGGTCCTGCACGGCCTCTCCTTCCGCGCCGAACCGGGCCAGACTGTCGCGCTCGTCGGCTCCTCCGGCGCCGGCAAGTCGACCATCGCCCAGCTGCTGCCGCGCCTGTACGACGCCGACAGCGGCACCGTCCGTGTCGGCGGCGTCGACGTGCGCGACCTGGGCGCCCGGTCACTGAGGGACACCGTCGGCATGGTCACCCAGGACGGCCACCTCTTCCACGACACGGTCCGCGCCAACCTGCTGCTGGCCCGGCCCGGCGCCACCGACACCGAGCTGTGGGACGCGCTGCGCCGCGCCCGCCTGACCGACCTCGTACGCTCCCTGCCCGACGGCCTGGACACCGTGGTCGGCGAGCGCGGCTACCGGCTCTCCGGTGGTGAGCGCCAGCGCATGACCATCGCCCGGCTGCTGCTGGCCCGCCAGCGCGTCGTCATCCTCGACGAGGCCACCGCCCACCTCGACAACACCTCCGAGGCGGCCGTCCAGGAGGCCCTCACCGAGGCCCTGGAGGGCAGGACGGCCGTGGTGATCGCGCACCGGCTGTCCACGATCCGGTCGGCCGACCAGATCCTGGTCGTCGAGGCGGGCCGCATCGTGGAACGCGGCACCCACGACGAACTCCTGGCGGCGGGCGGCCGCTACGCCCAACTGCACCGCACCCAGTTCGGGCGGCCGACGCCGGGGAAGCCGGTGGAGCAGGGGGAGGACGCGGAGCAGGGGGACCGGGCGGAGCAGGCGGCGTAGGCACCGGCGGCGCGGGGCCGGATCGGCGCGGGCGCTACCGGGGGCCGGCCGGTCCGCCCCGCACGGGCAGGTCCTGCTCGGCCCAGACGACCTTGCCGTCGGGCGTGCGGCACGACCCCCAGCTCCGGCACATCATGTTGATCAGCTGGAGGCCGCGCCCGCTCTCGTCGCTCACGTCCGCGTGCTGGATCTGCGGCAGATCCGGCCCGGAGTCGGACACCTCCACCGACAGTCTCCGCTCGTGCCGCAGCAGCCGCAGCTCACCGGGGGCGTTCCCGTACCGCAGGGCGTTGCCGACCAGTTCGCTGACGACCAGTTCCGTCGAGTCGACCAGGTCGGCCAGGCCCCACTTCACCAGCTGCTCGCGCACCGCGGTACGGGCCTGTCCGGCGGCCTTGCCGTCCGGCGGCAGCGTCCGTACGTACACATCCTCCTCCGGACCGAGCGGGCGAGCCCCGGCGACCAGGACGATCGCGTCGTCGGACCGGTCACCGCCGACCCGCTCGGTGACCGCCCGGCACACCGCCCCGTCCTCGGGAACCCCGTCGCCGACCGCCTCCCGCAGCCGGTCCATCTGGGTGGCGAGGTCGGCGGTGCGCGATCTGATCAAGCCGTCCGTGTACAGCGTCAGCCGGCCCCGCCCGGGTACGGGGCAGTCGACCGGGTCGTACGGGATCACCCCGGCACCCAGCGGAGCCCCGGCGGGCACGTCCAGGAACGAGGCGGTGCCGTCGGGAGCGGTCAGCAGCGGCGGCGGGTGGCCGGCGCTGGCGATGCGGAAGGTGCTGCCGCACGGGTCGTAGACCGCGCACAGGCAGGTGGCGACCTGGTCCTCCTCCAGGTCGCGGGCGGCCAGGTCCAGCCGGGCCAGCAGCCGCTCGGGCGCGATGTCGAGGGCCATCAGGGTCCGGGCCACCGTGCGCAGCCGGCCCATGGTCGCGGCGGCGGCCAGGCCGCGCCCCATCACGTCGCCCACCATCAGCGCGGTACGGCCGCTGGGCAGCGCGACGACGTCGAACCAGTCGCCACCCACGGCGGCCGGATCGCCGGCCGGGTCGTAGCACGCGGACACGTCGAGACCGGGTGTACTCGGGTGGGACCGGGGGAGCAGGGCCCGCTGCAGCGTGACCACGTGCTCGCGCTCCCGCCCGTAGAGCCGGGCGTTGTCGATGTGCACGGCGGCCCTGGACGCCAGCTCCCTCACCAGCGCCACGTCGGCCCGCGTGAACGGCGTCCGGCTGCCGGCCCGGACGAAGTCGGCCAGGCCCAGCAGCACCCCGCGGGCGATCAGCGGGACCGCCAGGTAGGAGTGCACACCCGCGCGCCGCAGGAGATCGGCCGCCTCGGGAGTGGGTGCCACGGCGTGGAAGTCGGACGGCTCCATACGGGTGACCAGGACCGGCTTGCGGGTGGTCAGGCACGTGCGCACCAGCCGGTCGGCGGTGTACACCGCCACCTCGCCCACCGGGTCCGGCGCGAGATCCAGCCCCGGGATCTCCGAGACCGCCATGGCCCGGAGCTCGGGGGTGCCCGCCACCCCCTCGACGTGGTCGCCCTCCTGGAACCGGAGCACCGACTCCAGCAGGTCCACCGCGCACCCGTCGGCCAGCTCGGGCACCATGAACCCGGCCAGTTCCTCGGCCGTGTACCGCAGGTCCAGCGTGGTCCCGATACGCATGCCGGCCTCGTTCAGCCACGCCAGCCGACGCCGGGCGCGCACCGCTTCGGTCACCGGCCGCAGGGCGGCCTTGAGGGCCCGGTGGCCGCCGACGAGCGGCTGGGGACGCCGTCGGACCCCGCGCAGCCACGGTCGTTCCCGCACGCGTCGCCTCCTCCCACGGCCTCCTGCCCCGATTCTGCCCTGCCGCGGGGCGACCGGCGACGGCGGTGCCTCGGCCGGTGCGGCCACCGGCCGAGGCCGCCGCCGGGATCGCTTCGGCTCGCGAGCACCGCGTGCGCGGCCCGGTCTCCCATGAAGCGGGCCATCCGCCGGTGCGCCTCTTCCCGGCTGACCTCCGCGACGGTCACCTCGTGCGCCGGGGCCGCCCCGACCGCTCGGGCCTGCTGCCTGGGTGTGGTCCGTGCCGGCCCGGACAGTGCGTACGTCCGCCCGCGGTGCTCCAGCCCGGTCAGCGCCGCCCGTCGGTGCGAGTTCCTCGGCGGCACCGAGTTGGTCAGCCGGCCTGTACGGGACTGTCGGTGAAGGCGACGGCCAGGTCCGCCTCGATCCGGGCGGCGCAGGCGCGCAGTGCGGGGAGGAGGGTGTCCCTCGTGTGCTCGGGCGGCTCGGGGCCGGCGTGCAGGGCGATGTTCACGGCTCCCACGGTCCGCCCGCCCCGGTCCCGGACCGGTACGGCCAGCGAGCGCAGCCCCGCCTCCAACTCCTGCTCGACCAGGGAGTGTCCCTCACGGGCGACCCGGTCCAGGGCTGCGCCGAGCGCAGGGGGCGAGGTGAGCGTGTGCGGGGTCAGGGCCCGGGGACGTGAGGCGTTGACGCGCTCCCGCCGGTCCGCCTCGGGCAGGTCCGCGAGCAGGACCCGGCCCATGGAGGTGGCGTACGCGGGCAGCCGCGTGCCGGGCATGATCCGGGCGCTGGTGATCTGCTGCGCGGCGGCCCGGGCCACGTAGTGGACCTCGATGCCGTCGAGGACCGCCAGTGAGGCCGACTCCCGTACCCGCCCGGCCAGTTCGGTCAGGTGGGGCTGGGCGATGTCGGCGAGGGTGAGGGTGGACAGCCGTGCGTAACCGAGCTCCAGGACGCGTGGGGACGGCAGGAAGCGGCGGTCGCGCTGTTCCACGTAACCGAGCTGTCGGAGCGTCAGGAGATTGCGCCGGGTGCTGGGATACGAGAGCCCGGCGGCCCCGGCGGCCTCGGCGAGGGTGAGTCCGCCGCGCTGCCGGCCGAGCACGGTCAGGACGGCGAGGCCCCTGGCCAGTGCCTGGAGGAAGGACGGCCCCAGTTCCGGCTTGGCGTCGGCGTAGGCGGGGGCGGCGGGCGGCGCGGCGGCTGCCGCCGAGGTGCCGTACAACGCGTCCGCGATGTGCACGGCCTCCTCCGTCATCGTGGCCAGTGCGTGCGCGCGCAGTTCGTCGCCGCTGCGGCGGCTGGTGTGCGCCAGCACGCTGATCGCGCAGACGGGCCGGCCGCCGGGGTCGCGTACCGGGACCGCCAGTGCTGCCAGGCCCGGGGCGACCAGCTGGTCGTCCAGCGCCCAGCCGTCCGCGTCGGCCGTCGCGGTCCGGGCGGCGAAGTCCGCCTCCGTCCGCTCGGAGGGCACAGCGGCGCGGCGCGCGGGCACGGCCGGGAAGGTCTCGTCGAGGGGATCGGCGGCACGGCGGGCCCGCCAGGCGTCGTAGGTGTCGGGCCGCCAGCCGGTGGCGAGTACGGCACCGGCCGCGCAGCGCTCGGCGGGCAGCAGGTCGCCGACCCGGAAACCCAGGGGGATCATCCGGCCGGGCGGGACGGCCTTGCCGACGATGCGTGCGTCGCAGCCGTCGAGGACGATCGCCGAGACCGACTCGTCGAGGGCGCGGGCCAGCCGCTCCAGGCTCGGCCTCAGCGCCCGGGACATGCCGCTCGCGTGCAGGTAGGCGTTGCCGAACTCCATCAGGCGCGGGGCGGGCACGAGGTCGCGTCCCACGGCGCGCAGATAGTCGAGGTGGGTCAGGGTCGCGGTGATCCGGTCGACGGTCGAACGCGCCAGGCCGGTCGCGCGGGCGAGGTCACCCGGACGCACGGAGCGAGCGGAGTCGGCCACGAGCCGCAGCACGGCCAGTCCGCGCTCCAGCGGGCCGGCGGCTTCCGCCGGGGGATCGGCCGGCGCAGGGGTCACCGGCGCCGACGCCGTCGGTGCCGCCCTCGAAACGCCCGGCGCCATGGCACTCCCTCCTGTGTGGCGGCTGCTGTGTCGGCTTCCCGGCACAGCAGGCCGTACCCGTCTTCGGGAGAACGCTACCGGCCATTGACAGGCGTCTCGGCGATCGCGCACACTCGGCACACTCGTTCAATGAAAGTAAGTTCACTCAGCGAAAAAATGGTGGTCCAGTGTCGGTGTTCGTCACGGTGGCGCCGGTGATGACCAGACCCGCCCCGGGGACGCTGCTCCCGACGGCCACCGGCACCGGTGGGGGCGCGGTCGTCACGGCCCCGGGCGCGCTTCTGGAACTGCGTGATCGCGCCCGTGGCCGCCCCGGCGCTGGTCGGCTCCGCCCACCGCGGCCTGCGCCCCGCCGGGCCGTCGCCCCCTCACCCGCGCCCGCCGAGGCACGAGCCCGCACGTCCCCTCTCTACAGGAGCACCGCGTGTCCCTCTCCCGAGGACTGATCATCAACGGCCAGGAAGTCCCCGCCTCCTCCGGCCGCACCGCGACCGACACCAACCCCTGGACCGGAGCCGCCTGCGCGGAGGTCGCCGCGGGCACACCGGACGACGTACGCCGTGCCGTGGACGCCGCCGACGCCGCGTTCGAGGCATGGGCGGCGACCAAGCCGGCCGAACGCCGCCGGATCTTCCTGCGCGCCGCGCAGCTGATGGCCGAGCGCACCGACGAGGTCGTACGGCTGATGGCCGCGGAGGTCGGCGGCGTCGCCCCCTGGGCGGGCTTCAACGCCCGCCTGGCCGCCGACATCCTGCTGGAGGCGGCGGCCGAGGTCAGCCGCCCGACCGGCCAGATCCTCGCCACCGACGCCGACGGCGTCCACTCCGCGCAGGTGCGGGTGCCCAAGGGGGTGATCGCCGCCATCTCGCCGTGGAACGCGCCGGTCATCCTCGGTGTCCGCGCGGTGGCGATGCCGATCGCGATGGGCAACACCGTGGTGATGAAGCCCAGCGAGGACGCGCCGATCGCCTGCGGCCTGCTGATCTCGGACGTCCTGCACGAGGCCGGACTGCCCGCGGGGGTGCTCAACGTCGTCACCAACGACCGCGCCGACGCGGCCGAGGTGGTCACCGCGCTGATCGCCGACCCCCGGGTGCGGATGGTCAACTTCACCGGCTCCACGGAGGTCGGCCGCACCATAGGCGTCCAGGCCGCCCAGCACCTCAAGCCCGCCGTCCTCGAACTCGGCGGCAAGAACGCCCTGCTGGTGCTGGAGGACGCGGACGTCGACTACGCGGTGGACGCCGCGGTCTTCGGATCCTTCATGAACGCGGGCCAGATCTGCATGTGCGTGGACCGGGTCATCGTCCACCGCTCGGTCGCCGACGAGTTCACCGCCAGGTTCGCCGCCCGCGTCCGGGCACTGCCCTGCGGGGACCCGGGCGACCCGGGCACGGCGGTCGGCCCGGTCGTGAACGAGGCCGCCGCCCGCCGGGTCGCGTCGCTCCTCGCGGACGCGGTCTCCCAGGGCGCGGAACTGGCTGCGGGCACCGGCGAGATCGAGGAACCGGGCACCCTGATCCGCCCGGCCGTCCTCACCGGGGTCACCAAGGAGATGAAGATCTACTACGACGAGATCTTCGGCCCGGCGACCGTCGTCCACGTCGTCGACAGCGCCGACGAGGCCGTGGCGCTCGCCAACGACACCCCGTACGGGCTCACCGCGGGCGTCATCACCGAGAACCTGGCCGAGGGCCTGGAGGTCGCCGGCCGACTGCGCACCGGCATCGTCCACGTCAACGACCAGTCCATCGCGGACGAACCCCAGGCTCCCTTCGGCGGCGTGAAGGGCTCCGGCTACGGCCGCTTCGGCGGCCAGGCCGGCGCCGAGGCATTCACCGACACCCGCTGGGTCACCGCGCAGGCCAGGGGCCACGCGCACTTCCCGATCTGACGAACGAGCGCCCGGCCGGCGGATTCACCGGCCGGCCGGGCGCGCGGCGGAGGGGCGGTCCTCGGCGACGGCGCGGCCGGTACGAAGGACACCGGCCTCAGGAGGCCGCCGGCGGCCGATGCGGCGGCCAACGGACGTCCGAGCAGCCGCGTGCGGGTGCGTTTCATGCTCTCTCCGAAGAAGGCGACGGCGTGGCCGCGGCCGGTGCGAGCGCTCCGGCACTGAAAGAACGAACGGAAAATTGCAGAAAGCTGTGACGGAAGCGAGAAGTTACCCGCGTATGACGGTGCCGTAAAGGGGTCGCGCTTCACCTTCCTTCAATCGGTGTCGCGCAACACACCTGGTCGGCACGTTGGCTGACGTCGCGTCATGTGCTGGACCGGACTCGTCCGAGGTGTTGACCGGCACGGAGCCGTGCCCTTACGGTCACGACCGCAACACCTTGCAGTCATCTTTCAGCAATGACGTGCAAAGGTGTGCCGACTCCCCGGACACCCGTCGGCCGGCCCCCGGGACACTCGCCCGCAACCTCACACGGGAGACTCCATGCACAGGAGCACCAGCAGAGCGCGCAGAACCACCGCCGCAGCACTCGTACTCACCGCCGGTGTGGCCGGCAGCCTCCTCGCCACCGCGGCACCGGCGCAGGCTTCCCCGCCCGGCGACAAGGACGTCACCGCGGTGATGTTCGAGTGGAAGTTCAGCTCGGTCGCCGAGGCCTGCACCGACACCCTCGGCCCGGCCGGGTACGGCTTCGTCCAGGTCTCCCCGCCGCAGGAGCACATCCAGGGCGGACAGTGGTGGACCTCCTACCAGCCGGTGAGCTACAGGATCGCGGGCCGCCTCGGCGACCGCGGGCAGTTCAAGAGCATGGTCGACACGTGTCACGCGGCGGGTGTGAAGGTCATCGCCGACTCCGTCATCAACCACATGTCGGCCGGGAACGGCACCGGCACCGGCGGCTCGCCATACACCAAGTACAACTACCCGGGCGTCTACTCGGCGCCCGACATGGACGACTGCACCTCGGAGATCAACGACTACCGCAACCGCTTCAACGTCCAGGCGTGCGAACTGGTCGGCCTCGCGGACCTGGACACCGGCGAGGACTACGTACGGGGCAAGATCGCCGGCTACCTCAACGACCTGCTGTCCCTGGGCGTCGACGGCTTCCGGATCGACGCGGCCAAACACATGCCCGCCGGGGACCTGGCCGACATCAAGTCCCGGCTCGGCGACCCGAACGTGTACTGGAAGCACGAGGCCATCTACGGCGCCGGCGAGGCGGTCTCCCCGACGGAGTACCTGGGCAGCGGCGACGTCCAGGAGTTCCGCTACGGACGCGACCTCAAGCGCGTCTTCAACGAAGAGAACCTCGCCTACCTGAAGAACTTCGGCGAGGGCTGGGGCTACATGCCCTCCGACAAGTCCAACGTCTTCGTCGCCAACCACGACACCGAGCGCAACGGCGAGACCCTCAGCTACAAGGACGGCGCCACCTACACCCTGGCCAACGTCTTCATGCTGGCCTGGCCGTACGGCAACCCCGACGTCCACTCCGGCTACGAGTTCACCGACCGCGACGCGGGCCCGCCGAGCGGCGGCCAGGTGAACGCCTGCTACAGCGACGGCTGGAAGTGCCAGCACGCCTGGCGCGAGATCTCCTCCATGGTCGGCTTCCGCAACACCGCCCGCGGCCAGGCGGTGACCGACTGGTGGGACAACGGCGGCGACCGGATCGCCTTCGGACGCGGCTCCAAGGCGTACGTCGCCATCAACCACGAGGGCTCCCCGCTGACCCGTACGTTCCAGACGTCGCTGCCCGCCGGTGACTACTGCGACGTCCAGTCCGGCAAGGCCGTCACCGTCGACGGGTCCGGCCGGCTCACCGCCACCCTCGGTGCCCACACCGCCCTCGCCCTGCACGTCAACGCCCGGAACTGCGACGGTGGCACCGCACCCGGCCCCGACCCGGTGACCTCCGGGGTGTCCTTCGCCGTCAACGCCACCACCAGCTGGGGCCAGGACATCTACGTGACCGGCAGCAGGCCGGAACTCGGCAACTGGAACCCGGGCAGCGCCCTCAAGCTCGACCCGGCCGCCTACCCGGTGTGGAAACTGGACGTCGACGTCCCCGCGGGTACGTCCTTCGAGTACAAGTACATCCGCAAGGACCAGGCAGGGAACGTGACCTGGGAGAGCGGCGCCAACCGCACCGCCACCACCACGTCCACCAAGATCACTCTCAACGACACCTGGCGCGGCTGACCCCGCCGTCACGCCGGTGGCCGTCCCCGCGCCCTTCCGCGGGGACGGCCACGCCGGCCGAACCGGTCACCCGGGCCGCCCGGCGCTCACCGGGCCGAGCGGCTCAAGCGGTGTGGATCTCCAGGGCGGTACGCACGGCGGACTCCACGGCGCCCTCGATCCAGGCCGGTTTGACGGACGTGTGGTCCCCGGCGAAGTGCAACGGCCCCTCGGCCACGGGAATGGCGGGCAGCAACTCCGTGTGCTGCCCGGGCAGGAGCACGGACGCCTCCCCGTAGGCGTAGGGGTCGCGCAGCCAGCTCTGCGTGCGGCCCGCGCCGGTGTAGAAGACCTCGATGCGCTGGCCGTAGACCTGCTGGAGGCCGCACAGGGCGTGCGGGTACCGCGCCTCGTCGTCCAGGGAGTCCCAGCGCAGCGCGTCGTCCGCCCAGCTGTAGGAGGCCAGGACCACACCCCCCGCGCTGCCCTCGACCGGGTGGGAAGGGTTGAACATGAAGCGGTTGGCGTTGTCCGACACCGAGCCGCCCCCAATGACGTCGGCCGCCTCCGGCTGATCCCGCGCGACGGCGCGGTTGGCGGCGTAGTGGGTGCGCTGACCCGCCGTGATGTGCCCGTCGGGCACGGAGGGATGCGCCCCGAGCAGGCTGCCGTCCGCGGCGGCCCGGCCGGTGCGGTAGGCGTCGTACAGACCCGGATCGACGGCGCCCAACTCGCGCTTCCAGTCGGCCTCGTCGAACTCCCACCAGCGGCGGCTGAACTCCAGCAGCACCTTGGTCGCGCAGTCGTAGTGCAGTTCGCAGACCGCCCGGCGCTTGCGGTACGACAGGGGCGGGTCGATCTGTACGTGGCGCAGTCCGGAGAACGGCACCGTGACCACGGCGACGTCCGCGGTGAACTGCTCGCGCACGACGGGGCCGTCGCGGCCCTCCGACACGGTGTCCACCCACACGTGCGGGCCCTTGCTCCGGACGTTCTCGGCGTCCGGCGAAGGACGGTCGGGGTGGTGGTACTGGATGCGCGTGACCCGGCGGTCGAACCGCACCTCCTTGCGCACGCGTTCCAGCAGCGCGTCCGGCAGTACGGCCGTGCCGCCCTCCAACTCGTAGAACGGCGTGTCCGGGCTGATGAGGGAGGAGCCGATGAAGCTGTGGATGAAGGACAGGGGGAGGCGTGAGGTGAGGTTCTCCAGGGTGCCGATCAGGTCGACGGTCCGCTCGTCGAGGTCGGCGTGCTCGGTGAGGAAGCGGAACATCGACCAGTCACCGAACCGCTCCACCACGCGGGCCCAGCCCTTCAGCCGCTCCGGGAGCGGCTTGTCGACCCGCTTGCCGTCCGGGCCGACGTGACTGAACTCGTCGCGCACCGGGTCCAGCACGGAGCGCAGGATGGTGGCGGCGGGGGTGTCCCAATGGGCCTTGGGAACGCCGAACGACCGGTTCACGCGCCGGGGCGCGCGGGCGTAGTCGGCGCGCCGGACGCGGATGCCGTTGACGTGGATCCAGGTGCGGTTGGCGGGACGTCCCTCGCCGTCGACGTCGACGTAGTGGAACCGCCGCTTCTTGAGGTCGAACTGGTCGATCAGCTCCATCACCAGGGGATGGCTGCCCGGGATGCGCATCGCACCCGCCTCGGCGTACTGGCGGGGATCGGCGAAGGGCTGCTCGGCGCGCTCGTGGCCACCGCTGCGGAAGGTCTTGATGCGTCCGCCCGCGCGGTTGCCGTTGGCCTCCAGCACCGTCACCCGGTGGCCCGCCTTCTTCAGCAGCCAGGCGGCCACAAGACCGGCCGGGCCGGCGCCGATGACCAGGACGTTCTTGGGCCGTGTCCGTCGCTGAGCCGGCAGTCCCTTCTGGAGGACGCTCTGGTAACGCGGTACGAGGGGGCGGTCGTCGGAGTCCAGTACGAGCAAGGCGCGAGCGACGGCGAGGCTCCGGCCGGAGTCGGTCTCACGCTTGTCGTCCGGGGCGGCCGGTGCGGGCAGAGCCGTGGCGACACCGCTGGTCAGCGCCGTGGCCACCGTGGCGGTGCCGACCGCTGCCGCCGCCGCGAAGCTCCTCCGGGAAAAACCGTCATCTGCACGCGCCGGCGCGTGATCTTCAGTCATGGCGGCCTTTGTACCGGTGGCCGTGGCCGGACGCCCGCCCTTCGCTCCGGCGTTGACCCGAACGGGGGAAGCGGCGGCAGACCCTGACGCCAGAGCAGGCCTGCCGAGACGAACGGCTCGGGGAACCCGAAGGGATGAACACCGCGCCAACCCCCTCTGCCGCGGTGATCAATCCCCCACACTGCGACATGCGTAGCCACGTCCGTGCTCTGCGGCGGGCCCGCGCGGCGCATCACCGTACCCGGCGCCGACGCGGCCTGTGCGGGAGTGCGAGGCATGGGAGGGGGAGGGGGAAGAGTGGCGCAGCGGCGCACTCCGTTCGGTGACAGAGCCCGTTACTGGTTCGACAGCACGCTGGCCCGCGGTGCGTCCGTCCTCGTCGGCTGGATGGCGCTGCTGTGCCTGGCCGTCGTCGTCCCGGTCAGCGCGGTGCTGGTGTGGACCGACCCCGACGCGCCGGCGTCCCCGGCGGACCGGCTGGCTCAGGTCTGGCACCTCACCGGGGAGACACTCCGGCTGGGCGGTGAGACGGGCGCGCCGCCGCGGGTGGTGATGTCGGTGCTGCTCGCACTGGTCACTCTGCTGTACGTCTCGGCGCTCGTCGGCCTGATCACGACGGCGCTCACGGAGCGGCTCAACGCGTTGCGACGGGGCCGTTCCACCGTGCTGGAACAGGGGCACGCCGTCGTCCTGGGATGGTCGGAGCAGGTCTTCACGGTGGTGAGCGAGCTGGTGGCCGCCAACGCCAACCAGCGGCACGCCGCGGTGGCGGTGCTGGCCGACCGGGACAAGACCCTCATGGAGGAGGCCCTGGGCACCAAGGTGGGCCCCGTCGGCCGTACGCGGCTGATCTGCCGCAGCGGCCCCGTCACCGACCCGGCCGTGCTCCCGCTGACCAGCCCCGCCACGGCCGGTGTCGTGCTGGTCCTGCCCCACGACGAGCCCGACGCCGACGCCGAGGTGGTCAAGACACTGCTGGCGCTCAGGGCGGCTCTGGCCGGGGAGAAGAACCGTCCGCCCGTCGTCGCCGCCGTCCGGGACGACCGGTACCGCCTGGCCGCCTGTCTCGCCGCCGGACCGGGCGGCGTCGTCCTGGAGAGCGACACCATCACCGCCCGGCTGATCGTCCAGGCCGCCCGCCGCCCCGGGCTCTCCCTCGTCCACCAGGAACTCCTCGACTTCGCCGGCGACGAGTTCTACCTGGTCACCGAACCCGCGCTGACCGGCCGCCCGTTCGGCGAGGCGCTGCTGTCCTACCGGACGTCGAGCGTGGTCGGGATCGTGCGAGGAGACGCCCCGCTGCTCAACCCACCGCCGGACACGCCCATCACCCCGGGCGACCTGCTCGTCGTCATCTCCCGCGACGACGACACGACGTGGCTGGACGACTGCGCGGAGCTGGCCGAGGAACCGGCGATGGCATCCGGTCCTTCGACGCCCGCGCGAGCGGAGCGGGTCCTCCTGCTGGGCTGGAACCGCCGAGCGCCGCTCATAGTCGACCAGCTGCGCCGCCGAGCCCGGCCCGGGTCGGTCATCGACGTGGTGGCGGACCAGGGCGAAGCGACACTCCGGCAGGTGAACGAGGCCGACGCGGACAGCGGTACCGACCTGAGCCTGACACTGCACCACGGGGACGTCACCCGGCCCGAGACCCTGCGGCGCCTGGACGTGTACTCCTACGACAGCGTGATCGTGCTCGGCCGGGACCCCGTTCCCGGACAGCCGTCGGACGACCCCGACAACCGCACGCTCGTCACCCTCCTGCTCCTGCGCCAACTGGAGGAAGCCACCGGGCGCGAACTGCCGGTCGTCACCGAACTCGTCGACGACCGGAACCGGGCGCTGGCCCCCATCAGCCCCGGAGCCGACGTGATCATCAGCGGCAAGCTCATCGGCCTGCTCCTGGCACAGATCTCCCAGAACCGGCACCTGGCGGCGGTGTTCGAGGAGCTGTTCTCCGCCGACGGCGCCGGGGTTCGCCTGCGGCCGGCCACTGACTACGTGCTGCCGGGGAGCGAGACGTCCTTCGCCACGGTCGTGGCCGCGGCACGTCGCCGTGGCGAATGCGCCATCGGATACCGGAGCCACGCCGATGCGTCGACGAGCCCCGGCTACGGCATGCGGGTCAATCCGCCCAAGGACGAGCGGCGCCGCTGGACGGCCGAGGACGAAGTGGTCGTCATCGGCAGGGACTGATGGGCACGCTGACCGGGCCGTTCCCCGGCGTGGACGACCCCGGCGGCACGTTCCGCGCCCCTCGAACTCGCCGCCCTGCCGTGCGCCGAAGGCGGCGGGCCGACGTCCGCCAGGCCGTCGGGTGACGCACGCCGCCTTCGCGGGCGGGAGGTCCGACGTCCGGAACTCCGCGGCCACTTGGCGGCGGCGGTCGATCAGTTCCGGCCTGCTTCCGGTCCGCCCCGGTGGCGGCTGACCGGGGGCGTGAAGCGAGGCGAAGGCACGCTCGACCACCTGGCGCACCGCAGGCCAGGGACGTCACCGGGCCGCTCAGGTCGGCAAGTGGCCGGCATCGGGCGCGGGAGCGGTCCGGCTTGCTGGCCCGGTGACCGCCGCCGCGGTCGTGGCGGGGCGGAACGCGTACGGCGTCCCCGCACGGCACCGCCGACGACCCGGCATACCCCTGCGAGCGAGGGCCGGGTCCGAGGGTGCGCCGGCGTGGTCGGCCGAAAGCCGTCCCGTCGTGGTCCGGGGGCCCTAGCGTCGTACCGTGACCACTGTTGACAACACCGCCTACCAGTACCGCACCGCCGTCCCCGGGGACGCCGAGGCCATCGAGGCCCTGGACGGCTCCTTCACCACCGGCACGGTCTTCCAGGTGACCGTCGCCGACGACGGGTTCGCCCTGCGGGAGATCGCGGTGGACCCGCCCCTGACCAAGGTGTTCCCCGAGGACGAGTCCGACGACGACGACGGCGACGACGGCGACGACGGCGACGACGGCGACTCCCGTACCTTCGTCGCCCACGGGGCCGCCGGTGACCTGGCCGGGTTCGTCGCCGTCTCGTACTCCGAGTGGAACCGCCGGCTGACCGTCGAGGACATCGAGATCGCTCCGGAGCACCGGGGGCGGGGGGTCGGGCGGGCACTGATGGGGCTCGCGGTGGAGTTCGCCCGTGAGCGGGGTGCGGGGCACCTCTGGCTGGAGGTCACCAACATCAACGCGCCCGCGATCCACGCGTACCGGCGGATGGGCTTCACCTTCTGCGGGCTGGACACCGCCCTCTACGCCGGTACCCCCTCCGAGGGCGAGCAGGCGCTCTACATGAGCATGCCCTGCCCCTGAGCGGACAGCAGGCGGCACACGGACGGAGTGCCCCCGTCGCCCGGCGCGACCGTGACGGTCAGCAGCCAGGCCGGGCCTCCGTCCGGGGCCGCGGCCCGCTCGTACCACTCCACGCGTGCGTCGAGCAGCCGACAGCCCGCCGCCCGGCGGGTGGCGTACCACCTCCGGAAGCTCTCGGACCGCCACACCACGAGCGGGACGGCCCGCTCGCCGCCGGTGCGGCGCGAGCCGCGGCCCACCGCGCGCACGGCCGCTGCCGCGGCCCCCGGAAGGGTGCGCTCCACCGGCACCCCGAACGTCTCGGCGAAGTGCAGGAGGTACGCCATGCGCTCGGCCTCCGGCGGCGCGCCGAGCACCGCCCGGCCGGAGTCGTACCACACCCCCCACTTGATGTTGGAGACCAGACCGGGGAGCCGGTTCATCACCCGGGGGATCCAGAACAGGACGACGTCCGAGCGGCGCATCGCCTCCTCCTCCCAGGCGACTTGGTCCGCGTACGGCGGGTAGGACCCGCCCGCGGCGGGTTCCGGCAGGAAGACCACCAGCCGCCCCGGGCCGCCCCAGGCGGCACGCAGGGCGGCGACCGCGGAGGGGCGCCAGGAAGGCTCCCCGGGGTCGGTGGGCGTGGGCCCGCACAGGTACACGGCCGCGTTCCAGGACTCGGGCTGCTCGTGGCCGACGTGCACCACCTCGACCGGGGCGGGGGCTTCAGCGGGGAACTCAGTGGACACGGGACGCTCCGGGGTCGGTCGTGGGGAGGGCGGCGAGGAAGTCCAGCAGGACGGTGTTGAAGGCGTCGGGCCGTTCCAGGAAACCGAGGTGGCCGGTGTCCGCCAGCTCCGTGTAGCGGGCGCCGGGGATCACCGCGGCCACCTCACGGCTCAGGTGGGCGGGATTCAGCACGTCGTCGGCGAAGCCCACCACCAGCAGGGGCGTGGTGATCCGCGTGTACGCGGCCAGCCGGTCGGGGACGGGCGGGCGCGGGCGGTGCGCGGCGGCGGAGGCACCGGTGAGCACGGCGATCTCGAACAGGTCCAGCCATGGTGCGACCGCGTCCTCGTCCGCCAGCGTCCTGGGGGAGAGGTTCTGCACCATCCGTACGAACGCCTCGTACTCCGGCGGCAGCCGGCCGCCCGTCTCGGCGCGCGCGGCCTCGGCGCGGGCCAGCGCGTCGCCGACCGGATCGGGCCGCCCCCGCGTGGCGGCCAGCACCGCGCCGCTCGCCAGGTGCGGATCGGTGAGGAGCAGTTCCTGTACCGCCAGGGCCCCCAGGGAGTGTCCGACCAGCGGGCAGGGCGGCAGCCCCAGGGCGGTGAGGAGCCGCCGTACCTCGGCGGCCACTTCATCGGCGCAGGAGCCGGTGGTGCCGTGGTCGAAGGTGATCACCTGGTGGCCCGCCGCGGTGAGCGCGGGCACCTGGTGGTGCTCCCAGATCCGGCCCGCGCCTCCCGCACCGGCGACCAGTACCACCGGCCGCCCGGAGCCGTGGACCGTGTACGCCGTCGCGCCGCTCACCGGGCCATCCTCCGCAGCGCGGTCTCCGTCCACGCCGGGCGGCCGGTGTCCAGGCCGCGCAGCGCCACGTGGACCCAGAGGAAGGACGCCCGGATCAGGATGTGCGACCGCAGGCCGGCGGGTACATCGCCGCCCGCCGCCCGGTAGGCGTCCAGGAGCCGGTCCAGGAGGACCGTGCCACCGGCGTAGAGCATGTCGACGAAGTCCACCGCAGGATCACCGATGCCCGCGTTCGCCCAGTCCAGCAGGGCCGAGAGCATCGGAGGGCCGGACGGGCGGCGCTCCACCAGGGTGTGGCCCGGGTGCACGTCCCCGTGGACGAGCACCAGGCGGTCGGGCCACAGACGGTCGTCGTCCAGCCACTCCTGCCAGCGCCGCACCCCGGCGGCGGGCAGCTCCAGTTCGGCCCGTGCGCGCGCCAGTTTGTCCGCGACCTCCGAGCGGATGGCCTCGGGGCCGTACGGGTGCCGTCCCGGCAGCTTCCAGGTGCCGTCCAAGGGCGTGGAATGCACGGCGACCAGGCAGCGGGCCAGCGGCTCCAGGTAGCGGTCCGGGCGGGCCAGCGGGTCCATCGACCAGCCGTAGACGAGGGTGGCAGGGTCCTCGCTTCCCGCAGCCACGCCGGACAGGCGCGGGTAGGCGACCAGGTCCGGTGTGTGCAGCCGCCAGTCGGGCACCGGCACCGGGACCCGGTCGCGCACGGCGCCGAGCACGGCGCCCTCGACGGCCAGCCGGCCGGAGACCTCGGGCCGCCGCGGCTGCCGCAGGATCCAGGGCGTGCCGTCCGCGGCGCGGATGTGGGTGACGCGGAAGTCCCAGCCGCTGTCGTCGCCGTGCGCGGACTCCGGTACCAGCGCCACCCCGAGCCTGTCCGAGGCGTACGCGGCCAGTGCCCGGGCGTCCGCGCCCGGGCTCATGGCGGCGGCGCTCATCGGGCGGCCCCGACGGTGCCCAGGTGGCGGTCGCGGGTCGCGTTCCGGTCCACCTTGCCGGTATGGGTCTGCTCCAGCGCGTCCACCGGCACGATCAGGCTCGGCACCAGGTGCGGCGGCGCCGTCCGGGTCAGCCGGTCGCGGATGCCCGCGGCGACCGCGTCCGGCTCGACGTCCGGCAGCGGTACGAAGAACGCGGCCAGCGAGGAGTGCCCGGCCCGGTCCACCCTGGCGGCCGCGACCGACGACACTCCCTCGCACCGTCCGACCAGCGCTTCGACGTCGAGCAGATCCACCCGGAAACCGCGGATCTTGACCTGGTGGTCGGAGCGCCCCCGGAACACCAGGACACCGCCGGCCGCCTCGCCGACCAGGTCGCCCGTGCGGTACCAGCGGACGCCGCCGCGTTCGGTGAACCGGTCGGCCGTCGCCTGCGGGTTGTCGTGGTAGCCGAGTGCCAGGCCGGGTCCGGAGACGTACAACTCGCCCGTCTCGTCGATCCGCTGGCCCACGTGCGGCAAGGGGAGCCCGATGGGCAGGTCCCCGCCGGACTCCGGCAGCGCGGGGGCACCCGGCCCGGCGAGCTGCACCGCGTGCGTGACCAGCGCGGTCTCCGTGGAGCCGTAGGTGTTGAGCAGTCGGACGTGCTCGGTGCCGCCGAGCCGGAGCCAGCGCTCCAGCATGTCGGCGCGCACCGCCTCGCCGCCGATCACCACGGTGCGCAGGGACGCGGGCAGCCGGGCGCCCTGGTGCAGCAGATCGGCCGTCAGGCTGTCCCAGAACCCGGTGGGCAGCACCGCGACCGAGAGCTGCTGCTCCTCCGCCACTCGCGCGAAGCCCTCCCGCGCCCCGTCGTCGATGACCAGGGTGGCGCCCCCCGTCAGGGCAGGGAGGATCTCCTCCAGGCTCGTGTCGCCGCCCGCGCCGTGGAAGTGCAGCACGAACTCGCCCTCGCCGACGCCGTACAGGCCGCGCAGCGACGGCACCACGGCCGCGGGCGCCCGGTGGGGGACCACCACGCCCTTCGGCTCGCCGGTGGACCCCGAGGTGAACAGCACGTACGCCGGGTCCTCCGGCCGCGGGCCCGGCCGCGGCCGGGCGGGGGGCGCCGTGGGGAAGAGCGTCCAGCGGGGCCGGATCGCCTTCTCGACGGCGGGCTGCCAGCCGGTCTCCGCGGTCACCACCGCCTCCCGGCAGCCCACCCGCCGAAGGACGTCCTCCAGCCTGGCCTCGGGGTGGTGGACCTCCAGCGGCACGTACGCGCGTCCCGCCGCCAGCACGCCGAGGATCGCCGCCACGTCACGGGCCGAGTGGTGCACGACGACGCCCACGGGCGGCTGGGGCCCGGCCGTGCGCGGCTCCACGGCGGCGGCCACCGTCAGCACCAGGGCGGCGAAGCGGCCGTAGGTGAGAACGAGACCGTTGTCGATGACGGCCGGACGGTCCGGATCGTCGCGCGCCGTGTCGAAAAACGGTTTAAGCAAAGAAGCTGCGGAGGACTCCATTGTGAATTCCTATGATGTGTTGGAATATGGGCCGGTGCGTACTGTTGTGGAATACGATGTGAAAGTACCCATGCGGGACGGCGTGTTATTGAGTGCTGACCTCTATCGCCCGGAGACGTCCGGGGCGGTGCCGGTGCTCATCCGGCGAACGCCCTACGGGAAGGCCGGAAACCCCGGCGGTGCCTCCGTCGACGGCCTGCGACTGGTCCGCTCCGGATACGCCCTGCTGGTGCAGGACGTCCGCGGCCGGTTCGCGTCCGGCGGCACCTTCGAGCCGTACTGGAACGAGGCCGCGGACGGCGCGGACACCGTCGCCTGGGCCGTCGGGCAGCCGTGGTGCGACGGGTCCGCGGGCCTGTTCGGCCGCTCGTACGAGGGAATGTCGGCGTTGCTCGCGGCGGGCGAGCGGCCGTCCGGACTGGCCGCCATCGCCCCTCACGTGGCCGGTTCCGGGTTCGACGAGGGCTGGACCCGCCAGGGCGGCGCCTTCCAGCTGGGCTTCCTCCTCTACTGGGTGCTGTACGACCTGCTGCTCAGCGGGGCCGGGCTGGCGGAGCCGGAGCTGGCCGAGGTGGCCGGCGCGGTCGACCGGATCGACGCGCTGTACGAGGATCCCGACGCCGCCGCGGACCTCTTGGACCGGCTCGCCCCCTATTACCGTCAATGGCTCGAGCACCCTTCCGGGCACCCGTACTGGAAACGCAGCGCACCGCGCGAGGCGTATCCGTCCATAAATGTTCCGGTGCTGAATCTGACGGGCTGGTACGACATATTTCTCACCGGTGCCCTGGAGAATTACCGGGGAATTCGGGAACAGGGCGTGGAGACGCGTCTGGTGGTCGGCCCCTGGTCCCACTGCGTCACCGGAGGCATTTTCCCGCAGCGCCGCTACGGGCTCGCCGCCGACGAGCGGGAGCTCGACGTCACCGGCCTGCACCTGGACCACTTCGACCGTCACCTGCGCCGGCGGCGGACCGGTGCGGTGGCCCCCGAGCCGGTCACGCTCTTCCTCACCGGCGCCGACGAGTGGCGCGCCTTCCCCGACTGGCCGGTCCCCGGTACCGAGGAGTACGTGCTCCACCTGGACGGCCGGCGGCTCACGCCCGGAGGCGCACCGCGAGCCGCCGGCCGCGACGCGATCCGCCACGACCCGGCCGACCCGGTGCCCACCACCGGTGGTGCCACCGCCCTGCCCGGCCAGTTCACCGGCGGTGACTGCGGTCCGCTCGACCAGCGTGAGGTCGAGCGGCGCGGCGACGTCCTGTGCTTCACCGGTGCCCCGCTCACCGCCCCGCTGACCGTGGTCGGCGACACCGTCCTGACGGTGTACGTCACCGCGGACGCGGCGGGCGCCGACGTGACCGGGAAGCTGGTCGACGTCTGGCCCGACGGGCGTGCGGAGCTGCTGTGCGACGGCATCCTCCGGCTGGAGCCCGCGACGGCGCCGGGGGCGGGCACCCCGCCCGCCCCCGGCCGGCCGGTCGAGGTCACCGTCGGCCTCGGCGCGATCGGCCACGTGTTCCGCACCGGACACCGTGTACGTCTGGACATCGCGGCCAGCAACGCGCCCCGCTTCGACGTCCATCCCCGGGTGGTCGCGCACCACACCGTCCACCACGGCGGTGACCACCCCTCACGCCTGCTGCTCCCGCGCCTCGCCGGCGGCTGACGCGGCGGCCGGGCCGGCGGCGTCCTGGTGGAAGACCGACAGGTCCGTCACCTTCTCGATCCGCCGGCCCGCCTCCCAGTGCGCCCGGCGCAGCCGCCGCAGCTGGGCCCCGGACAGGCGGGTGCTGTGCTGCGGGATCGATCGAACCATGCGGGCCCGCTTGGCCGAGGCCGGGTAGCGGTCCCGGACCCGGTGGGGGTCGTTGAGCAGATGGTGCGCCGTGCCCACGTGGAAGGCGACCTTCAGCAGGGCGTAGTACGCCGCGGCGCCCGCGCCCTTGTCGCGGGCGCAGTGCAGCAGGGTCCTGGTCGCCTCGTACAGCCGCCACAGCACCGGCACGGCAGGCGTGGTGAACACGCCCGTCTCCTGGGCGATGCCCTCCCCGACGCCGTAGCGGAAGTAGCTGCGCATGTTCGCGAAGCCGTGCTGGGCGTCGTGGAAGATCCGGGCCTCGGGCAGGTACACCACCGGGATGCCGGCCATCTGGAGCCGGAAGTCGAACTCCCGGTCCTCGCACCAATGGATGAGCCCGTCGAAGTGGTAGCCGCCGATGTGGTCGACGATCGCCCGGTTGTAGACGAGCGGCGGGGACAGGGCACTGACGTAGTCGCCTTCGTCGAACTCCCGCACCCGGGCGGTCAGCTTGCTGAGCAGCCCGTCCGACTCCCCGTACACCACCTGACCCTTGACCACCGGAGCGGTCAGCACCGCGCGGACCATGGCCCGCACCACACCCGGGGCGAAGGTGCAGTCGGAGTCCATGAGCAGCAGGTACTGCCGGTCGGTGGCGGCGGCGCCCGCGTTGTAGGCAGCGCCCAGGTTGCCGACGTCGTCGATCTCGGTGACCGTCAGCGGCCGAGGGTGCTCGGCGATCAGCTTCAGCACCGCGTCGCTGGGGCCGTTGAGCGCCAGGACGATCTCCACGTCCTCGTCGATCGACGCGATGCAGTCGGCGATCCGCAGGTCGTCGCGCAGGGCGACGACCACGGCGGTGCGGGCGATCCCCTTCTCGACCGCGGCCTCGTCCACCGGATCAGTGGCCATCCCGTTCTCCCTCGTCTCGTCGGTGTGCGTACCCGTGTGCACGCGGGTGTCCGCGCCGCGGCGCGCACCCAGCGGTCCGCGCGCGGTCGTCGCCGGTGTCGTGGTCATTCCGCCGGGGCCTTGAACCGCAGGGGCAGCGCGCGCAGTGTGCGACCGGCGATCGCCTCCGCCTCGGCCGGATCGTCGGCGTACGCGATCACCCCCGCCAGGACGTCGGCCCCGCCGCGGTAGGGCGGCACCACCATGCCGGGCGCCAACTCGATGCCCCAGAACACGTCGTGCACCCCCGCCCGGCGGGTGACGTCGCGCGGGTCGCCGACCCACTCCACCACCCCGCCGTCCGCCGGGAGGAACCGCTGGACCGCCGCCCCGTTGCGCGTCGGACGCAGCTCGGACAGCTCCAGTGGGCGGCCCAGCGCCAGCCGCACCAGGTTGGGCAGCGGATCCACGCCGGTGGCCAGCCGCATCACCTCGGTGGCGATGCGCGCACCGGTGAGCCGGCAGGTGATCTCCAGCAGCACCACCCGGCCGTCACGGGTGCGCAGGATGTCGGTGTTGATCACCGCCGGGTCCAGGCGCAGGGCCCGCGCCCCGCGCCGCACGGTGTCGGTGACCTCCTCGATCTGCTCGGGGGCGAGCCGGCTGGGGAGTGTGTCGCCGCCCTCGAAGAAGTACGGGGCGAACTCCTCCTTGCGCCCGTACTCCCGGTCGGCGAAACCGAACCGGTGGAGCTCGCCGTCGACCATGAAGGCGGCCAGCGTGTGCTCGGTCCCCTCCAGGAACTCCTCGACGACGATCCGGCCGACGGGGCTCAGACGCAGCGCCTCGGCCGCCGTCTGCCGTACCGCCTCGGCCGACTCCACCTTCATCACGCCCAGCGAACCGGTCTGGTCGCTGGGCTTGATCACGGCCGGCAGGCCGACCTCGGCGACCGCCCGCAGCGCCTCCGCCACACTCTCGGCGGTCGCGAACCGGGGGAGGTCGAGGCCCGCCTCGCGCAGGATCGCCAGCCGCCGGTCCTTGAGCGTGCAGTCGAGCGCCGTCTCCACGGGCAGGCCGGGACAGCCGAACCGGTGGGCCAGCACGCTGATCACCGGCGGGTTGTCGGCGCCGAGCGAGAACACGCCGTCCAGGTGGGACACGCCGGCCGCCGACAGCTCCGCGAGGACCGCCGTGCTGTCGGTCGGGTCGCAGACCAGGAGCAGGTCCGCCGCCGCCCGGGCCCGGTCGGTGGGCGCATCGGTGACCACCAGCAACTCCCGCCGCGGAGACCGCAGTTCAGCCAGCGAGCGGTCCATCCCCGAGCCGAGACCGCACGCCAGGAGCCGCTCAGTCACGGCCGCCTCCCGTCCCCTCGCCCCGCCCGGCCGTGGCTGCCCGACCGGTGGACGGTCCGCCGCCCGGGGTCGGAGTGCGCAGGCCCAGTACCTGGAACACCTCCGCGTGGCCCGAGCCCGCGGAGACGGTGCCCCGGTAGCGGGCCAGCCCCCGGATGCCCTCGTCCCAGGCGGCGTGGCGCAACTGCGACACGTACGCACGCATCGCCTCGACCTTGGTCTCGATCTGTCCGTCGATGTCCTCCGCGTACTGGAACCGGGCCATCGGCGCCCACACCTCGTACCCGAGCACCAGGTGCGGCGCCGGCATCGGCCGTTCACCCGACTCCTGGAAGAACTCCGACTGCGCCATCCACAGAGCCTCGGTGGTCAGCTGGTGCACCATGCGGTGCTCGACGTCGTCGTCGTGGTCGTGGGGCAGGTAGACCACCTGCGGCCGCACCTCCCGCATGACCCGCACCAGGGCCAGGTGCACGCGGCGGGAGAGCGTGAAGTCCCGTGACGGCTCGGCGAAGCGGACGCAGCGGTGCACGCCCAGCGTCTTCGCGGCCGTCTCCGTCTCGGCGGCGAACTCCGCGTCGGTGACCGCGTCGTCCAGGGCGCTGCGCTCGCGCGCGATGACGACGACGACCGTCACCCGGGCGCCGTTGCGAACGTGTTTGGCGATGGAACCGCCGCAGCCGATGACGTCGTCGTCCGGGTGCGGCGCGACCACCAGCACGTCGGTGACCCCGGTCACGACCGCGCCCCCGGCACCTGCCGGGCCCAGGCCGCCCACTGCCCGGTCAGCTCGACGCCCTCGGCGAAGGGTGTGCGCGCGGTGAAGCCGAGGAGGCGCTCGGCCTTGTCGTACCGGGCCCGCGCGGTCGAGCGGTACAGCTCCAGCTCCCAGTCGGGCACCGGGTCGCCGGTGCCCGGCCCGGACGGCCCGTCCAAGCCGCGCAGGGCACGGAACGCGTCGAAGAACCGCCCCCAGCCGAGCGGTTCGCCGTTGCCGACGAGGAAGCGCTGCCCGGCGGCCGAGTCCCGGTCTGCGGCCAGGAGCGCCGCGTCCACCAGGTCGTCGACGTACACGGCGTTGCACACGCCGCCCTCCTCACCCGTCGGCAGCATGGCGAAGTCGCCCTCCGCCCGCTGGAGCTGGGCGGTGGTCCACTGGCCGCCCCACGGTCCGTAGACCACGCCCGGCTGGAGCACGACGGTCTCCAGGCCGGGCCCGTGAGCGTCGAGGACCAGTTGCTCCGCGGCCAGCTTCTGCTGCTCGTACTCGCGGTCGGCCGGGTCGGCCGGGCGGCCCGGTGACTCCTCGGTCAGCTCGCCGGCGGCGGTGGGGTCGTAGACGTCGATGGTGCTCAGGTGCACCACCCGCCGGACCCCGGCGGCGCGGGCGGCGGCCAGGACGTTGGCGGTGCCCTCCACGGAGGCCGCCCAGCGGTCCGTCTCGCCACCAGAACTGCCGAAGGCGCAGTGCACGACGGTGTCGCACCCGTGGAAGGCGGCTCGCAGCCCGTCGGTGTCCAGCAGGTCGGCCCGGCGGAACTCCAGCCGGTCCTGCGGCAGGACGGACAGTCGCGCGGCCCGGCCGAAGCCGCGCACCACCGGCTGGACGCGGGCCCGCGTGCCCAGGGCCAGCCGCTCGACGACGCGGCCGCCGATGAAGCCGCTCGCGCCGGTGACCGCCACCGTGCGGCCGTCGAGCACTGTGCTGTCGGGGGCGGTGCCGCGGACGGTCCACGGCCTGGCGGCCTCCTTGTGGGCGCCGCCGTAGCACGCCTGGATCAGCTCGACGACGCGCAGGCCGTCCTCGGGGCCGGAGTGCACGGCGGCGGTGCCGCGCACGGCCGCGGCGAAGTTGGCCAGCTGCTCGGTGAACAGCAGCTCCCACTCGTCCTGGGCGGGAGCCACCGCCGCGACGTCGCCCCGGTGCAACTCCACGCCGTCCGAGGCGACCAGGGTGCACTCACCGGCCGGGAAGTCCGTGCCGATGGTCACGGTCGCCCTGGTGCCCGTCACCGTGCAGGAGATGCCGAGGTCGCGCAGCCGGCTGAACTCGCAGTGCACGTCGACCTGGCCGAACCGCAGGTGGGCGCGTGCGTCGGCCTCCACGCCGCCGAGGGAGTCGTCCTCGTAGCGGACGACCTCCACGTCGGGGCCGAGCCACCACAGCAGCGTGTCGAAGACGTGCGAGGCGGTGTCGGTGAGCACCCCGCCGCCCGCGAGCCGCCGGTCGAACATCGACCAGGAGACCGGCTCCCAGGCGTACGGGTGGCCCTCCGCCCAGTCGACGCGCACCACGTCACCCAGCTCGCCGCTCTCGACGAGCCGCTTGACCCAGGCGTACGCGGGGAAGAGCCGCCGTGGATGGGCCATCGCGAGCAGCGGCGCGGAGGCGTCGGCGGCCAGGGTGACCAG
Organism: Streptomyces sp. WG5; assembly: GCF_049974565.1. NCBI lineage: Bacteria > Bacillati > Actinomycetota > Actinomycetes > Kitasatosporales > Streptomycetaceae > Streptomyces > Streptomyces sp. WG5. The sequence continues at coordinate 157,228 of NZ_JBNGGC010000014.1, read as the reverse complement.
GTGCCGGGCGTCCTCGACCGAGGTGGTCATCGGCTTCTCCAGCAGCACGTGCTTGCCGGCGGCGAGCAGTGACTCCACGGTGCGGGCGTGCACGGTGTGCGGGACGGCGACCACCGCCGCGTCGAAGACGTCCGCGGCCTCGGCCGGGTCGGTGGCGACGACCACCGCGTCGGCGCCGGTGCCGCCGAGTTCGCGGTAGAGCTCGAGCGCGGCCCGCGCCTGGCGCGGATCCCGGTCGATGAGTGCGGTCAGTTGCACGTCGCCCTTCAGGGGCGGCAGCGCGGGCACGTGGCAGCCGCGGGCGGCGGCACCGCACCCGACGAGGGCGAGGCGTACGGGAGGCATGGGTTCTCCAGGGGGTCGGAAAGGGGATGGCTCGGCAGGGGGGTACGCCGCGGCGCGGGGGCGCGCGGCGCCGGTCACGGCACGACGGCCGGGTGATGCACCCAGACGTTGGGCTCGGCGTACGTCCCGTGACCGTCGTCGGTGACCCGCAGCGGCACCAAGCCGCCGGGCAACGGGTAGTCGCCCGGGCCCGGCAGCGCATGACCCAGGAACTCCTCCCAACGGGACACCGGCTGACGGATCACCAGCGACCGGTGAGCGATTCCCAGCCGCCGGGCGCCGAGCTCCAGGTGCGTACGCAGCCACGGGTCGAAGCAGCGGCCGTCGGGGTGGCGCCAGGCGGCGTACTCCTCGATCGGGATCAGCGGGTAGAGCGGCTTGCGGGTGGGCCGGACCGGGATGATCAGCCCGCGCGGGCACCACCCGGCGGACCTGGTGCGGACCTCGGTCAGCAGCCGCTCGGCGTGACCGGCCGCCCGGTGCGCGGGATCGACGGACACGGACAGCATGCAGACGGCGTCCGGGTGGTCCGGTGGGCCGTGGTCGACGGTCTCCACCAGGACCTCGTCACTGCCGGAGGGCAGTGACGCGGCGGTGCCGTCCCAGCGCACCGGCAGTCCGTTGGCCGCCGCCAGCAGCGTCCCGGCGTCGTCCAGCAGGCAGAGCTGATGGGCGGGGAAGCGCTCGTACATCCCGTGCCAGCGCCAGTTGCCGGGGGACTCCCAGCTCATGAACGCGGGCATGTTGGCGCCGGTCAGGGCGTCCACCTCGGGCAGCAGCCACGGATCGCGGGACAGGTCGGTGAGGGTGAGTGCCACCGGGTGCGCTCAGCCCAGCAGCCGGGTCTCGGCCGTGGCCCGCATCGGGCGGGACCGCCGCAGGTCGGCGGTGACGCACACGCGTTTGAGCCAGCGGTCGGTGCCGTCGTAGCGGGCCTGGAACGGCAGGCGGCCGTGCACGGCCCGGTGGTTGTCGATGACGAGCACGTCGCCCTGGTCCGCGACCACTTCCCGCATCCCGGCGTCCACCACCTTGAACAGCGCGTCGTAGGCGCGACGGGCGTCGGCGTCGTCCTCCGGCACGGAGGTGAAGTACGGGTCCAGACGCATGTACGGGTCCTGCCGCGAGCCGTACAGCAGCGGGCCGAGCGGCCGCTCGTCGAGCATCTTCTGGATCGTGGCGAACCGGGCGGCCTCCTCCTCGGAGGTGATGGTGTTGTTCTTCGGCAGGTGCGACTCGTCCGGCGCGATGTGGAAGCGCGGCTCGAAGAGGACGTCGATGTCGTCGGCGGACAGCGAGGACAGGTCCAGCTCACCGACCGTGGTGGGCACATGGTCGGGGTTGCGCAGCGCGCCCAGGATCAGGTAGTCGCTCCGGTAGGGGTGGAAGGCGTCCTCGGTGTGCCAGGTCAGCAGCTCCTTGCTGCCCATGCCGAGCTGGTCGTTCTCGTGCCGGCGGATCGGGAAGATGTCGTGCACGAGGTGGCCGTCCTGCTGCGTGGCCCAGCCGAAGGGCTCGCCCAGCAGCGCCGAGTACAGCATCAGCAGCAGCTCCTCGGGGTACTCCGGGCCGGGCCGCCGACGGCCGCGCCAGTGGTCCGGGGTGGGCCCGATGCGCTGCTGGTCGAACGCGTGCCCGTGGACGAGTACGTGGCCGTGGCGGTCGCCCAGCTTGAAGTCGCGCAGGAAGCGCTGCACGCCCAGCGGCAGCCGGGACGCGAGCCGCGGCAGGTCCCGCAGCAGGCCGGCGTCGTCGAAAGAGGGGTGGGTGGCGGCCAGTTCGAGGGTGAGCTCCGCGGTCGCGGCGGCCTCGTCAGGAGTGAGGGTGTAGCTGTGCGTGGACTGGTCGGTGAGGTTCGACATGGCCAACTCTCGTCGAGTGTCGGGACGGTTACTGCCCACGGGCGGCCGGAGGCCGGCCCGCGGGCCCTCGGGTGGTGCCGGGTGGTGCGATGACCCGTCAGGTGCGCGACAGCGGCCCGCGCGCCGCGGTCGGTCAGGGACGGGCGGTCCCGGTGGCAGGGAGTGCCCCGGCCAGCAGCCGGGGGGTAGGGCAACGGAACAGGGCGCTCGCCCGCAGTCCGGCCGCCGCGGGGAACGCCTCGCGCATCCGCGCGAGCAGGCGCATGGCGAGCAGGGACTGCCCGCCGTGCTCGAAGAAGTCGTCGTCGGGGCCGAGCGCCGGAGCGCCCAGGACGTCGCGGAAGAGGTCCACGACGGTGGACAGCGGTTCGCCGGAGGACTCCGGCCCGGCGCCGACGCCCGCCACCGCAGCCGGGGCGTCGGCCGAGTCCGGGCGCTGCCCCGGAGCGGCGGTCACCGTCCCCGACGCCGCGACCCAGTCGCCCAGCCGCCGCTTGTCGATCTTGCCGTGCGGGTTCTTCGGCAGGACGGACACCCGGAACAGCACCCTGGGCACGGCCCAGTCGGGCAGGTGCGCCGCCAACGGCGCCACGAAGGTGTCCCGCTCCGCCCCGGTCACGCGGACCGCCTCGCCGGGCCGCGGGGCGAGCCTCGGGTCGGCCGGGACGGTGAAGGCCCACAGCACGGTTCCGGTCCGCGGGTCGGGGAACACCACGGCCTGGCCCACGGCCGGGTTCTCGCACAGGGCGCGCTCCACCCGGGCCGGCTGCAGCCGATGGCCGCGGATCTTCACCTGGTCGTCGAGCCGCCCGAGGAAGACCAGGTTCCCGTCGGCGTCGATCCGGCCCAGGTCGCCCGTCGTGTACACGCGCGCCCCAGGGACGGCGGACAGCGGATCGGGGACGAACCGGCGGGCCGTGGCGGCCTCGTCGCCGAGGAAGCCGCGGGCCAGCAGCGGTCCGCCGATGTGGATCTCGCCCGTCTCGCCCCGCGGCACCGGCCGCCCGTCGCGCCGGACACTGATCTCCACGTCCCGCAGCGGCGTGCCGAGCGGAACCTCCTCGGCGTCGGCCGGGAGCCGCCCGGTGTAGAAGGTGGAGGTGACGGTGCACTCGGTCAGCCCGTACACGTGGGCCAGCCGGGCCGGTTGGCGGGCCTGCCAGTCCCGGTAGGGCCGCGGGTCCATCCGTTCGCCGCCGACCACCACCAGGCGCAGTTCGGCCGGGGTGGTCAGGCCGCGCGCGTCGAGCCAGCGGGTGTACTCCAGCCAGTACTGCGTGGACAGTTCCACCACGGTGGTCCCGGTGCGGGCCATCGTCGTGTGCAGTTCCTCCGCGTCCAGGGCCCGGGTGCCGGCCCGGCACACCACGGCCGCGCCGGAGACGAGCGCCGGGAAGACCTCCTCGATCAGCACGTCGAATCCCAGCGAGCAGACCTGGAGCCAGCGGTCCCCGGGGGCCAGCTCCAGCCGCTCGGTGACCGCGGCCGCGAACCGGCCGAGCGCGTCGCGCTCGACGACCGTGCCCTTGGGCTGCCCGGTGGACCCGGAGGTGAACAGTACGTACGCGACGTCACCGCCGGTCGCCGCCCGCAGCGGCTGCGGGCGGGCGGAGCCGTCCGCGTCCGTCGTCCCGCCACCGGTGTCGCCGGGCCCGGCCGGCACGTACGCCGTCGCGGGTGCGTGGGCGCCGTCGCCGAGCCACACCGCCGCCTGCGTACGGCGCACCAGCGCGTCCCGGGCGGCGGCGGGCAGCCGGTCGTCCAGTACGGTGAACCCGGCCCCGGCCTTGAGCGCCGCGACCATGCCCAGCACCGTGCGCCCGGGGTCGGGGAACGCGAGGCCCACCAGCCGCCCGGGGCCCGCGCCGCGCGCGGCCAGGGAACCGGCCCAGGAATCGGTCAGCCGGTCCACCGACCGGTACGTGAGCACCCGTTGCGGCGTCACCAGCGCGGGCGCGTCCGCGTGTTCACGTACCCGGAGGTCCCACAGGTCCAGCACGTCGGGTCCGGCCACGGCGGTCACCGGGCGGTCCCGCGGGTGCGCAGGAACTCCGACAGCCCGGCGAGCCCGGCCAGGAAGTCCTCCTCCGGGCCGCCGAAGCCGAGCCGGGCTCCGTGCGGCACACCGAACGCCGTACCCGGCACGAGGAGCGTGCGGTGGCGGGAGAGCAGCTCCAAGCAGAAACGTTCGGCTGCCGCCGGTCCGTCCGCGGCCCGCTCCAGCCCGCGGAAGACGGGCAGCGCGCACACCCCGCCCTCCGGCGGCGTCCAGCGCACCAGGTCCTCGTGCTCGGCCATCCACCGGGTGAGGTGGGCCAGGTTGCACCGCGCCTCGGCCGCCCGTGTGCCGATCAGCACGTCGGCGTGGTCCATCGCCCGCTCGGCGATCAGTTCGACCAGCGGGGACAGGAAGAGCGTGGTCCGGTCGCGCAGCGGGAAGACCGCGGTGATCAGCTCCGGCGGCGCGATGGCCCAGCCGACCCGCAGCCCCGGCAGACCGAAGGTCTTGGAGAAGGTGCCGTAGGAGATCGTGTCGCCGCCGGTGGCGGCGGGGTCCGGGAGGACCTCCCAGCGGTGCGCGATCTCGGCGGTCGCGGCGTCCCACACCAGGGTCGCGCCGACCGCGGCGGTCCGTTCGGTCAGCGCCTTCAGACCCTGCGGCGACAGCGTGGCCCCGGAGGGGTTGTGCGGGAAGTTGACGACGACGGCCGTGGTCCCGGGTGTGACCAGGTTCTCCAGTACGTTCTCGTCGATCTCCCCGTCGTGCACGGCCGCGGCCGGCAGTTCGGCGAGCTCGCAGCCCGCGGCCCGCGGGTAGTGGCCCAGCGAGTGGTAGATGCCCTGCTGGACGACCACCCGGTCACCGGTCCGCAGCATGGTGCCCAGGGTGAGGGCGATGGCCTCGCTGGAGCCGTGGGTGACCAGCACCCGGTCGGCGTCACCGCCCGCGTACCGGTCGGCGATCGCCTGCCGGATGCCGGCGCCTCCCTGGGAAACGCTGTCGTCCATGACGACGGCGTCCAGGTCCTCGGCCGGGATGCGGCACAGTTCGCGTATCTCGGCGAAGGTGTACGGGTGGACGCCGCTGGAGCTGATGTCGTGGATGCCGGGGCCCAGGTGACGGCGGTACCACTCCTCCAGCACCGGGGGGTCCTCACGCGGCGGACGCAGACTGCTCATGGTTGCGCACCTGTCCCTTCTATCCCTGACGCGAGCCCTGAGGGGAGTTCTGACGGGTGTCCCGCCACCACCGCTGTCCGGCGAGGGGAAGCGTGTCGATGGGGTCGTAGTAGTGGTAGGAGCCGCTGTGGGCCTCCGGGTCCGCCGCTTCCAGCGGGGTGAGATAGCTCTTGCTCCAGTGCGACACACCGAGTTCGCGGTCGTAGGAGTCGACCTGCTCCACCCAGCGCTTGCCGGCCAGCGGCACGTCGCACACGAGGCGGGGCGTGGCGAAACCGGGGAGATACCCCATGATCTGCCGCTGCATCAACTGTGCGCGGTGCAGCGGCACCCGCCAGTGCTCGGCGTTCGGGATCATGTCGCACATGTAGAAGTAGTACGGCGTGATCCCCGCGTGGTCGATGAGCGCGAAGCACAGGTCGAGCAGGTCGTGCGCGCTGTCGTTGACCCCGCGCATCAGCACGCCCTGGTTGCGTACGTCGTGCAGTCCCGCGCCCAGCAGCGCCCAGGCCGCGTCCGCCACCGCGGGGGTGATCTGCTGGGCGGCGTTGGCGTGGGTGTGCAGTGCGACGCGCACTCCGCGGGACCGGGCCGTTCGCGCGATCCGGGCGACGCCCTCCAGCACCGGGCCGGACCGCCAGTGCTGGGGCAGTCCGACCAGCCCCTTGCTCGCCAGCCGGATGTCCCGGATCGACTCGATCTCCAGCAGGTCGTTCACGAAGCGCTCCAGGCGGGGCCAGGGCATGTTGGCCAGGTCGCCGCCGGAGACCACCACGTCCCGGATGCCGGGCGAGGCGCGCAGGTGCTCCAGGATGCGGTCGGCCCGGTCGGCCGGCTTGAGCTGGAGCCTGCTCTTGGCCACCTGGGGCGTGGAATTGCCCACCAAGTCCATGCGCGTGCAGTGCCCGCAGTACTGCGGGCACGTCGACAGCAACTCGGCCAGCACCTTGGTGGGGTAGCGGTGGGTCAGCCCCTCCACCACCCACATCTCCTGCTCGTGCAGGGAGTCCCGGTCGGCCATCGGGTGCGAGGGCCACTGCGGGTGCCGGTCGGAGAAGACCGGCAGCATGTACCGGCGTACCGGGTCGTCGTAGAACGCCTTGGTGAGCTCGCCCGGACGGGCGCCGGGCGCCTCCGGGGCCATGGTGTTGAGCATCTGGGGCGGCAGCAGCACCGACATGGTGGCGCGGTGCAGCCGGTCCTGCTCCCAGTCCGCGTAGAAGCGCTCGTCCAGCAGGTCGCCCATGACCGCGCGCAGGTCCTTCGCGTTCTTCACGCAGTGGGCGCGCTGCCACTGGGGGTCCGCCCACTCGGCCGCGGTGACGTCGCGCCACCCGGGCAGGCGCCGCCAGTCCGGCTCCACGAGTGGACGGCTGCGGTATGCGTAGACGCCTTCCAGGGCTGCTGATTCCGTCTGTCTGCGTGCTGTGTCCACCGGCCCGGCACCCCATCCCATCGGTTTCGGCCGTATCGCCTGCCGCCGATCTTGCAGAGCGTGAAGGGTTGTACACGAGAGGGATTTGTACGGGGCGCACAGGGCAAGTGCCCCTGTACAACGAGGGCTGTTGAATGGGAAGCGGAAGCCGTCGGCCGGTGCCGCAGGGGAACGGACAGCACTCCCGGACCGAGTGATCGGCTCCGGGCTGGCCTGAATTGCCGGTCGAGAGGTTGATGCGCATGTCAGTGGCATGTACCAATGGCCGCAGATCAGCCGCGGAGGCCGGCATGCCGGGACTCCGGCGGTCTCCGGCTGATCGCACCGTCGACCACCGGACACCGCTGACCACGGTTGTACGGCTCGACGGTACCCGCGTCGCGCCGACACAACCGACTACCAGGGGGAACATGTGCCCAGGCCAGAGCGGTTATTGGATCCTACTGCAGGCCCATTGGAGGAATTCGCCCACGACTTGCGCACCTTACGGACGGAGGCCGGAAAACCCTCGTACCGCACCATGGCGAAACGGGCGCACTACTCCGTCGCCACACTCTCCGAGGCCGCACGGGGGCTGCACAAACCCTCGCTGAGGGTGACCCTCGCCTATGTGGCCGCGTGTGGTGGAGACCTGGAGCTGTGGTCACGTCGCTGGCACAGCGTCAGCAAGGAACTGGAGGCACGCGCCGCACCGGGACACGGGCGGGCGGACGGCGCGGAGCGGGAGCCTGCGCGCTCCGACCGCCGCCCGGCCCCGCGGGGTGCTCCGGAGCGAGGCACGGAGCGGGGCGCCGCCCGGAGAGCCGACCGCGGCCCGGACCGGAACCGGAGTACGGACCACGGCCCGGACCGGAACGCGACCCGCGGCCTGGGCCCGGACCGGAACGCGACCCGCGTCCCCGGCCGGGACCCGGAGCACGGCCGGGGGCACTCCGGCCGCCACGCGCCCACCACCACCGCGCACGGCCGCGGCGGCGACGAGCTGACCAGCGACGAACGGGCCGAACTGCGCCGGCTGCGCAGCGAGGTGGAGGAGCTGCGGCGCGCCAACGAGGTGCTCAAGGCAGCGTCCGCGATCTTCGCCGCGGATCTCCGCACAACGTCGAAGGTCGTGTACAACCCGGCCGGTAGACAAGATCGGTCGGCGTGACCGGTCGCACCCCGCGCCCAGGCGGCGCGGGGTGCGACCGGACGATCCCGACCGACCCTTGGGGACTGACCATGCGTGTGCTCGGAGTCAACGGCTGGCCCGGAGCCAGTCACGATGGGGCCGCCTGCCTCGTCGTGGACGGCGAAGTCATCGCCCTGGCCGAGGAAGAACGCTTCACCCGGAACAAGCACGCCTACGGGGAGGCACCCCTCAACGCCGCCGCCCACTGTCTCGCGGAGGGCGGCCTCACCCTGGACGACATCGACGTCGTCGCCCACGGGTGGGACCTGCCCAAGCTGTTCCGCGACCGGGGCCTGGACTGGTTCGCCGACGACGCCGGTGCGCTCGAGCACCTGCTGCCCAAGGCACTGTTCCCGCGCGCCCGCGACCCGCGGCTGATGTTCGTCGACCACCACATCGCCCACGCCGCCAGCGCCTACCACCTCTCCGGGCGGGACCGCGGCGCCGTCCTGGTCCTGGACGGCCAGGGCGAGGACGTGAGCACCACGCTCGCCGTCGGTGTCGACGGCGAGATCAAGACCCTGCGCACCTACCCGCCGGGCTGGTCACTGGGCTACTTCTACGCCGCGGTCTGCGCGTACACCGGTCTCGGTTCCGACGCGGCCGGCAAGATGATGGGCCTGGCCTCGTACGGCACTCCGCAGGACCTCACCCTCGGCGGCGCCTTCGGCTTCACGGACGACGGCTTCACCATCGGTGTCGTCCCACAGGACCTGCGCTCCACCGGCACCACCGACGAGGAGACGGCCACCGTACGGCACTGGCTGGAGCACCTGGAGAAGGCACTTCCGGACGCCCCCAACCGCTCCGTCCGCCGCTTCGACCCCCGCGTGAGCCGCTACACACGGGTCACCGACCGGGACCCGTTCGAGTACCGCGACATCGCGGCCACGGCCCAGGCGGCGCTGGAGCGGGCGGTCACGGCCCTCGTGCGCACCCTGCTCCGGGAGAGCGGCGAGACCACACTGCTGATCGCGGGCGGCGTCGGCTTCAACGCCACCCTCAACGGCAAGCTCATGCGCATGCCCGAGGTGCAGGACCTCTTCGTCCAGCCCCTCGCCGGTGACCAGGGCGTCTCACTCGGCGCGGCGGTCTGGGCCGCGGCCCAGGAGGGCGACCGGATCCGGCCCATGAACGGCTCGGTGGCCTGGGGCCCGCAGTGGAGCCCGGACGAGATCCGCTCTGTGCTGGACGCCTCCGGAACCGCCTACACCGAGCCCGCGGACATCGCCGCCGCGACGGCGGACGTCCTGGCCGCCGGCGGAGTCGCCGGATGGTTCCAGGGCCGGGCCGAGGGCGGTCCTCGTGCCCTCGGCCACCGCAGCATGGTCGCCGTGCCGGCCCCCGAGGGGACCCGCGACCGGGTCAATGTCCGGATCAAGGACCGCGAGGCGTGGCGGCCGTTCGCCCCGAGCATGCAGGAAGAGGCGGCCGAAGCCCTGATCGGCACCACCACCCCGCTGCCGTACATGATCGTCACCACCCCGGTCACCGAGGCCGGCGCCGCCGTCATGCCCGCAGTGGTCCACAGCGACCGGACCACCCGGCCGCAGACGGTGTCCGCCGACGTCGACCCCCTCTACCACCGGCTCATCGGCGCGGTCGGCGCGCACACCGGCAGCCCGGTCGTCCTGAACACCTCCTTCAACGGCCGCGACGAACCGGTCGTCTGCAGCCCGCGCGACGCCCTCGCCACCTTCCACCGGCTGCCGATGGACGCCCTGGCCCTCGGACCCTTCCTGATCCGCCGCCCCGACGGTGCCCTGCGCGAGCTCCGCTCATGACGGCCCCGGCCCGCCGGCACCCCGGCCCCGCCGCGGACGCCGCCACCCCCGCCGCCCCGGCGTCCGGCCCGTCAGACATGCCCGGTCCCGGCGGCGAGGAGATCCGCGCCCGGCTGGACGCCTGGCTCGCCGACACCGTGCTGACGCCGGACGCCGACCTGTCGGCCCCGCTGCTCGACCTCGGAGTGGACTCCCTCGACCTCATCCGCACCGTCCGCCGCGTCGAGGCCGCCTTCGGCGTCCGGGTGCAACTGCGCGAGCTGACCGTGCCGGAGATGACCACGGCCCGGCTGGCCGCGCTGGTCGCCGAACGCGCTGTCCGGCGCCGTACCGCCGATGCCGCACCACCCGGCGCCGGCCACGCCCCGGTCGTGCTCACCCCTCCGCAGGAACATTCCTGGGAGGAGCAGACCGGCGACCGGGGCCACTGGAACCAGGCGATGCTCTTCACCACCCGGCCGGACCTCGACGGCGAACTGTTCGCCGAGGCCGTCCGCCGCCTGGTCGCCGGGCACGCCTCGCTGCGCCTGGCCGTCGAGGCCCGACCGGCCCGGCGGCCCCGGCAACTGGTGGTGGCCGTCGACCCCGACGGCCCGCCCGACGCGGCCCTCGGCCCGGTGCTGGACACGGTGGACATCAGCGAGCTCACCGACGCCGAACTGCCGGCCGCGGTCACCCTGCGCTGCACGGTCGAACAGGGGGCCCTGGATCCGCAGACGGGACCCGTGGCCCGGTTCGTCCGCTTCGACGCGGGCCCGACCCGCCCGGGGCGACTGCTGATCGTCATGCATCAGATCGCGTTCGACATGGTCTCGTGGTCCGTCCTCCTGGAAGACCTGGAGGAGCTGTACACGGCGCTCGAAGCCGGGCGCCGCGACGTCTGGTGCGCCGAGGCGACCCCGTACCCCGAGTGGGCCCGGGCACTGGCCGCCCACGCCCGCACCCCCGAGGCCGAGGCGGAGGCCGAGTGGTGGACGGAGGTGGTCCGTACCCCCGCGACCGTCCCGCTGGACCACGCCGCCGCCGACCCACGGGCCGCGAACACCGCCCGCACCGCCGCGACCTACCGCGAGGAGTTCCCGCCGGAGCTCACCACGCGCCTCCACACGGCGGCCCGCGTCCACCGCGCCCACCCCGGCGACCTGGTCCTGCACGCCCTGGGCGAGGTACTGGCCGGGTGGCTCGACGAGACGGAAGTCCGGGTGGACATCCTGCGGCACGGGCGCGAGGAGACCGTCGGCGACACTCATCTGGCCCGCACCACCGGCTGGTTCACCACCACCGTGCCCGTCCGCCTGGACCTGGCCCCCGGCACCCCGGCCGAACGGCTGGCGCGAACCGTCGGGCACCTCGCGGCCCTGCCCGGCGGGGGAGTGGGATTCGGTGCGCTCAGCCGCCATGGCCGGCCGCGCATCGCGGCCACGCTGCGCGCCGCCCCGCCCAGCGACATCTCGTTCGACTTCGAGGGCGACGACGCGGACGCCCTGCCCCTGCGCACCCTGCTGCCGGACGTGGCGCCCGAGGCCGTCGGCGACATCACCGCCCCGCACTGGACGCGGCCCCACCTCATCGAGGTGATCGCCACGACCGACGACGAGGTGTTGCGCGTCGAATGGTGGTACTCCACCGCCCTGCACGACGAGGCGACCGTGCGCGACCTCGCCGCCCGCCACCGGGCGGCCCTCACGGCACTCCTCGACGCGACGGGATCCGACGCGACGGAAACCGGTACGGCGGGCCCCGACACGGCCGGGACCCGCGGCGACCGAACACCTCACGGACGCACAGAAGAAGGCGACCTGCCATGATCCTCCCCAGCGTGCTCGAGCGCTTCTTCACCATCGCCCGCTCCGATCCCGGCCGACCGGCGGTCATCGACAACGGAATGACGGTCGGATACGGCCAACTGGCCTCCTGGGCAGGGGCGGTGGCCGACCTGGTCGCCACCCGCGCACCCGGACCGCATCCGCCCGTGGCCGTCACCCTGCACCACAGCGTCCGGGACATCGCCGCGATCCTCGGCACGCTCGCGGCCGGCCGCGGCTACGTGGCGGTGCCCGAGGGCCCCGCCGGCCACACCGGCGAGGCCCTGCGCGCCCTCGGCTGCCGGGAGCTGGTCGCCACCGCCGAGACCGACCGGCTGCCCGCCGTCGACCGCGTCCTGCGCCCCCACTGGGGCCCGCCCCGCGCCCCCGTCCCGGGCAACGGCAGACCGGTCCGCGCCGACGACCCCGCCTACGTGCTGTTCACCTCCGGTTCGACCGGCGCTCCCAAGGCCGTGGCCGTCCCGCACCGGGCGCTGCACGCCGTCCTGTCCCCGCTGCGCGAGCTGTACGAGGTCGGTCCGGACACCGTGTCCCTCAACTTCACCCGGGCCGACGGCGACACCAGCCTGGAGGAGATCCTGCCGCCGCTCCTGGAGGGCGGACTCGTCGTGCTGGACGGTGACGCCGAGGCGGACCTCGACCGGGTCCTCACCGACAACGAGGTCACCCTGGTCAACCTGCCCGTCGACTACTGGCACATCTACACCGGCCATCTGCTGGAGACCGGCCGGAAACTCCCCGGCACCGTCGAGACCGTCGTCATCGGCGGCGAGGCCGTCCGCCCCGACATGCTGGAGCGCTGGCACCGGCTCGGCGCCGACCACGTACGGCTCCTCAACACCTACGGGTCCACCGAGACCGCCCTCGTCACCCACAGCGCCGTCCTCGCCGGGCCCGGTGCCGGACCCCGGAAGGCCGGGAACCCCTTCCCCGAGGGGGTCCCGATCGGTCACCCGCTGCCATCCGTACGGCAGGCCGTGGTGCCACGCCCGGACGCGCCCGACGGCCCCGGCGAGTTGCTCGTGGCCGGTCCCCAGCTCGCCACCGGCTACCTCGACGACCCCGACCGCACGGCCGCCCGCTTCGTCGAGGCCGACTTCGGCGGCGGCACCACCCGCTGGTACCGCACCGGCGACCTCGTCCATGAGTCCGCCGACGGTGCCCTGGTCTTCCACGGCCGCAGCGACCACCAGGTCAAGATCCGCGGTCACCGGGTGGACCTGCTGGACGTCGAGGAGGCCATCGGACGGCTCCCCGGTGTGACCGCCGTCGCCGCCGCCGCGCACGCCAAGGGCGAGCACACCGCGCTCGTCGCCTTCGTGGTCGTCGCGCCCGACGGCAACACGCCAGAGGACGGCGGCGTCGCGGCCGAGCCCGCCGCGCTGCGCGCGCACCTGCGCGCCACGCTCCCCGAGCACATCGTCCCCGACCGGATCGTCGCGGTCCCCCGACTGGAGCACACCCGCACCGGCAAGGTCGACCGCGCGGCCACCCGGGACCGGTACCTGTGACCAACCGGCTCTTCGATGCCTCGGTGGCCCCCGCCACCCTGCCCGAGGCGGACGCGCGGGGCCCTTGGGCCTACCTGTGGTGGCTGGCGCGGATCCGGCCCGGGCCGCTGCTCCTCAGCGCCGTCCTCGGCACCCTCTGGATGGTCCCCCTGGCCCTGGTCCCGCTCGTCATCGGACGGGCCATCGACGAGGCCGGCCAGGGAGGCGACCGGGCCGGCCTCTACCTGTGGGCCCTGCTCACGCTCGTCCTCGGCATCGTCCAGGCCCTCGCCGGCGCCGGTCTGATCCAGGCGGCCGTGGGCGCCGAGGCGCACGCCCTGTCGCACACCCACCGCGTCCTGATGCGGCACGTGGTCCGGCTGGGCGCCACCCTGCGCGGCAAGGCACGCTCCGGTGACGTGGCTGCCTCGGCCGCCGCGGACGTCGACACCATCGGCAACGCCTTCGAGGTGGTCGGCCGCACCATCGGCGCGGTGGTCGCCGCCGTGCTCGTGGCCGTGGCCCTCACCGTCACCTCACCCGTGCTCGGACTGGCCGTGCTCATCGGAGTCCCGGCCGCCGTCCTGGGCATCGGACCGCTGCTGCGGCCCCTCCAGGAACGCGACGAGGCCCAGCGCGAACAGATGGGCATCGCCACCTCCCAGGCGGGTGACATCGTCGCCGGTCTGCGGATCCTGCGCGGCATCGGCGGCGAGGCCGGTTTCGCCGAACGCTTCCGCCGCACCAGTCAGGAGGTCCGGCGGGCCGGCGAGTCGGCCGGCCGGATGGAGGCCTGGCTCCAGGCGGCCGGGGTCTTCCTGCCCGGCCTCGTCACCGTCGGCATCGTCTGGTTCGGCGCCCGCCTCGCCCTGGAGGGCACCATCACCGTCGGCGAACTGGTCGCCTTCTACGGTGCGTCGGCCTTCCTCACCCTCCCGGTGAGCACCGCGACCGAGGCCGCAGAGACGCTCAGCCTGGCCAAGGTCGCCGCCGGCCGGGTCTGCACCCTGCTGCGCCTCGTCCCCGAGACCACCCAGCCCGTACAGCCAGAGCCGCTGCCCCCGGGTCCGCTGTCGCTGGCGGACGCCCGCACCGGCATCACCGCCGAGGCCGGACGGCTCACCGTGGTCGTCGCCCCCGCCGACCGCACCGGAGACCTCGCCGACCGGCTCACCCGCCCCGGCGGTTCCGGTGACGGTGCCCCGGCCGTGCTGCTCGGCGGCATCCCGCTCGACCGGGTGGACCTCGCCGAACTACGCTCCCGGGTGCTCCGGTCGGGACCCGCCGACATCCTGTTCAGCGGCACCGTACGGGACGAGCTGACCACGGAATCGGCCCGCTCGCCGCGGGACCTGGAGCACGCGCTGTTCACCGCCGATGCCACCGACGTGGTAGAAGCCCTCCCCGCCGGTCCGGACACCCCTCTCGACGAGGGCGGCCGTGCCCTGTCCGGCGGGCAGCGCCAGCGCCTCGTCCTCGCGCGGGCCCTGCTCGCGGCTCCCGACGTGCTGGTGCTGGAGGATCCCACCTCCTCGGTCGACGCCCACACCGAGGCCCGGGTGGTCGAACGGGTCGCCGCCGCGAGGGCGGGGCGCACCACCGTCGTGTTCAGCGACAGCCCGCTGTGGCGCGGCGTCGCCGACCGAGAGGTCCGCCTCGGCCCGGACCCCGTGTCCGGCAGCCCCGACCGTTCCACAGGAGTGCCCTCGTGACGGCGACACCCGCCCAGGCCCACCCCACCGCCGAAGCCGCTCCGGCCCCGCCCACCGCCCCCCGACCCGACGGCGCGCCCGGCCACCCGGGGCGGCTGCCGCTCGCCGACCGGGCGGACGTCCGCGCCTGGGTCGGCGCCTTCCTGCGCGGCGAGGCCGCCCGGCTGGCCCTCACCTTCGTGCTGTTCGCCGCCGCTCTGGTGGCGGGCCTGATCGGACCCCGACTCCTCGGCCACCTGGTCGAATCCGTGAAGGCCGGTACCACCGCGGGCCGGGTCGACCTGCTCGCCCTGGCCTTCGTCGCCGTCCTCGTCACCCAAGCGCTGCTCGCCCGCGCCGCCCGCACCCGGGCCACGTTGCTGGGCGAGCGCGTCCTGGCGCGCACCCGCGAGACGTTCGTCCGCAGGGCCCTCGGGCTGCCGCTGTCGCAGGTGGAGAGCGTCGGAACCGGCGAGCTCCTCAGCCGCGCCACCACCGACGCCGACCGGCTCAACGAGAGCATCCGGCAGGCGGTCCCGCGCATCGCGCTGGCCGCCGTCACCCTGGTGTTCACCTTCGCGGCGATCCTGCTGACCTCCCCCCTGCTCGCCCTCGCGCTGCTGGCCGGAGTGCCCTTCGCCCTCCTGCCGACCTGGTGGTACCGGCCGCGCGCGACCCGCGCCTACGAGCGCCTGCTCGCTCAGGAGGCCGACGTCCTGGCCGTCACGCACGAGACCGCCCGCGGCGCCGCCACCGTCGAGTCCCTCGGGCTCGGGCCCCGCCAGATCCGGCGCCACGGCCGGGCGGTCGACCAGGTGGTACGGACCCGGCAGCGCACCACCTGGCTCCAGACCATCTGGTTCCCCAGCCTGGACCTCGCCACCATGGTGCCGATGGCGCTGACCCTGCTGATCGGCGGACTCGCCTACCGGGACGGTGCCGTGGGACTGGGCGAACTCACCGCCGTGGTGCTCTACGTCCAGGCGCTCGGCGAGCCCCTGAACGACCTGCTCACCTGGACCGACGAACTGCAGATCGGGAACGCCGCGCTGCGCAGGATCCTGGGCACGGACCGGTTGCCGCGCGAGGAGCCGCGGCCACCCGCGGCCATCGAGGGCCACGCCATCCGGTTGGAGGGCGTCGGCTTCGGCTACGCCCCGGGCCAAGAGGTCCTGTCGGACATCGACCTCGACATCGCCTTCGGTGAGCGCCTGGCCGTGGTCGGTGCCTCCGGCGCGGGCAAGTCCACCCTCGGCAAGCTGCTGGCCGGCGTGCACCACGCGACCCGGGGGAGCGTGCGCATCGGCGGCGCCGAGATCAGCACCCTGCCGGTGGACCAACTGCGGCGCGAGATCGTCCTCGTGACCCAGGAGCAGCACGTGTTCACCGGCACGGTACGGGACAACCTCACACTGGCCTGCGAGGAGGCGCCGTCGGACGAACGGCTGTGGGAGGCGCTGGAGACGGTTCTGCTGGCGGACTGGGCCCGCACCCTCCCCGACGGCCTCGACACCGGGATCGGCCCGGGCGCCGCACCGCTGTCCCCGTCGGCGGCCCAGCAACTGGCACTGGCCCGGCTGCTGCTGTCCGACCCGCACGCACTGGTGCTGGACGAAGCCACGGCGCTGCTGGACTCCACCGCGTCACGCCGGGTCGAACGTTCGCTCGCGGCGCTGATCGAGGGCCGTACGGTGATCTCCGTGGTGCACCGCCTGGACTCGGTGCGGGACGCCGACCGCATCGCGGTCATGGACCGCGGCCGGATCGTCGAGCTCGGCAGCCACGAGGAACTCCTGGCGGCGGACGGTGCCTACGCGTCCCTGTGGCACTCCTGGCAGGCGGCCCGGTGATCCGGACCGCCGGCGTGGGGACAGAAGGAGGTCAAGGGACAGGCGGAGACGCGACCGCTCCGACGGCGCGGGACGGCGGTCGTCCCACAGCCCGGCGCGTGGGCAGCTCCGTCAACGTGCGCATCCCGATGCCGGCCTTGGCAGGCGGCACGACTGCCGGACAGGATGGTGGCATCACCTCCTGGGACCTCGGACCGCCCAGCCCTGTCCCCCCGGCCTCGGCAGTGGCGCCTGCCGCCTTCAGCGGCCGATGCCCGTCCCGTAGAGGTCGAAGGCGCCCATGTCGTTGCACGTGACGTCGCGCAGGGCGCACTCCTCGCCCGGGTTGTTCACGCCGTCCGACCGCAGTTGGGTGACGATGAGGCGGGCGGCCCGTGCCGCGGAGTCCTCGCCGTCCTGAGGGAACACGGCCGCCCACCGCCAGCGTTCGCGTTGCTGCCAGCCGATCTCGTGCATCGCCGCGGTCTTTTCGGCGGAGACGTGCTCGGCACGGTCGTAACGGAAGAGCCGCAGACCGCTGCCCGGCTCGAAGACGACCTGCACGGTGTCCCGGCCGCGATGGGTGATCACGAAGCCGGCCCAGTTCTCGCCGACCTGGGCGGGGAGGTGTTCCACGAACGAGTGGAGCATCAGCCCGAGAGCGTCCTGGAGGTGGTCCGGACCCAGGGCCAGCCGGCCGCCGGGGTACACGTCGGGCCCCCAGCCGGAACCGCCCCGGTCGAGCTGCCACAGGTAGGGCAGGGAACGGAAGTCCGACGGCTCGTCGGGACTCCACGACCCGCCCCACTTGAAGTCGCGGTGTTCCTCTTCCTCCAGTTCCCCGGTGTCGTGCACCTCGAGCAGGGCTCCGTGGCGGTCGCCGCTGAGGATCAGCAGTCGCCGCTCGTTGCGCCAGCGGATGTTCGGCCCTTCGGCGGAGCCGCCGAACAGGGTGGGGCTGCCGATGCGGCCGACGACGGCGTCGAAGAGGTCGCCGAAGGCGGTCCTGCGCCGGGCGAGGGTGGCTCCCGGCTCGTAGGACAGCACCCGTGCCCGCTCGCCGGGCTTGCCGGTGTCGTGCAGTGACTCGGCCGTCTCCGCGGCGTCGGCGTGGCGAGGCGGGACGGGATGCAGGGCCAGCCAGCTGGCACGTCGGTTGCTCTGGAAGATCAGGGTGTGGCGCTCGCCGCGCCAGCGCAGACCGGGGGCGCCGCCGCAGTCCTCGTAGCGCACCGGGTTTCCCACCGTGGCGAGGGCACGAGCCAGCCCGGCTGTCCGGTCGCAGGCGGCGCCTCCCGGCCGGGACCGGTACGCGTGGGTCAGCAGACGGACCTGGCCGGTGGTGTACCGGGTGGACTCGAAGCCGAGCTTGCCCGCATCCAGGACCAACGAGATACCCGCACGGTCCGAGACGAGCGTCACCCGGCCGTCTCCTGCACCGCCGCACTCCCAGCCGGGGCGGGCAGCCGCCCATTCCTTCACTGAGGCCAACTCCCAGTCCCCGAAGTCGGCTTCCAGCAGTTCGGCCACCGTGTGGACGGCGTCTTCATGGCTGTCGTGTGAGTAGCTGTCGGTCATGCAGACGATGTTGGCACGCCGGTCCGGCGCCGGGTGCGAGGGGCCCCGCAGGACGACGACCCGGGGCGGCGGCGGGGACTCGCACGGCAGGCCAGGCCTGGGGCGGCGTGGTCGGGGTGGCGTGAGGTGTGGGCGTCGAGGAGGGCATTGCCACGGCCATGGCTTGTGAGGAGCAGGGCGGCGTATCCGAGCGGGATCAGGCCGTCCGGTCCGGCGTCCGGGGGCACGACCACAGGACCGTCACGCTCGGCTTCCCAGGCCGTCTCCCAGGCGGCGAGGACATCCCGACCGGCCCGGTCGTCCAGGGCGTGCAGCAGATCGGTGATGCGTCCGAGCAGGTGGAGGCGGGCCTCGGTGTCAGGAGTGCCGAACGTGCGCTGGACATGGTGCGGGAGCGGTCGCACCAGTTTGAACTCGGCGCGCGGAAAGGCGTGTTCGGCAGTATCCAGCAGGCCGTCCACAGTGACGGCCGGGCCGGGTCCAACGGTATCGTCCACGTGCACGGTCTGCCGCCCCCCTGAGCCCCTTGCGGAGCAACAGTCACCGTAAATAGGCTTGTTAGCGATGTCAACGCACTGTTGGGTGCGGTGGCTGGTTCTTGCGTGACCAGCCGGAGTTCGGTCCGGGAAACGATGCGTGGCGAGCGGCTGTCCGGCGCCTCGGTTCATGTCCCGTCCCGGCTCTTCCGCACTCAGGGCATGGGTGCGACGGATGCGCGCATGCCAGAGTTCGTTCCATCTCCTTGTTCTCGAGGCAGTCGTCTCACGTGTTCATGGGAGGGTCCAGAGTTGGGGCAGACCGACACCCGTCTCATCCAGACCGCGGTCATCGGGGGCCGCGACTCGGACCAGCCGGTGATCCTCCCCGAACAGCCGCACAACCTGGACGAGTTCATCCGTCAGTTCGGGAGGGACGACTTCTGGTGCGGCACGCTTCTCGGCGGCTGTGGAGAACCGCTGCGCCCGAAGCGGTACGTGACGAGGGTCTGCCACTTCGCCCACGAAGCCGATCCCGGCCGCGGGGAGTGCCACCGGACCATCCACAGCGAGGACGGCGCCGACCACTTGTTCATCAAGGCCCATGTCACTCGCTGGCTGGCCGGGCAGGGGCACGCGGCCCAAGGCGAGCTGCGCAGCCTTGGACACTGTCACGGTGATGCCGTGGACTTCCGGCTGCACCGCACGAAGACGCACCTCCGGTTCGAACTCCACCCGGAGGACTACCGGAGCTGGCGCAGAGCAGCGGACAGCCTGGGCGCGAAGGAAGGCCGCATCGAGTGGGTCTTCGGCCGGGACGACGCGCTCGCACGCGACATGGTGGCGCGTCGGGGGTACGCGCTGCTCGTGCGGTGCAAGACCGAGGACAACGACCGTCGCGTGTTCATCGGCACCCTGACCGCCGGGAAGAAGACGCCCTGGGCTCCCCTGGACCACTGCCGGATGACCGAGAGCGGCCTCGTCACGCCCGCACTCGAGGAACTGCGCGCCGAGGCAGCGGTCCGTGACGACGGCATCGGCTGCGAGCCGTTTCCCGGCAGCGTGCCCCTTTCCGGCGGACAGGTCGTGTTCGCGGTGGACACGGAAGCAGTTGCCTCGTCCTCGTCGCCGTTGGACGTGCCCGGCAGGCGCTTGATCCCCGGCTTCGTCAAGCCGGCGGGAAGCCGCATCGTCCGGGCCTGCCTGTCCCTGCCCGACACGGTGCCGGATCCCACGGACCAGTACGTGTACCGCCTCGCGGGCTCGGTCCGGCTGCTGGTCACGGACGTCGTCGAGGGACACAGTTCCTCGTGGGCGGTCCGGGCCGACGCCCTCGTGAAGCTCAACGGCCTGGACGCGGAGCGCACCGGCCTGTGGCGCCCCAGCGTCGCGCTCGACGAGAAGCACGTCCCGGCGCCCCGTGCCTCCAGCACGTGTGAGCGGACCCCGCTCCCCGAACCCGCGCCCAGCGGTCCCAAGGCGCCGGAGACCACCCCGGGGAAGCCGGCCGACGCGCTCAGAAAAGTGCTGGAGGACGTCGCCGCGAAGGGCGCCACGATCACGTGGAGCGAGCTGGCCGGGCGGCTCGGCAGGTGGGTCTACGACCTGCCGAACCCGCAGCGCCAGGAACTGCTGACCGAGGTGGACAGGCCTCGGGTGCCCGACCGTCCGCTGCTGAGCGTCCTGATCGTCACCCACCTGGGCAGGCCCCTTCCGTACCTGGGGCAGGTACTGAGCCGACTCGGGGCCGCCGAGCCGGCCTCGGAGGTCGCTCTGCAGCAGTGGGCGGTGGCCGAGACCAAGAAGACGCACGGGGCGTACGGGGCGTACGGGAGCCGGCCGGCACGCGTGTCGGCTGCCCGGCGTTCTGGTGAGAAGAAGCCGGCCGCCAGGGAGCAAGACCCCTCCGAGAACGCCCTGCGGCAGGGACGTCAGAGACGTGCGGAGATGAGGGCGAAGCTCGAGGAGGCGGTGAGGACGCGAGCCCGGACGAGGGGGACGCGTGCCCAGCGCCTGTTGGAGGCGATTCGACAGGGAGAGGAGTATCTCCGACGGTACGAGGAAGTGAGCTCCCACAAGCGGGCCCTCCGCGTCTGGCTGGGGGAGGGCGACCCCATCCTGGACCTCCTCGACCGCCTGATCGGCCGCCCGATCACCGTCCCCCCGGCCAGGACGGAGCGCCGGACCGTCTCTTCCGAACCGAAACCGGTCAAGGGCGTCGAACCGAAGCCGGTCAAGGCCGTCGAACCGAAGCCGGTCAAGGCCGTCGAACCGAAGCCGGTCGAGAAGAAGGACCCGAACCTCAGGAAGATCCGACGCCTGCTCGGTGAGATGGACCGGACCCACGGGCACCGGCCCACCCAGGACCTGCTGGGGCTGCTCGACGAGATCGGGAAACATCGCGACCAACTCGCCCGACCGCTGCCCGCGGCGGAAACCAGGCTCGTCGAGCGGTGGCAGCGCAGACTGGAGGAACGGAGGTCCGCCGAGCGCTCCGCCCAGGCGGCGGCCGCCCCCCCGGAACACGCCGGCGAGGGCGGGCCGCACCGCAGAGCCACCGCAGGACGACCGCCTGCCGGCCGAGAGGATCGACAAGCTGGCCCTCACGGTCCGCGGCATCCTCGAAGAGCTGGCCCGTGCCGAAGGCCCGCCCCTGAGCTGGGGTGATCTCCGTCTTCGGGCGGGCGGGCAGCTCCCGCCCCTGCACCCCGACGACCAGGTCGCGTTGCTCGTCGCGGCGGACCGGGGCACACCGGCCGACGAGCCGCTCCTGACCACGCTGGTCGACAGCTCCGTCGCGGCCCCACACCGGCTCTACCGCCAGGTGCGCCAGGGCCTTGGCCGGGGGCCCGTCCCTGACACGGAGCTCGAGGCCCATCGGGCCATGGAAGCCCTACGGTTGCGGCAGCTCTGGCGATACCGGCGGTGAGCGGGTCGTGGTACCGGTGTCCGTGACAGGGCGGAGGCGAAGCCGTGTGCGTCACGCGTCGACTGGAGGGGTGTACGGGTGGGTGCAGACGTGGTGGCGGCGTGACGGGAGCTGCGGGCCCGCGAGGAGGCGGGCCCGTTTCCCGGAGGGCCCGATGCGTGGCGTGTGACGTGCGGGCGTGGTGATTCGGGAGGACGAGAGTCCACCGCTCTCGTCGGACGTCAGCCGTAGGCTGGTGCGGGAAATCCAGGGGAGACGATGATTGACTACCGCAAGGCGACTGTTCCGGTCTGGACGCTGGCGACACGTGAGGTCGAGGTGCCGGCGGTGATCGGGGACGGGCCGATGACGGCCGAGCGACTGACCGAACTGCGTGGGGTACTGGCCGCGTTGGCCGACCAGCCGATCGCCACGCTCGAGGCGCATCCGTTGCCCGGCAAGCTCGACCGCAGCCGGGGCATCCCGCTCGATGCCGCCAGCCCCCTGGCGCAGCACCTGTCGCAGCTCATCACCGAGTCGGCGAAGGCTTCCGCCACGGCCGCCAGGGCGACGGCCTCCGGCGAGATCCTGTGCCGCGTGGTGGTCCCGGCGAAGGTCGCCGCCGAGTTCGGACAGGGGCTGGTTCGCTGGATGGTGCCGAAGGGGTCCACGGGCGAGTTCTACGGCGACCTCGTGCGGACGACGACGGGCCAGATCGCCGCCAAAGCGTCCATCGTGCCGGTCAGCGGAGTGGCAGCGGCGGGCACGGTCGGCGGCGCGGGTGCGACCGCCGGCGCCGCGGCCGCGGGTGGCACGGTGCTCACCGTGGCCGCTCCGCTCGTGCTGATGGCGGTGGCCGTCGGGGTGAGCGCGCACGCCGACCGCAAGCGGCAGCAGGCCATCGCCCACATCACGGACCTGCTGGAGCAGCTTCAGGCGGACAAGCTCGACGACGAGCACAGTGCGCTCAACGGCTGCCGTCCCGCCATCGACAAGGCCACGGCCATCCTGCTCGACCAGGGCAAGCTCGGTGTCTCGCTGGGACTCGACTCGGCGGTGCACACCATTGACACGGCACTGAGCAAGGCCGACATCCGTCTGGCCCGTTGGCGGAGCGCGCTCGACAAGCTGCCCGCCGGCGAGCCCGTCGAGATCGGCACGCTGACCGAGTCGTTCCCCGGCGTGGACGACCAGGGCGTCCTGTTCCGCACCCACGTCGAACTGGCGGAGCTGGCCATGGCGTTGAAGCGGCGTGTCAACGTCCTCCAGGCGGTCGAGCGAGCCCAGAGCGACCCCGACAACCTGTTCGAGAACTTCACCCGCGCCCTCAGGGCCGACGAGCAGCGTCTCGACGAGCTGGAGTCGGGCATCGCCAGTGTGCTGGTGCGCCTGTCGACGCTGGAGCTGGCACGTCCGAACAGCAAGCGCCCCCTCCTCACGACCGGTGAGGTCGACCGGCTCCTGCGCGCGGCCTACCAGCTCCGCCGCCTGGGCGACGGCGTCGCACTCAACGGCCGCCCGACGGACGTGGCGATCGAGATCGCCCGTGACCGGGACGGCTCGGTGGTCGTCTTCCCCGCGCTGCCCGCCGAGGCGTAGGCCTCCGAACACCGGTACGAGGTGAATGTGTCAAGTCTTCGCAGCGACCCTCGCACTTCCGCCGCTGTCCGCGGCAGCGGCTGGGTGAGCAGCTCACCGCAGGCTGAGCAGTTGTTGATGCGTCTGGGGCCGTGTGAACGGGTCGAGCTGCTGTTCGCCACTCTCCGGTACCAGGGCGCACTCACAGCTCGGCGTCTCCTCCTGTGGCGGGGCACCTTCAGGGCGGAATACATGGAACTGCGCCGCCCCCTGCCCCTGTTGGCCAGCGGGAGCCGGTCGAGTCTTGGTGAGGCCATCGTGCTCGACGGGCACGGAGGCGCGATAGAGCTCAAGCCTCTTTCCGCGTCTGCCGCGCGTACCTTGGCCGACGCCGGCCGGTCCGTCGATGGCACCATTCCGCCTGCCGCAGGGATGTCGGCTGGGCACCGCACGGCGGCCGGCCGTGCGTCAGGACCACCGCGAGCGGAGGGAAGCACCGGCACCGCGAGGTCCTATCACCCGAGAGTCATCCGTACGTGGCAGGAGGCCGAGCTCGCCGCCGTCGACCACATGCGCAGTCTCGGCTTCGTCGACGCGCGAGTGACGGGCGCCGGCGCCGACGGGGGTATCGACGTGATCGCCCAGGACGCCGTGGCGCAGGTGAAGCACTACAGCCAGCCGATCGGCGTGGGTCCCGTCCGAGAACTGCGGGGGGTGGCGGACGCGCACCAGCATCTGTTGTTCTACGCGTCCGGCGGCTACACGGCAGCTGCTCGACAGTTCGCCGACGAGAGAGGGCTCGCGCTGTACTTTCTTGCGGAACTCGGCCACATCACGCCGCTGAACGAGGCAGCGACCCGTCTGTCCGCTCGCCCTGCCCCCACCTCCAATTGGAGCCAGGCGGCCGGGTGGGGCAGAGGGGCGTCGACCGAACGCGCGAGCCGGCGTGCCGCCGAGCTGGACGCCCAGCGGCAGACCGTGCTCCGCCTGATCGCTCGTGTCCGCGCGCACACCAGTGAGGTCCATGCCCTGCCGTCCAACCGGTACACCAAGGACCGCATCAAGGTCCTGAAGGCGGCACAGAAGCTGACCGAGCGGGCGGCGTCGCTTCTGGAGAAGTCGCGGTCGGAGTTCCAGACGCACGGCGGACGGAAGCATCTCATCGCCATGGCCGACGAGAAGGCCCGCGAAGCGGCGCTCAAGTTGGGGATGCGTATCTGACGGGACAGGCGGGCCTCAACGTGCGGTGCGGGCCGGCCTTCTTCCGTCGACGGGCTCACACGGTGGTGCCGAGGAGGTCCGCCCGGACGGTCTTGCCGCTGGGCGGGTAGCGGACGCAGTCCCGGTGGGTCGGCGAGGGCGGTGACGAGGGTCGGGCCGCGTCCGCCGGTGGGGAGGGGATCGGGCGCGGTGGCCGTGGGGCGGCGGGGTGCGGGTGGAGGTCTCCGCGGGCGTCGCCGACCTCGATGCGGAGGCGGTCGGCGGACGGGTCGAGGACGAGCGTGAGCCGGAAGCAGCGGCCGGGCAGGCGGCCGTGGAGTACGGCATCGGCGGCGAGTTCCGCGACGACGAGTTCGGCACGCTCGGTGGGGTTCTGGAGGCCAGCGGCCCCATTGCAGGACCGCGAAGAACATAACGGGGGGGGCGAGTGCCGCGCCCCGTACGGTGAGTAGGCGTACGGACGGGGGAGGCGGGCGGTAGGCCGGAGCCCCGCGACGCCGTGTGAGGAACGCGGGAGGGCGGCAGAGGGTTCCCGATGTCCCGGAGCTCTGGGCGGGGCGGGGGCGGGGACGCGGTCCGTGGAGGAGGGGGTGGCGAAGACCTCGTCGAGGGTGGTGGCGTCGACGGCGCGGTCGAACCAGAGATCCAGGAGCGGCATGTCCGTGCAGGTGGTGACGCGCCGCCGAGTCTCTTCCGTCAGCGAGAAGCCGCGGCGCTTCATCAGGCGCAGCAGCTGCTCGGCCTTTCCGGCCACGCGTCCTTCCTTGAGTCCTTCTTCCTGCCCTGCGAGGCGGGCGTCGCCCACGATGGTGCCTCGCCTCGGGGTGAAGAGGGTTTCCAACAGGTTCCTCCAGATTTTCCGGGCGTGTTCGCTGCCCAAGCCGTCCTCGATCAGTCCCGCCAGGTCGCCCCGCACTTCGCGGTCCGTGTCCTGGGCCAATGCCTCGCCCACTACCGGGGGCCTCGCCTGTTACGCGCGCTCAGCCGTCACCCGAGGGTGCCCAGACTGAAGAAGCGCGGTGACAAGGAACGGATCGGCGTCATCCATCGGTCAGCTGCTGGATGGCCTTGAGCGCCTGACCTGCTCCGTTCTCGGTCACCAGATGCTGCGCCGCTCTTGCGGCGGCTCGACTGTGTGCCTGCTGCTTCACTACGTGGTGAAGTGAGTCGGCGAGCCGTTCGGCGGTGAGGGACCGGAAGGGGATTGGGTCGGTGGCGGCGCCGATGGCGGCAAGTCGCCCCGCCCAGAACGGCTGGTCCGCGGTCACCGGTACGGTGACCGCGGGCACTCCCGCGCGCAACGCGGCGGCCGAGGTGCCGGCCCCGCCATGGTGGACCACCGCAGCCAGCCGTGGAAACAGCAGGGCGTGCGGTACGTCCCCGATGGTGAGCACGTCGTCCCTGTCGGCGGCGAGCCCGGCACTGCCGGCTTGGAGGATGCCGCGCAGCCCGGCGCGGCGCAGGGCTCGCACAGCGATCTCGCTCAGCCGTTCCCCGTCGCCGGACGCCATGCTCCCGAAGCCGATGAGGACGGGCCGGGGTCCGGCACGCAGGAAGTCCTCCAGGTCGGTAGGCAGCCGTTCGGTCGCATCGTGACGGGGCCACCAGTTGCCCACGACGTCCAGGCCAGAGCGCCAGTCGGAGGGACGGGGCACCAGGGCCGTGCTGAAGCCGTGCAAGATGGGCCAATTCGCTTGTCCCTGTCGTCGACGCATCTCGGAAGGGGAGGCCGGGGGCAGACGGAGGCGGTGGCGCAGCTTTGCGACTGCCTGTTCGTAGACGCGGTCGGCCATCCGCAGTGCGAAGCGTCCGGTTGCCCGGTTGGCGAGACGGCCCAGTGAGCGGGAGCCTGTGACGACGGGCGGGAAGTCGCCGGTCGGTGCGGTGGGTTGGAGGTACACGCCGAGGCTCGGTGTGCCCGTGGCCTCGGTGAGGTGCCAGCCGAGCGGAGCCGTGGTGGTCGACAGCAGGAGCAGGTCCGTGCCATCGTCCATCACGTCGGCGAAGCCCTGACCCAGTTCGGTGATGAACGCGGCAGCGGTGCGCATCAGTTCGCGTTTGCCTGTGACGCCGCCACGCACCCGTGTGTCGGCGGGGAGACTGCGGAATTCCAGCCCTGCGTCGCGTACGAGGGGCGCGAAGGTGTCTGTGGTGGCGAGGGCAACGTCGTACCCGGCCCGGCACAGTTCGGCGCCCAGACCCGTATAGGGCACGACGTCGCCGCGCGATCCGGCCGCGGCGATCAGGATCCTCATCGGTCCTCCTCGGAATCGGTACGGCCACCTGCGTGGCGGGCCGCGTTGGCGTGAACCGCCTTGCACGTATAGGCGGCCAGGCCCGGGCGCTGCTGCGACGGCGGTATGACCAGAGCGAATGCGCGCGGGTCGGCGACGAAGTCCTCCGCGATGCGCCGGTGCATGTCGGGCGGGCAGGAGGTGAACCATCGTGAGATGTGCAAGCGGTGCTCCTCGGCGAGGTCCATAGCCCGTTTGCCGTTGCTCAGCTCCCCCTCGTCGAAGGCCGCGAGCAGCTCCGCGCGCCAGGCGGCGGCCTCGCCCATGAGCTGGCGCCAGTCCTCCTTGGTGTGAGCAGCCGCGCGCGCCATCGCCTCGCGCTGTCCCTCCGAGTGCGCCCACTTCAGTTCTGCCTCGGTGGCATAGCTCAGGTCGAAGGTGATCTCACCGAAAACCTCGAAGCGTTCCTGAGGAGTCAGGGACATGGACACCCCGGTCTTCTGGACCTCTATCGCCCGTTCCGCCACCTCGGCCAGCCGCTGCAGCCTGGCGATCTCCTCACTCAGCTGCCGCTGCCGGGCCCGGAGCCGCTCCAAGGGGTTCACCTGCGGATCCTTGAAGATCACGGCGATCTCGTCGAGAGGGAAGCCGAGCTCACGGTAGAAGAGGATCTGCTGGAGTCGGACCAGGTCAGCCTCACTGTAGAGCCGGTATCCGGCGTGGCTGCGGTCACTGGGCGAGAGCAGCCCCGCCTTGTCGTAGTGATGCAGTGTCCGCACCGTCACGCCGGCGAAGGCCGAGACCTGCCCCACGGAGTAGCTCATCCACCTGCCCTTTCGTCGGCATACAGCCTCAAGCCTGACGTAAGGGGAGGGTCAACTCGCGCTCGCTGAGCCTCGGAGGTGACGACGGAGAGTACTCACCGGTCCGCGAGCTACGGCCCAGTGAGCTTTCAGGGTGGCCACCGCGCTGCGGCCTCACCCCCACCCAGCAGACCGCGAACCGGGCGTTGGCCCGGACCCACGCCTCGGTCGAGCGCGACATTACCCGCCTCAAGTCCTGGAGGATCTTCCGTCACGCCCGCTGCAGCCCGAACCGCATGACGTCAATTGCCAAAGCCGTACTCACCCTGGAGCGGCACCGCTGAAGAACCTCAGTGAACGACGCCCTTGACCTGCAGAAAGCAGGCAGGGAGCCGTCTTCCAGGAGTCCGAAGTGCTGCGTACTCTCTTCAAGTCCAAGATCTGGCGTCTCGGCTTTTTGCGGGTCAGAGGCTTGATGGCCCCGCTCGGGGCAGCAAACGGTCAGCATCGGGCGCGGGAGCGTCCCAGCTTGCTGACCAGGTGGTCGTCATGATGGGGAGTCCGTATCCGCCATGCCGCCGCCTTCCGGCAGCGACACTGGATGCATGGACACGACGACCACCGCGCCCCGCGCCGAGGTGCTGCGGGACCGCTGTCGCAGCCGACTGCCCGAGCGCTCGCAGGAGCTGGCCGGCCCCGTCGAGGGCGACGTGGACCTGCCGCTCCACATCGTCTGGTCCGGGCGGACGAGCTACAGCCTGGACCGTCCGAAGTCCCGCATGACGCTCTACCGGACCGTCCTCGCCGAAGGACTGAGCGAGGACCTGGTGGCCCTCCTGCACCACCGGCTGCTCACCGAGCAGTGGCCCGTGCTGCGGCGCTTGATCAGCCCCTACATCCGCGAGGTCTGGGAGGACGCCTTACCCGAGCTGCTCCGCACTGCTCGGGCCGGCACGACCGCCGCGTGAAGCTCACTCCGCTCCACGAGCGTCTCCTCGCCGGCGTCATCGATTCTGCAGGCATCCGGAGATTACTCGCGCATGACAAGCGCGTAAGGAGTGCGGGCGCTCTTTCGCCGCCCGGGCCGCTCACCGCCATCCGCCGGCGGGCGTCTCTCAGGGCAGCGGCGCGCCCCGCGCGGCGACCCACAGCTCGTACCACTCCTCACGGGACAGGTCGGGCGCCCGGTGCACCGCGTCACGGCAGGCCAGAATGCGCCCGGGCCGGGTGGTGCCCACGACCGGGACGACAGCGGCCGGATGGCGCTGGAGCCACCACAGCAGGACGGTTTCGGGGGTCGTCCCCTTGCGGAGCGCCAGGTCCGCGACCAGCCGGGCGGCCGGGGAGTCCGCCCCGCTCGTGAAGCGGCCCCGCGCCAGCGCCCCCCAGGCCTGCACCTGGATGCCGTGGGTCACGCAGTGCTCCACGGTCCCGTGCGGGAAACCGCCCGCCGCCCCGTCCGGAATGTTCAGCAGGACGCCCGACTCCACCCACGCGCGCCGGGCCAGGCTCATCTCCAACTGGTCGACCACCAGCGGCACATCCAGATGCTTCTGCAGGAAGGCGATTTGCGCGGCGCTCATGTTGGACACCCCGAACTGCCGCACCATCCCCTGCCCGCACAGGGTGCGGAAGGCCTCAGCGATCTGCTCGGGGCGGGCCAGCGGGTCGGGCCGGTGCAGGAGCAGGACGTCGATGACGTCGGTGCGCAGCCGCGTGAGACTCTCCTCGACTCGCCGGAGGATCGTGCGCCCGCTCAGGTCGTAGGAGCCCACGCGGTCTCCGTCCGGCAGGGTGATGCCGCACTTGGTCTGCACGAGGATGCGCTCACGCAGCCCGGAGGACCGCGCCAGGATCTCCCCGAAGACCTCCTCCGACTTGCCGTGTCGGTAGATGTCGGCGTGGTCGAACGCCGTGATGCCCGCCTCCAGCGCGGCCTCGACGGCCGCTTCGGCGTGGCCGAGATCCGCCGCCGTCCACCGCTGCCGGTCCCAGCCCCCTCCCAGTCCCATGCAGCCGTACAGCAGCCGGACATCGCGTACGTCCGTGTGCGGGGTCGTCATGTGCCGTCGTCCTCTCGTGGGGTCGGCCCGGGCCGGGACGCCCCGGTCCCGTGGGCCTGTCGTTCGTCGCGGGCGGCCCTGATCCGCGCGGCCGGCGCACCTCGGTGCGGGGACGCCTCGGCCGGGTGCCGTCCGCTGCCGTCGTGGTGCCGCGTCGTCTCAGCGCCCGCCCGCCTCGGCCCGTATCGCGTCCGCCAGGAGTTCGGCTACGGCGAGGACCGGCAACTGGGTGTTGGCCGCCGGCACCGTCGGCAGCACGGAGGCGTCGGCGACCCGCAGGTTGGACAACCCGTGCACCCGGCCCGTCCCGTCGACCACGGCGTACGGATCGTCCGCGGGCCCCATGGCGCAGGTCCCCACCGGGTGCCAGTAGGTGCCCGTGCGGGCCCTGATCTCCTCGTCGGTGAGAGCGGCGGGGCGGCTGCCGAGCGGCTGGACCAGCTTCCCGAGCGCGGCCGTCGCCGCCATCCCGGCGACGAGGCCGAGCCCCCACCGGACCACGGCCAGGTCGTGGCCCTCCGGGTCCGAGAAGAACCCGGGTCGGATGTCGAGAGCCTCGGTGGGGTCTGCCGAGCGCAGGGCGACCCGGCCCCGGGAGGCCGGTTTCATGAGGAAGGAGGAGATACCCGCCTCGTACCGGCCCGGCGGCAGGCTGCCGAAGAGCGGAGGGCCCGCCACGGGGAGGATGTGCAGGTCCCAGGAGCCGGGCGGGCACCGGTCGCTGGCGGCCCTGACCAGCATGCGGCTGACGTAGAGGTCGCCCGCCGCCTCCTTGCCGGCCAGCGCGGCCTCGAGTGCCTCGGTGGGTGCCAGCGGTACGAACACACCCGGCTGGTCCGACAGGTTGGCTCCGACGCCGCGCAGCTCGACCTCGGGCCGGATGCCGTGTCCCCGCAGGTGGTCCGCCGGCCCGAGGCCACTGCGCAGGAGCACGGCGGGAGACCCGTACGTCCCGCACGCGACGATGTAGTCGTCGGCGGCCAGGGTGGTCCGCTCCCCGCCGCGGACGATGTCGGCGCCCCGCACCCGGCCGCGCACGACGTGCAGCCGGTCGACGAGGGCCGCGTCGACGATCGTCAGATTCGGGCGCTCCCGCACCGGGTCGAGGTAGGCGAACGCCGCGTTCCAGCGCAGACCGTCGAAGGAGTTGATGAGCGGAGTGCCGTAACCGGGGGCGCCCGAGGTGCCCATGTCGACCGGCGGGTAGCCGAGTTCGCCGGCCGCGTCGAGTGCTGCGCTGCTCCAGACGGAGAACTCGCTCTCCGGAACCGGCCGCAGCCCCATGTGGTCCACCGCGGCCCGGCGGAAGGGTTCCATGGCCCGTGCCGACCACCGCTCGCCCCCCGCCCGTTCCCAGTCCGTGTGGTCCGCGTGGGCGCCCCAGGTGTTCCAGCACCCGTTGACGCACGAGGAGCCGCCGATGATCCGGGCCCGGATGCGGTGCGCGGCCGCGCGCCGCTCCCACACGTGGTCGCGCGGCAGACTCCGCGCGTCGAGCACTGTGCGCGGCCATCCGCCGCCCTGCGGCCCGTAGTCCCGGCCGGCCTCGACCAGACAGACCGACCGGTCCGGATCCTCGCTCAGCCGGGCGGCGAGTACGCACCCGGCCGCACCTCCGCCGAGTACGACGACGTCGTAGCTCTTCACCGATCCTGTACGTGACATACGTCTGCTCCACCATCTCGCCGCCGGACGGCGGCGGTCGTACGAACCGGGCGGCGGCGGTCCGCCGCCCGGGCGGGGGGTGAGGCGCGCGGCCGCACGGTGTGCGGGGGCCGCGCGCGGGCCGGGTGTCCCGGCACGCTGTCGGACGTGCGGTCACCGGCGTTGCCGGGCGGGGTGTTCAGCGTGCCGTCGTGAACGCCGGGGCCAGGTACCGGGCGCCCTCCCGCACGCCCCGGACGGTGATCGCCCCGGTGGCCGGCAACCGGGTGAGACGGGAGCCGGTCAGGCACGCGTTCTCCGGCCGGGAGGCGTACCGCGTGGCCGCCCGCGGCACCGGCACGACCAGGCGCGCGGGCGCCCCCAGCGTCTCGGCGACGACCGAGGCCCACACGGCACGGCTCACGCGGTCCGGCCCGCCCAGATGGAGGACCGGCGGCAGGGGCGCGCCGGCGCCCAGCAGAGCCGCCGTCACCTCCGCGACGTCGTCCACCAGCACCGGGGTCGTCCACTGGTCCCGCGGCACCCTGACCTGCTCGCCGTGCCGCAGCCGGTGCGCGCACGCGGCGAAGAAGTTGAGCCATTTGCCGGCGTCCGCGGGCTCGTGCCCGTAGACCAGGCTGACCCGCAGCACCACCGCGTCCGCCGCCGCGTCGAGCACGGTCCGTTCCGCCTGCAGTTTCGCGCGGCCGTAGGCGTTGGCCGGGGAGACCGGGGCGTCCTCGGGGTTGTCGGGCCGGGATCCGTCGAAGACGTTGTCGGTGGAGATCATCAGCAGCCTCGCGTCCCCGGCCAGCGCGGCGAAGTGGGCGGCCGCGGCGGTGTGCGCCGCGACGGCCAGGTCCGGGTGCTCCTCGCACCACGTGACGTCGGACGGGCCGTGCACGAGGACGATGCGCCGCGGGTCCAGCCGGGCCACGAGCCGGCCGCACGCCGCGGAATCGGTGGCGTCCAGGGCGTGCCACCGGAACCCCGGGAGGTCCGGAAGGTGCTCCGGGCGGTGACGCGAGGTGACGGTGACCGGCTCACCGGCCGCCGCCAGCCGGCGCGCGATGCCCATGCCGACGAAGCCGCTGCCGACGACGAGGGTGCCCCCGGCGCTCACCGGGCACCCGCCGGGGACGGCCGGGACATCCGGTCGGCCAGCAGTCTGCCGGCACCGATCAGGCCGTGGTCGTCGTCCGGTGCGCCGAGCGACACCATGGCGTCGACCGCGTCCGCGTCCAGACCGAAACACCCCAGTCTCACCAACTCGCCCACCAGCAGCTCCCGGTAGCGTTCGCCGACCGCCAGTGCGAAGCCGCCCATCACGATGTACCGGCACACCCCGACAGAGGTGAAGACGGCCCCGATCGCCTGCGCGAGATGCGTGAGGGTGCCGCGCAGCACCTGCGTGGTGAACTCGTCGCCCTCCCGCACCGCGGCCGCGACGGCCGGGTTGTCGATGCCGGGCACGCGGCCGCCGCAGCGCGCGGCCAGCCGGGACCGGGCGAAACCGGCCGGGTCGGCGTCCGCCGCACGGCGGACCGCGGCGAGGACCCCCCGCCCGGAGGCGACGGCACCGAGATGGCCGCGCGCACCGCAGTCGCACAGCGGCGCCCCCGGGGACGGATCGCACACCCAGTGCCCGAGTTCGCCCCCGTGCCCGTCCGCGTCCAGCAGCACTTCCCCGCCCCGGAACACCTTGTTGCCGATGCCGGAACTGACGGTGATCAGACAGAACGGCTCGGTCTCGGTCGCCGCGTAGCGCCAGGCGGCGGCGGTCAGGTCGTTGACCACCACGACCGGTACGCCGGTCCGCTCCGTCAGGAGCTGCCCCAGCGGCAGCGGGTCACCGCGCCGCCCCCACACCGTGGGAGCGGCCAGCACCAGACCGCCGGCGGAGATCGGCCCGGCGAAGGCCACGCCGACGGCGCGCGGCGCCGTCCCCGCGGTGTGCCGGCCGACCTCGTGGACGATCTGGTCCACGACGCGGCGCTGCAGACCGGCCACCGAGTCCTCCGGATGACGGGCCATGCCCTCGACCGGCACCCGGCGCACGCGGGAGACGGCAGCCGTCACCGGGTCGTAGCTCCCGGTCCGCAGCGTCGTGCCTCCGACGTCGAGCACGGTGAAGACGTCGTGGGGCCGCCAGGAGTCCGCGCGGTGCGCCGGACCGGCGGAGCGACGGTCAGACCGCGGGATGGTCACGGAGCTCCTCCTCGAAGACCAGAAGCCACAGATCGGCGGCCGAGTCGTTGACGAGGCCGTGCTCGCCGTACGGGCGGTTGACGACGACGTCCCCGGCGCCGACGCGGAACTCGGCTCCGTCCCGGTACATCAGCCCGCTGCCGCTGAGCACGACGTACGTCTCACGGTCCAGGGCGTGCCGATGGCGCCCTATGGACGTGCCGGGCGGCAGCACGGCGATGTCGACGAACTCCGCGCCCACGCCGCCTTCGGCGCGGGCGAACAGGCGGTGCGCGAGGATCGTGCCCAGCCCGCCGTGGTCGTGCTCCTTGCCGCGCAGGAGCGTGTCGAGGTTCACCACGTCGCGGGCGGTCACTCCGTGCCCCCGTCGCGCGCCAGCGCGTCCAGGGCGGCCCGCAGTACGTCGGCGGGCAGGTCCTCCAGCCGCTCCACGAAGTCCGCCTTGCCGATGCCGGTCGGCACGACGAGGTGCAGCTTGCGTCCCCGTCGCTGCCAGGAGGCGTGCAGGGCCCGCGTCATCAGCTCCGGCGTGCAGGTGGCCGGGTCGAACACGGGGAGGCCGATGCGGCGCAGCAGCGTCACCACGCGCGCGCAGCTCTCTGCGTCGACGAGCCCCAGCAGCCGGGCCACATGTGCCGACAGGGCCATGTCGACGGCGACCGCCTCGCCGTGTTCCAGGCGGTGGCCGCCGGCCGTCTCGATCACCGGGCTGAAGGTGTGCCCGAAGTCGACGAGCCGGGCGAGGTCGTGCTCGCGGAGGTTGGGGCAGAGCTCCTCCATCATCAGCCGCATCGAGGTGCGCAGCACGTATGTCTCCAGCGCGCCGTCGGAGGAACGCAGGAAGGCGTCCGGGTGCTCCTCCAGCGCCCGGAAGAGGTCGGAGTCGAGGATCACGGCCATCTTCACGATCTCCGCGAGGCCGCAGCGGATCTCCCGGGCCGGCAGGGTGGCCAGCAGGGCCGGGTCGTTGAGCGAGGCGTGCGCGGGGTGGTAGGCGCCGAACATGTTCTTGGAGTCCAGGGCGTTGACGCCGGTCTTCACCCCGACGCCCACGTCCACCTGTCCCACCAGGGTGGTGTTGACCTTGATGTAGCGGATGCCGCGGGCGTACATCGAGGCCGCGAAGCCCACGACGTCCGCGACGATCCCGCCGCCCACGGCGAGCATCACCCCGTGCCGGTCCAGGCCGGATGCCTTGGCGACGGCGCACACCCGCTCCACCGACGCGAGGGTCTTGTTCCGTTCACCGCTGTCGATGGTGTGGACGCTCCAGCTGCCCGGCTCCAGCCGGGCGTCGAGGTAGGCGCGCAGCCGGTCGCCGTAGAGACGGTCCACCGTGGGGCCGGCGAAGGCCACCACACGCCGTCCCGCCACATAGCCCGCGAGGAGCGGGTTGCGGGGGTCGAACACCCCGTCGGTGACGTCCACACGGTAGCGTGTGCCGTCCGGCGCCAGCAGGTCGAAGCCTCCGGAGTCCTCGCGGACCCCCTCGAGCCGGTCAAGGGCCTGGCCTGACATCTCTCTCCTCGGTCTTCGTTCCATGCGGTTCACCGTCGGCGAACACGCGGGCGACGGCCTGTACACGGGGATGGCCGGGCAGGTCCTCCAAGGGCACCGGCCGGCCCTGCCCGTCCGCCACCGGCAGCCTCCAGTTGGGGTGCACGTCAGCGGTACCGGGCAGGTTCTGGGGCCTGCGGTCGCCGGTGGCGTCCGGCAGCCAGACCCCGAGCAGGGTGGACGGGGTGCGGGTCAGGAAACGGTGCAGGGCGACCAGCTCGCCGTCGGCGTCGGGCAGCAGGCCCTGCCGGCGCAGTTCCGCCAGCCAGCCGTCCCGCTCGGCCGCCGCCTGCGCCTTCTCCTCCGGTTCCGGGCGGGTCAGCAGCCCCAGCCGGGCCCGCAGGTCGACGTGTTCGCCGCTCAGCCATGCGGTGGTCGTCGGCAGGTCGTGGGTGGTCAGCGTGGCCAGGCAGTTCCTGCGCCACCGCCGCGGCGGCAGCGGACCGTGCCGTCCCTCGGAACCGCCCAGGTACTCGAAGCGCTGCACCGACGTGCCGAGCACGCCGCGCGCGGCCAGCTCCTCGCGGACACCGCGCTCCACCGTGCCGAGGTCCTCGCCGATCACCGCCACCCCGGCCCGGTGGGCCTCCAGGAGCAGCACACCGAGCATGGCCTCGGCGTCGTAGCGGACGTAGGTCCCCTCGGACGGGGGCCGGCCCTCGGGCACCCACCACAACCGGAACAGCCCCATGACGTGGTCGACCCGCAGGGCCCCCGCGTGCCGCATGCCGGCGCGCAGCAGCCCGGCCAGCGGCCGGTACCCCTCGGCGGCCAGCGCGTCCGGCCGCCAGGGCGGCTGGCCCCAGTCCTGACCGAGCGGATTGAAGTCGTCCGGTGGGGCCCCGACGCTCATCCCGCCGGCCAGGCAGTGCTGCAGCGTCCAGGCGTCGGCTCCCTCGGGGGCGACGCCCACCGCCAGGTCGTGCACCAGGCCGATGTCCATGCCCGCGTCCTTCGCCACGCGCTGCGCGGCGGCGAGCTGCTCGTCGGTGATCCACGCCAGCCAGCGGTGGAACGCGACGGCTTCCGCCAGCTCCTCGCGCGCCTCGGCCACCCGCGGCGACCGCGGGTCGCGCAACCCCTCGGGCCAGGACCGCCAGGCGCCGCCGTGCACCTCGGCCAGCGCGGACCAGGTGGCGAAATCCGTCAGGTCCCCGCCCTCGCGGGCGGTGAACGCCTCCAGAGCCGCACGGCGGCCGGGCGGGGCCGGCACCCGGTACACATGGCGCAGCGCCTCGAACTTGAGGGCGCGCACCACCTCCCGGTCGATCAGCGTCCCACCGCTCAGCACACGCTCGTTGAGGGCCCGCGCCCGGGCGGCGCAGGAGTCCACCGCGCGGCGGGCCTCCCGGTCCAGGTACCGGTACTCCGGCACCTCCTCCACCCGGACGTGCATCGGGTCCGCGAACCGCCGCGAACTCGGCCGGTACGGCGACGGATCGGGCAGCGGGCCCGGCTCCACCGCGTGCAGCGGCCCCAGCTGGACGAAGCCGGCGCCCAGCGCGCGGCCGGACCAGGAGGCCAGCTCCGCGAGGTCGGCCAGGTCGCCCATGCCCCAGGACCTGCGGGAGAGCACCGAGTACAGCTGGACCAGGAAGCCCCAGCCGCGCCGCTCGGGCACGGGGATGCGCTCGGGCACCGACAGCAGCGGAGCGGACGCCCGCCGCCGGCCCGCCACGGCGTGCAGGACGTGCGCGCCCGGCGGCAGCGGGTCCTCGGGAGCTTTCTCGCCACCGTCCTCCAGGGCGACGCGGGCCTCGGCGCCGGGCGGCAGCCGCAGCCCCGCGGCCGATCCGGCACGGACGACCACGCAGGGCGGAAGCAGCCTGTCCGCGTCCGCCGCGCGCCGGGCGGCCAGGGCCCGCCGGGCGGCGTCCGGGGTGCTCGCGTCCACGCCGCACGCGGCCAGGACCGCGACCAGGGTGTCCGCGGCGACGGTGACGCGGTCACCGCGGTCGGTGGCGTACTCGGTGCTCACGCCGTGCGCGCGGGCCAGGCCCCGCAGGGACGCGTCGAGTGCGGTGGGGCCGGTCATGGACGGCCCCCTTCCGGCGCGAAGAGGCGTTCGAGGACGGCGGCGACCCCGTCCTCGTCGTTGCCCGGGGCGACCTCGTCGGCCATGGCCCGCAGATCGTGGTGGGCATTGGCGACCGCCACGCCGTGAGCGGCCCAGGCCAGCAGCGGGATGTCGTTGGGCATGTCGCCGAAGGCGACGGTGTCGGCACCGGTGAAGCCCAGCAGTTCGGCGGCCCGGGCCACACCGGCGCCCTTGTCGGTGCCCGCGGGCAGGACCTCCACCATGCCCTTGACCGAGTGCACGACGGTCACCTCACCGTCCGTCAGCCGTTGCGCGACGGCGGCCAGCCGGTCCTCGTCGACGTGCGGGTGGTGCAGGATCAGCTTGTCGATGGGCGCCGCCCACAGCCGGCCCGGGTCGGTGGTCACGTCCCAGCCGTGGCGGACCCGTTCCCCGAAACCGGGGGTCACCTTGAACCGGCTCTCCGGCGGCGAGGTGACGACGCCGAGCTCGACCCGGCCCAGTTCGGCCTCGACCTTCGCGACGACGCCGCGGGCGAGATCACGGTCCAGGGACACCGAGGACAGCAGGCGGTCCGCGCCGGCGTCGTACAGTTGCGCGCCCTGGCCGCAGACGGCCAGCCCTCGGTAGCCGAGGGCGTTCAGGAGCTGCCTGCAGGCCACCGCGGGGCGTCCGGTGACCACCAGGTGGTGGGCGCCGGAGGCGGCGACCCGTTCCAGCGCTCGGCGGGTGCGCGCCGACACGGTCAGGTCGCTGCGCAGCAGCGTACCGTCGAGATCGGTCGCCACCAGCCGGAACGCGGGTGCGCGGGTCGGCACGGTGTCCCAGACCACCCGGCCGGAGCGCAGGGTCACCAGGGCGACGGCGTGACCTCCGACGGGCGGTCCGTCCAGTGTCCCCGTGAACACGCCGTCGCCGCCGGCGGCGAGCGGCCGCAGCACGGCACCGCCGGCGGCGGGAGCCGGCTCGTCGGAGGCGAGGACCTCGGTGACCGACTCCAGCGGGGGGCGCGGAGCGCCGGCTTCCCGCGCTTCACCGTCCGCGGCAGTCGTGTCCGCGGCGGCTGCGTCCGTGGAGGGGACGTCCGCGGAGTCCGCGTCCAGGGCAGCCACGTCCGAGCGGGCCGTGCCGGCGGCAGTCGTGTCCGCGACAGCCGTGACCACGGGTGCCGCGGACACGGTGGCGGTGCTCGGGGCCTGGACAGCGGGTGCGGTGGGGGTGGCGGCCGTCAGGGCCCGGCCGGGGGCCGTGCCCGTCGTCGCGGATGCCTCGACCACCAGCTCGACCCGTTCCGCCTCGGCGTGCGCGTACCGCACGTGCCACGTGCCGTCCGGAGCGGCGGTGAGCCGGAAGCGGTCCGCCTGCCGGGCCCACAGGTCCGGTCGGCCCGCCCGCCGGGCCAGTTCGGCACAGCGGGTGAAGTCCCCCCGGCGGTGGGCCGAGGTGAACAACCGCTCCCAGTCGTCCGCTCCGAGTTCGTCGACGCCGCACCCGAGAACGCGGGCGAGGGCGGTGGCGTCACCGCGTTCCGTCGCCGCCCGCGCGATCAGCTCACGATGCTCGGTGTGGGCGGCGGGCGGCAGCGCCTCCAGCCAGCCCCGTTCGACCAGTTCGCGGGCCGGCGGCTGCGCGCGCTCGCCGCGCAGCAGACGTGCGTAGGCGGCCAGACGCAGGTCCGCGCTGCGGGCCCAGGTGAACGAGCGGCCCAGGCGCCGGGCGTTGCCCGAGAGCCGGGCGTAGGTGCCGGGTGCCGTGCGGAAGAGCGTCACGGCCTCGCGTATTCGCCCGGCGAGGGCCCGGGCCAGCCCCGGGTCGTCGTCGCGGAAGGAACCGGGCACGGAGAAGCCCGTCGCTTCCGGGTCGTCGAGGGGCCGCCCGTGCCCGAAGTGGGAGGTCACCCGCTGGGCGGTGGCGATCGGCACCGCCCCGCAGGCCATCGCCTCGGCCTGGGCGATGAGGAAACCGTCCAGTTCGAACTTGGACGGATACACGCAGAAGTCGGCGCTCGCCGCCTGCTCGAACAACGTGTCCTCGTCGGCGAGCCGCCACTCCAGGCGGAGTTGTCCTGGAAAGCGGTCGGCGAGCCGCTGGAACGCGGCGTTCGCGACCGCCGCCGGCGCGTCACCGCCGCCTCCGGTCGAGCAGCGGATCACGAAACCCACCTCCGGATCTCCGGCCAGCACCTCCTCCACGGCCCGCATCAGCTCCAGCTGGCCCTTGTGGTGCACCGCGTAGCGGGCGGCGTGGTAGAAGACCGGACCGGTGCCCGTCAGACCGAGCGACCGGCGCACCGCGGCCCGGTCCACGGCCTCCGGGTCGCGCGCCAGCCAGCTGTCCGCGATGCCGCAGCCGCCGGCCAGCAGCCGGTCCGGCCGTTCCCGCAGCCGCCGCGCCACGGGCAGCGACCGGAACAGGGCTTCGAACGGCGTGTCCTGCCAGGTGACGTAGTGGTCGCGCTGACCGGGGGACACGAAGTCGATCAGATCCGCGCGGTCGGCGATCAGCGGGAACACACCCACGTGGTCCGGCCCGTACTCGACGTGCATACGGGTGCCGGCCAGCGCCCGGGCCATGGTGGCCAGGGGGGAGTCCTCGGCGGGCGGTGGCCCGTCCAGGGCGTCGAGGTCCGGTCCGCGGACCCCGAAGAGCTCCAGCAGCCGTTCCACCTGCGGCCGGTACACCTTCTGCGTGACGGGGGCGTTCGCGGCGACCGTGCTCACCGTCCGGTACCGGTCGTCGTCGGCGAGGACCGCGGGCAGCAGGTAGTGGTAGTAGGGCTCGAAGCCGTGCACGACCGCCGGGCCGTCCGCCAGGTGGCGCTGGACGAAGCGCAGGCCGCCGACCTGGAAGACCAGCGGCTTGAGGTACGCAAGGTCCCGGCCCTCGAGGGCCGGAGGCGGGTAGAGCCGGTCCGGCAGCAGGTCCAGGAAGGCGTCGGACAGCAGATAGACGTCCACGCCGTCCAGGCGTAACAGGTGGGCGCGGGTGTCGAGGGCGAGACCGGTCTCGGCGGGCCGGCCGGGCCACGCCTTGGGGTCGAGCACCAGCGGCACCGTGTGCTCGTCGCGGTAGTCGAGATCCCGGACGTCGAACCGCTCCCGCAGGGCCTGAAGGTGACCGTGCGCGGGTGTGACCAGCGAGACGCGGTGGCCGCGTGCGGCGTACTCACGGGACAGGTTCCACACGAGCGGGGACAGCCCGCCGCGCATCAGCCGGTTGTCGAAGCCGCCGCACTCGAAGGAGAAGGTGACGATGTGCACGCGCGGGGCTCCTTCACTCCGCCGCGGCCTGCGCGCGGGCGCAGGCCGCGCGCAGGCCGGGCAGGTCGATGAACTCGGTGTGGGTGCCGGCGGCACCGCAGGCGAAGGCCCCGGACACCGATCCGGCCAGGACGCACTCCTCCACCGGCCGCCCTTCGAAGCGGGCGTGGAGGAACGCGGTGACGAAGGCGTCGCCGGCCCCGTTGGAATCGACGACGGGCCGCTCCGGCCGCACGGCCGGGAAGTGGCGCACCCCAGCTTCACCCCGCACGAGCACGTGGCAGCCGTCCGCTCCGTCGGTGGCCACGACGAGGCGGGCCCGGCCCTCGTCGACGATGCCGTGCAGGACCTCCGGAAGCCGGTCGTGGACGGCCGCGGCGCTCATGAAGACGTAGTCGGAGGCGAGGGCGTAGGTGCGGTGGTGGGGGTCGACACCGTCCCAGTCGTGCAGGTCGGTGGAGCTGGTCACCCCGAGCCGGTGGACGTCCTCGTACAGGTCGCGGTTGTGCCCCACGATGGAGAGGTGGACGTGGCGCGCCCGCTCCAGGTGGGGCAGGTAGAAGGCGCGCGGCAGCCGCAGGTCCGCGGGGTGCCGGGAGTCGTAGAAGGAGAAGCGGCGGCCCTGCGCGTCGACCAGGTTGACGCCGCGCGGGGTGCCGTGCGGGGACACCACGTGGCTGAAGTCCAGACCGTGCCCGGCGTACGCGGCGAGCACCGCGTGACCCTGGGGGTCGTCGCCGAGGAAGTCGATGAACTTGGTGGTGAGGCCCAGGGCGTGCCAGCCGAGCGCCACGCCGTTGCCGGTGTGCGCCACGTAGTCGTACACCGGAGGCACGTGCAGCGAGTCGCCCGGGGGGACCTCCAGATTCTCGACGCGGACGACGGTGTCCACGCCGGCTCCGCCGACCACCAGGACGTCGTAAGGGGACGGGTTCATGTACGGGCTCCTTCCGCGACGGCCGCGGGGTCCTCGACCCGCTGCACCTGTCCGTTCTCCAGGACCACCGCCGAGTCGATGTCCTGACCGGGGCCGACCGTGGCACCGGGCAGCAGTACGCTGCGCCGGACCCGGGCGCCCGCCCCGACGGTGACTCCGGGGAAGAGCACGCTGTGCTCCACCCGGCCGTCGTTGACGAGGTCCGCCGGGACCAAGGAGGCGACCACGCCCGGGGAGTCGGCCACCCAGCCCCGGTCCACCCCGGGCCGGAC
This sequence comes from Streptomyces sp. WG5, assembly GCF_049974565.1. NCBI lineage: Bacteria > Bacillati > Actinomycetota > Actinomycetes > Kitasatosporales > Streptomycetaceae > Streptomyces > Streptomyces sp. WG5. The sequence goes on along the minus strand of NZ_JBNGGC010000014.1, from coordinate 115,838 downwards.
GGTCCTGGGCATCCGTTCGACCGGGAGCCCGGCCCGCGGCCCGCCGGCCGCGAGCATCAGGTGCGCCCGGTGGTAGCGCTCGACGGTGCCGATGTCCTCCCAGTGGCCGGCTACCTCGTGGCCGCGGATGTCCTCGCCGCCCGCGAGCATCGCGGGGATGACGTCCCGGCTGATGTCGTGCTGCCAGTCGGTGCCGTCCAGCTTCTCCAGGTAGCGGTGCAGCACCGCGGCGTCGAAGACGCAGAACGCGGCGAACACCAGGTCGCTGGTCGGTTCGGCCGGCTTCTCCACGAACTCGGTGAGCCGGCCCGCCCGGTCGAAGCGGACCATCCCGAACAGGTGGACCCAGCGCCGCTCGATCCGCTGGTAGGCGACGGTCAGGGCGGCGCCGGAGGCCCGGTGCTCCGCGATCAGCGGCCGGTAGTCGAAGCGGTAGACGTGGTCCGCGTGCAGCACCAGGACCTGCTCGCGGTCACCGCCGAAGACGTGCCCGGCCTTGCGGATCAGGGCGTCCGCGGTACCGCGCTCGGCCGGCCAGGTACGTGCGGGCAGCTCGCGGGGGAGCCCGGCGCCCGCGGCCCGGTAGGCGTCGTCGTACGGCCCGAAGTGCACTCGGAAGCCCGGGTCGCGGTTCCACACCCGGTACAGGTCGTCCATCAGCCGGCGTTCCTCGTACTGGGACAGCAGCAGTACTTCCCCCAGTCCCGAGTCGCGCGCGTTGGCGAGACTGAAGTCGATCAGGCGGCAGGCGCCTCCGTACGGGACGAGCGGCTTCAGGCGCCCCTCGCCCAGCGGCCCCATGCGCCGTCCCTCGCCGCCCGCCAGCAGCACCGCGCGCACCCCTCCCTGCTCAGCCATGACGGGCCTCGTCCCAGGTGACCCGGCCGGAGGACAGCGTCAGCAGCAGCCGCGCCCCCGGCCGCGGCGGCGGTCCCTCGAACACGCCGGGCGCGGTGCGGCGCAGCTCCCGCACCCCGGGCAGCGCCCGGACCGCCGGGCCGCGCGGGGCCGGGATCACCAGCTCCACCCGCTCGGCGTGCGGCAGCCGGTACACCAGCCCGCCGTCGCCGCCGACCGAGCACCGCTCCCGCAGGGCGCGCACCTCCTCGGCGGTCACCGCGGCCGGGTGGCGGTCCGCGATCCGTTCGCATGTACGGAAGTCGGCCCGCTCCCAGGCCGCGTGGAAGAACCGACGGGCGACCGGGGCGTCGACGGGGGCGCGGCGCGCGTACGCCGCCGGGTCGCCGTGGGCGAGGGCCGCCTCCTCGGTGATCTCCTCGTCCTTCAGCAGGTCGAACCAGCCGTGCCGCAGGGCGCGTTCGGCGGGCAGCTCGGCCGGCTCGCCCCGCCACAGGCGGCCGAACGCGGCGAGATGCAGGTCCGCGCAGTGTTCCCAGGTGAACTGCCGGGCGACCGCCGCCGCGCGCCGGGACAGCTCGCGGTAGCGGGCCGGGTCGTCGGACCACAGCGCCACCGCCTCCCGGATGCGCGCGGCGAGCGCGGCGGTGAGCAGCGGGTCGTCCTCGGCGAAGGAGCGGTTGACGGCGAGGCCGGTGGTCTCCGGCTCGGGCCGGGCGTGCCGGAAGTGCGCCATGCCCTCCTGCGCCGTCGCGATGGGCACCGCCCCGCACACCATCGCCTCCCCCTGGGCGATGAGGAAGGTGTCCATCTCGAACTTGGAGGGGAACAGGCAGAAGTCGGCGGCCGACGCGTACTCGAACACCCGCCGCTCGTCCACCCGCTCCGACTCCAGGTGCAGCCGGCCCCGGTGCCGCTCGGCGACCTCGCGGAAGTAGGGGTCGTCGAGCGGGGCGCCGGAGATGCAGCGCACGACGACGTTCGCGGCCAGGCCGTCGCCCAGCACCCGGTCGACGGCGCGCATCAGCTCCAGCTGGCCCTTGTGGTGCAGGGCGTAGCGGGCGTTGTGGAAGAACGTCGGCAGCGCGGGATCCAGTCCCAGCCCTTCGAGCACCGCCGACCGGTCCACCTCGCCCGGGTCCCAGGCGAGCCACTGGTCGGATATGGCGCAGCCCCCGACGAACATCTTGTGCGCGTTCTCCTTCACGGCCTGCGCCAGGGGCAGGTGCGCGAAGAGCGCCTCGAAGGGCGTGTCCCGGAAGGAGGCGTAGAAGTCGAGCTGGCCGGGCGAGAGGAAGTCGATCAGGTCGGCGTTCTCCAGGACCAACCGGTAGACGGCCACGTGGTCCGGCGGGTACTCGTAGTGCAGATGGGTCAGTTGCTGGTACTGGCGCACCGCTTCGAGGTCAGGCCCGGCCGGCGGGTGCTCCTGCGGCAGGCCGTCCGGTGTGCCCAGGAGCTCGAGCAGGCGTCGGACCTCGGGCGCGTAGACCTTCTTGGTGATCGGCATGTTGCTCTGCACCGTGCTGACGACGTGCTTCGTCGGGTCGTCGCGCAGCGCGGCCGGCAGCAGGTAGTGGTAGAAGGGCTCGTGGGCGTGGACGATCGCCCGCTCCCCGCCGAACCAGTGACGCAGGAAGCGCACGCTGTCCACCTGGAAGACCAGCGGCTTGAAGAAGACCAGGTCCCGGCCCTTGGCGGAGTACGGCGGGTAGAAGGTGTCCGGGAGCCGGTCGAGGTGCTCGTTGGACAGGAAGTACAGGTCCACGCCGTCGAGGCGGATGCGGTGCGCGGTGGTGCGCACGGGCAGTCCGGTCTCGGCGGGGAAGCCGTGCCACACCTCCGGGTCGAGGACCAGCGGCAGCACGTACTCGTCCGAGTAGCCGAGGTCCTCCACCTCGTACCTGCCGCGCAGGTCGTCGAGTCTGCCGTGTGCGGGGGTGACGAGGGAGACCCGGTGCCCGCGGGCGGCGAACTCCCGGGAGAGGTTCCACAGGTACACCGAGGTGCCGCCCTGCAGGAAGGTGTGGTCGAAGCCGCAGCATTCGAAGTAGGTCTCGATGATGTGCATCGGGGGCTCGGTCACGTTCACGTCCTTGCTGGGAGGGTCGGGGCCGGGGTGCGGGCGCCGAGCGCGAGGGCGTGGCGCAGGTCGATCGCGGCGTGGTAGGGGCGGGCGTGGTCGGTGTTGTAGGCGAGTTCGTGCAGCAGCCGGTCCAGGTACAGCAGCCGGCGCAGGGGGTCGTCCACCGTGCGTCCGAGGAGCAGCCGCAGCACGTGCGCCCGCCAGACGTCGGCGGCGTGGAAGACCGGGCGCAGTGCGGAGCGCTGCCCGGGCGGCCGGTCGCCGGCGCCGTCCAGCGCGTCCCGCATCGTCTCCATGGAGTCGACGCCGAGGCGCCGTGCGCTCTCGAAGGCCGCCTCGTCGGCGGTGAAGTACTCCAGGGCGCGCTGGACGGCGACCAGGTCCTGGACCGGCGACTGCGCGGCCCAGCCCGCCTCGCCGGGGCCGAGGGCGGGGGTGGACATGTCGATGACGTTCATCGACCAGCCTCCGTCGTCGCGCGGCCGGCACAGCAGGTGGGACAGGTGCAGGTCGCCGTGGCACGGCCCCGAGGGGAACCCCGCCGGGGCGGCGTCGAAGGCGCTCCGCAGCGCGGCGGTCTCCTGCCGCAGGGCCGTGAAGGCGGCGGTGCGCGGGGCCTCGGGCAGGTCGATGTCCGCCGAGGCCAGTGCGTCCGTGCGGGCGGTGGCCCGGGCCAGCATCTCCCGTACCGGGTACGGCGGCACGGGACCCCGGCCGAGCCGGCCGGCCAGGTCGCGGTGGAAGCCGGCCAGGAAGCGTCCGGCGGCGCGCAGGTTGTCCGCGAGCGGGCGCAGGTGTGCCCGCACGACGTCGTCGAGTGGGCCGGGGGCCCGTCCGCCGGTCACCTTCGGCCACAGGGACCGCATGCTGTGTCTCAGCGGCAGGTCGATCCCGTCTCCGGGGGCGTACCGGTAGAACACGCCCAGCGGGCGGTGGGTGCCGTCCGCCGGGTCGGCGTAGGCGTAGTCGCCCGCCCAGTCGGGGGTGCGGCCGGTCCCGTTCATCAGCCGCAGGAGTTCCGGCTCCCGGACGGTCTCGTCCAGCCGCCGGTAGGTCTTGTGGACGTAGGCCGTCCCGTCGTTCTCCACCAGGGACAGCACGTTGGAGGACCAGCCCTGCTCGAACGGCAGCCGGCGCACCGAGCGCGCGGTGAGTCCCGCACCGCGGAAGAGCACCCGGCCGCCGCGGGCGGTGGGCAGCCGGCGTCCGGCGCAGACCGCGTCCAGCACGGCGGAGTCGAACTCGACGCTTCCGTGCGCCTCTTCGGCGCCGTGCCCGGTGGGTGCGGACCGTACCGGCACGAAGTAGCGCCGTCCCGACGCCGGCCCGCCGACGGCGGCCACGACCAGCAGGCGGGCGGTGGCGCCGAGGTCCGCGTGGTCGACGCACTCGAAGCGCTCGGCCCGCCGGCCGTCCTCGGGCATCCACGGGGCGGTGCGCAGTAAGGGGCCCAGATCGTCGTTTCTCATCATGCCAGGCTCAACTTCCGGTCATTTCGTAACGGTTGACGCCGCGGCGCCAGACGGTCAGCGCGAGGGCCAGGGCGCCGGCGGTCACCACGGGCAGCCAGCCGAGCAGGCCGGTCCCGCCGCTCAGCAGGTAGACGCAGGGCACGTAGGCGGTGAAGGCGAAGGGCAGGACCCAGGTGAGCAGGGCCTTCAGCGAGGGGTGGTAGATGTCCAGGGGGTAGGCGGAGAACTCCGACACCTGGTTGGCCGCGTACATCGCGGGCATGCTCGTCACCGTCCAGAAGGACAGGGAGGCGAAGAGCAGCTTCACCGAGGTGTGCAGCAGCGCCCCGCACAGCACCAGCACGGGCGCCAGCAGCCACTGCACGGGGTTGAGCGACAGGCCGAGCTCGCTCCCCGCGTACCCCACCAGGACGGCGCCGACGACGAGTTCGCCGAGCCCGTCGGGGTGGAAGAAGCGCTCCGACAGCAAGGAGAACAGCGGGTCGACCGGCCGGACGAGGTAGCGGTAGAACTCTCCGCGCTGGACCAGTTTGCGGCCCAGTTCCCACAACTGGTCGGTGAAGAGGTGGTCGAGCCCGCGCGGCAGCAGGGAGAACCCCAGCAGGAACAGCACCTCGTGGTACGACCAGCCGCCCACGGCGGGGACCTGCCGGAAGACGAGGCCGACGACCGCCGTCTGGATGCCGACCCGCACCAGGAAGGCGCCCGCGCCGAGCACGAAGTCCATGCGGTACGCGGCCAGCCGGTGCAGGCCCACCCCACCCAGGAACCAGGCCAGCCGCAGGTACCGTGTCAGCGTGCGCGTCATCCGCCGAGCACCTCCAGCCGTCCCAGGGCGGTGCGCCACAGCGCGGCGCACAGCAGCGACAGCCCGGCCGCCCAGGCCGCCTGCTGGACGAGCACCCCGGCGGCGTCCGTCCAGCCGTCGTAGCGGCCGAGCAGCAGGGTCAGCGGACCGTCGACCATGCCGCGGAAGGGCAGGGCCTTCGCGAGCGCGGCCAGCGGGCCCGGCATCAGCGCGAGCGGCACGAGCTGTCCGGCGAAGAAGGCGACGACGCTCTGTTTGACCATCCGCACGCCCCAGGTGTTGGTGGTGAGGAAACCGGTCATGCCGGTCAGCAGGTTCACGCAGAACGCCAGCAGCACCGACAGGACGGTGGAGAAGGCGAACAGCAGCAGGTCCGCCGGCCGGGGCGCGGTGAGCGGGACGAGCAGCGTGAACAGGCCGAGGACCGGCAGGCCGACCAGGACGGCGTTGGCCCCCACCACGGGCAGGCAGGCGAAGAACCGCATCACCGGGTAGCTGACGGGGCGCACCAGCATGACCGCGACGTCACCCCGGTACACCTCGGCCGCGACCTCGTCGTCCACCCGGTTGGTGTGCAGCACCTGCAGGATCTGGGCCACCAGCAGGTAGGTGGTGATGTCCTCCACGGTGAAGCCGCCGGGTCCGCGGCCGGGTGTGCCCGCGTACACGGCGCGCCACAGGAAGACGGTCACCGCCGCGCCGGCGGCCGCGGTCATCGCGGTCATCGCGAACATCGAGCGGTACTGCAGCAGGGACTGCAGGCCGCTGGTGGCGAACGGCGTGTAGCGGCGCAGGCGGGCGGTCATGCGGCACCGTCAGGTGTACGGCCGGCCCCGTCGGGTGTGTCGCCGGGAACGCGTGCGCGGCCGTAGATCTTGCGGAGCACGTCCTCCAGGCCGGGTTCGGGGGCGTACCAGTCGGCGAGGTCGAAGTGGTCCAGGAGGAAGGTGAGGACCTGTCGGGAGGTGTAGCGGCCGGCCGGGTAGTCGACGCGGATGCGGCCGCCGTCGTCCGGTGTGGCGCGCACGCCCGGCAGACCGGCCTCGATGCGGGCGCGGACGGTACCGGCCGCGGTGCCGTCCCGGTGGTCGAAGACGACCGAGCGGTGGTCGGCGGTGCGCAGCAGGTCCTTCAGGGTCCCCTGGTGGACGACCCGGCCGTGGTCGACGACCAGGGCGCTGTCGCAGATCGCGCCGATGTCGGCGATGTCGTGGCTGGTGAGCACCACGGTGGTGCCCAGCTCCCGGTGGGCGCGGTTGACCAGGTGGCGCACCGCGTCCTTGAGCACCATGTCGAGGCCGATGGTGGGCTCGTCCCAGAACAGGACGGCGGGGTCGTGCAGCAGGCTCGCCGCGATCTCGGCGCGCATGCGCTGGCCGAGGCTCAGCTGCCGTACGGGGGTCGAACCCAGCGCGTCGATGTCGAGGAGCTCGCGGAACAGGCCGAGGTTGCGCCGGTAGACCGGCTCGGGGATGTCGTAGACGCGGCGCAGGATGCGGAAGGAGTCGGGCACCGACAGGTCCCACCACAGCTGGCTGCGCTGGCCGAAGACGACGCCGATGGTGCGGGCGTTGCGCTGCCGGTGGCGGTACGGCTCCAGGCCGGCGACCGTGCAGCGGCCGGAGGTGGGGGTCATGATGCCGGTCAGCATCTTGATCGTGGTCGACTTGCCGGCCCCGTTGGCGCCGATGTAGGCCGTCTTGGTGCCGGCCGGTATCTCGAAGGAGACGTCGTCGACCGCGCGCACCACGCGGTGGCGGCGGGTGAGGAGGGTGGAGAGGCTGCCGAGCAGGCCGGGTTTGCGTTCGGCCAGCCGGAACTCCTTGACGAGGTGCTCCGCCACGATCACGCGATCACCCGTTCGAGGGCCTTCTCCAACAGCCGCAGGCCCTCCTCGAGCAGGGCCTCGTCGAGTGTGAACGGCGGGGCCAGGCGCAGGACGTGGCCTCCGAGGGAGGTGCGCAGTCCCAGGTCCAGGGCCGTGGTGTAGACGGCCCGGGCCGTCTCCGGCGCGGGTGTGCGGGCGGCGGGGTCGGTGACGAACTCCAGGCCCCACAGCAGTCCGAGGCCGCGCACCTGGCCCAGCCGGTCGAAGCGGGACTCCAGGACGCGCAGCCGGTCCTCCATGATCTCGCCGAGGACGCGTACGCGGTCGATCAGCCGGTCGCGCTCGACGACCTCGAGCGTGGCGCGGGCGGCGGCGATGCCCAGCGGGTTGCTCGCGTACGTCGAGGCGTACGCCCCCGAGGTGGCCGCTTCCGGCCTGCGCAGCAGCTCCGCACGGCCGGCGAGAACGGCGAAGGGGAACCCGCTCGCGGTGCCCTTGGACAGCATCGCAAGGTCCGGTTCGACGCCGAAGAGGTCACTGGCGAGGAAGGCCCCCGTGCGTCCGCCGCCGGTGAGCACCTCGTCCGCGACGAGCAGGACGCCGCCCTCCCGGCAGGCGTCCGCGATGCGTTCCCAGTAACCCGGCGGCGGCACGATGACCCCCGCCGCGCCGAGGACGGGTTCGAAGACCAGCGCGGAGACGTTGGGCTTCTCGGCGATGTGCCGGCGCACCAGCGTCGCGCAGCGCACGTCGCACGACGGGTACTCCAGCCCCAGGGGGCAGCGGTAGCAGTAAGGGCTGTAGCCCAGCACGCTGTTGCCGCTGAACGCCTGGTGGCCGATGTCCCAGTGCACGAGCATCCTGGCCCCCATGGTCTTGCCGTGGAAGCCGTGCCGCAGGGCGCCGATCCGGTTGCGTCCCGGCGGCGCGGTCGCCTGGACGACCCGCAGTGCGGCCTCGACCACCTCCGCGCCGGTGGAGAAGAACGCGTAGGTGTCGAGCCGCTCGGGCAGCAGCCTGGCGAGCAGGTCCAGCAGGCCGGCGCGGTCCGGAGTGGCGCTGTCGTGGACGTTCCACAGACGGCGGGCCTGGGCGGTGAGCGCCTCGACCACCTCCGGGTGCCCGTGGCCCAGGGACTGGGTGAGGGTGCCGGCGGCGAAGTCGAGGTACTGGTTGCCGTCGAGGTCGGTCAGCACGGGACCGTGCCCCTCGGCGAACACCCGGCGTCCGTGAACGGCTTCCTCGGAAGCGCCCGGCGCCAGATGCCGGGCCTCCCGTGCCAGGTGCTGGGTCTGCCGTAAACCTGTCATCGCTGTCCCTGCTCGTCGGACCGGCTGTACGCGATCACCGGCGAACTGCGGTGTGACACACCACGGTTGGCCGTTCGACTTGAGTCAAACACTTGAACACAGATGACTGCAAGAGCTTGCGGATCGTTTCAGAAACTTGTTGCGAGAGGGTGCGGCAGTCTGCTTGAGTCGATGTGCCCACGGCGACGCCACGCCTCTCATGCGAGGAGAGACCTGTGAGAAAACGCCCCCCGACCGGCCCGCCCCCGCGGAGGCCGAGGTGAAGGCCCTGGTCCTGGCAGGCGGAACCGGCAGCAGACTGAGGCCGTTCACGCACACCGGCGCCAAGCAGCTGCTCCCCATCGCCAACAGACCCGTGCTGTTCTACGCGCTGGACTCCCTCGCCGCGGCGGGCATCCGGGAAGTCGGCGTCGTCGTGGGGTCGCACGGCCGCGAGATCCGCGAACTGACCGGTGACGGTACGGAGTTCGGGTTACGCATCACCTACCTGCAACAGTCCCGCCCGCTCGGCCTCGCGCACGCGGTGCGCATCGCCCGCGACTTCCTCGGTGACGACGACTTCCTGCTGTACCTGGGCGACAACTACCTCCCGCAGGGGGTCACCGACTTCGTGCGTCTTGCCGCCGCCGATGCCGCGGCGGCCCGGCTGCTGCTGACCCCCGTAGCGGACCCCTCCGCGTTCGGAGTCGCGGAGGTCGACGCCGAAGGGAACGTGCTGCGCCTGGAGGAGAAGCCCGACACACCGCGCAGCGCGCTCGCCCTCATCGGCGTGTACGCCTTCAGCCCGGCCGTGCACGAGGCGGTGCGCGCCATCGCCCCCTCGGCACGCGGCGAGCTGGAGATCACCCACGCCGTGCAGTGGATGGTCGACCAAGGGCTGCGTGTGCGCGCCGAGACCACCACCCGGCCCTGGCGCGACACCGGCAGCGCGGAGGACATGCTGGAGGTCAACCGCCACGTCCTCGACGGGCTGGAGGGCCGGATCGAGGGCAAGGTCGACGCGCACAGCACGCTGATCGGCCGAGTCCGGGTGGCCGAGGGCGCGGTGGTGCGCGGGTCACGCGTCGTCGGCCCGGTGGTCATCGGCGCGGGCGCCGTCGTCAGCAACTCCAGCGTCGGCCCGTACACCTCCATAGGGGAGGACTGCCGGGTCGAGGACAGTGCCGTCGAGTACTCCGTCCTGCTGCGCGGCGCGCAGGTCGAGGGGGCGTCCCGCATCGAGGCGTCCCTCATCGGCCGCGGCGCCGTCGTGGGCCCGGCCCCCCGTCTTCCGCAAGCTCACCGTCTGGTGATCGGCGACCACAGCAAGGTGTACCTCACCCCATGAACGCAGCGATCCTCGTCACCGGCGGGGCAGGTTTCATCGGCTCCGCCTACGTCCGCCACCTCCTGTCGCCCCGAGGACCCGGGGGCACGGCGGTGACCGTCCTCGACAAACTCACCTACGCCGGCAGCCTCGCACACCTCCACGCGGTGCGCGACCACCCCGACCTCACCTTCGTCCAGGGCGACGTGTGCGACGCGTCCCTGGTGGACGCGCTGGCCCGACGCCACGACCAGATCGTGCACTTCGCCGCCGAGTCGCACGTCGACCGTTCCATCGCCGACGGCGGCGCCTTCACCCGCACCAATGTGCTGGGCACCCAGGTGCTGCTCGACGCCGCGCTCCGCCACGGCGTGCGCACCTTCGTGCACGTCTCCACCGACGAGGTGTACGGCTCCCTCCCCCAGGGGGCCGCCAAGGAGAGCGATCCCCTGCGGCCCACCTCGCCGTACGCGGCGTCGAAGGCGGCCTCGGACCTGATCGCCCTGGCCCATCACCGCACGCACGGACTGGATGTCCGGGTGACCCGCTGCTCGAACAACTTCGGGCCCCATCAGCACCCGGAGAAGCTCATCCCGCGCTTCCTGGCCCGCCTGCTGTCCGGCGGCACCGTCCCGCTCTACGGCGACGGACGGTACGAGCGCGACTGGCTGTACGTCGACGACCACGTCCGGGCCGTCGAACTCGTCCGCGTGTCGGGCCGGCCGGGGGAGGTCTACAACATCGGGGGCGGCACCTCGCTGTCCAACCTGGAGCTCACGCACCGGCTGCTCGCCCTGTGCGGAGCGGGCCCGGAGCGGATCGAACACGTCGAGGACCGCAAGGGGCACGACCGGCGCTACGCGGTCGACCACAGCAAGATCATCGCCGAACTCGGATACCGGCCCCGCACCGACTTCGCGGCGGCCCTGGCCGAGACCGCCCAGTGGTACGAGCGCCACGCGGACTGGTGGCGTCCGCTGCTGGCGCCCGCGTGACGCCGGGCCGGACCGGGACCACGGGACCTCGGCCGCTCCGGCGTGTCGTGTCCGGGTGGTGGCCGGCGGGTCAGTGCCGGTCCGGCGGGCGCCGGCCGTCCCGCGGAGTGGCGGCGGTGGACCCCCGGACCACCAGTTCCGGCATGAGGACGAACTCGGTGCGCGGCGGCGGCGTTCCGGACATCTCCTCCAGCAGCGCGTCCACGGCGATCTGCCCCATCGCCTTGACGGGCTGTCTGACCGTGGTCAGCGGAGGGTCGGTGAAGGCGATGAGCGGCGAGTCGTCGAAGCCGACGACCGAGAGGTCGCCGGGAACCCCGAGGCCCCTCTGGCGCGCGGCCCGGACGGCGCCGAGGGCCATCATGTCGCTGGCGCACACGACAGCCGTGCACCCCCTGTCGATCAGTGCGGACGCCGCTGCCTGGCCCCCCTCCAGAGAGAACAGCGAGTGCTGGATCAGTTCCCCGGCCTCCTGCGCGGACAGCCCCAGGTGCTCGTGCATACCGACGCGGAAGCCCTCGATCTTGCGCTGAACCGGCACGAAGCGCTCCGGTCCGAGCGCGAGCCCGATGCGCTCGTGTCCCAGCTCGGCCAGATGCGCCACGGCCAGACGCATGGCGGCCCGGTCGTCCGGGGAGACGAAGGGCGCCTCGATCCGGGGGGAGAACCCGTTGACGAGCACGAAGGGCACCCGCTGCCGGTGCAGCCGGTCGTAGCGTCCGGTGTCCGCGGTGGTGTCGGCGTGCAGCCCGGAAACGAAGACGATGCCGGCCACCCCGCGGCCCACGAGCATCTCGGTGAGTTCGTCCTCGGTCGAACCCCCCGGCGTCTGCGTGGCCAGGACGGGCGTGTACCCCCGGCGCGTGAGCGCCTGCCCCATCACTTCGGCCAGCGCGGGGAAAACGGGGTTGTCCAGCTCCGGTGTGATCAGGCCGACCAGCTCCGCACGCCGCTGCCGTGACGGGTACTCGTACCCCAGCGTGTCGAGTGCGGCGAGCACGGAGTCGCGGGTGTCCGTGGCCACACCGCGCGCGCCGTTGAGCACGCGGCTGACCGTGGCCTTGCTGACGCCCGCCTGGGCTGCGATGTCGGCGAGCCGCATGGTCATGGCAGGGCACTTTACCCGCTGGCCACCGCTGTGCCCACTGCGTGGGGAAAACGACGGGGCTGCGCAGTACGCCTGCCCATCGTCCGCACAATGGCTGAAATGACTTGCAGCAAAATGCTGCAACGCCTTTCGGTGTCCTTTCGTCCCTGTTACGTTCCTGGCAACCCCGGCGCCGCGCAGGAGCGGTTGGCGTGAGGCCTCGACGCCTCCGCCCAATTCCGGGAAAAAACAGGGGAGTTCACAATGCGGCGTGGCATTGCGGCCACCGCGCTGGTCGCGGCTCTGGGCATGACGGCTTCGGCATGTGGCGGGGACGACGACGGCCGGAACGGTGCCGGCGGGGGCAGCGGGGAGCTGTCGGGAACCGTCACCTTCTGGGACACCTCCAACGAGGCGGAGAAGGCGACGTACCAGGCCCTCGCGGAACGTTTCGAGGAGGAGCACCCGAAGGTCGACGTCAAGTACGTCAACGTGCCGTTCGGCGAGGCGAACGCCAAGTTCAAGAACGCGGCGGGCGGCAACTCCGGTGCCCCGGACGTGATGCGCACGGAGGTGGCCTGGGTCGCGGACTTCGCCAGCATCGGCTACCTCGCCCCGCTCGACGGCACGGCCGCCCTCGACGACGCGTCGGACTACCTCCCGCAGGCCGCGGCCAGCACCAAGTACGAGGGGAAGACCTACGCGGTCCCGCAGGTGATCGACACCCTGGCGCTCTTCTACAACAAGGAGTTGCTGAAGAAGGCCGGCGTCCCGGCACCCGCCTCCGTCGCCGAGCTGAAGACGGCCGCCACCAGGATCAAGGAGAAGACCGGCGCGACCGGCCTCTACCTGCGGGGCGACGACCCGTACTGGTTCCTGCCCTACCTCTACGGCGAGGGCGGCGACCTGGTCGACGAGAAGAACAAGACCGTCACCATCGACGACGAGCCCGGTGTGAAGGCGTACCGGATCCTCAAGGACCTGGTGGACAGCGAAGCGGCCATCACGGACGCGTCCGACGGCTGGAACAACATGCAGAACGCCTTCAAGTCGGGCAAGGTCGCCATGATGCTCAACGGTCCGTGGGCCATCGAGGACGTCAAGGCGGGAGCGCGGTTCAAGGATCCCGCCAACCTCGGAGTGGCCCCCGTCCCGGCCGGCAGCGCCGCCCAGGGATCACCTCAGGGCGGGTGGAACCTGTCGGTGTACGCCGGCTCGAAGAACCTCGACGCCTCCTACGCCTTCGTGAAGTACATGAGCTCCGCCGAGGTGCAGCAGGAGACCACCGAGAAGCTGAGCCTGCTCCCCACCCGCACCTCCGTGTACGAGGTGCCGGCCGTCGCGGACAACGAAATGGTGAGGTTCTTCAAGCCGGCGGTCGACAAGGCCGTGGAGCGGCCGTGGATCGCCCAGGGCAACGCCCTCTTCGAGCCCGTCCGGCTGCAGATGGCCAACGTGCTGGCCGGCAAGACCAGCCCGGACGAGGCGGCGTCGAGCACCGGCGACGCCTACCGCAAGCTGCTCAAGGACTACAAGTAGGCCACGGGAAGGCGGACCGACGACCCATGGCTGTCGAGACCGGCCAGTCGGTGACGAAGGCCGCGGGCACACAGGGTGCCCCCGGCCGGGCCCACCGCACCGGCCACAAGAACCCCAGGACCCCGGGACGTCTGCGCAGGGCCCTGGCCACCCACTGGTACGCCTGGAGCATGGTCGCCCCCGTGGTGGCCGTGATCGGCGTGATCATCGGATACCCCCTCGCGCGCGGCGTCTGGCTGTCCTTCACCGACGCCAACGAGGCCAACGTCGAGCGCACCATCGGCGTCAACCACATCCCCGCGACGTACGAGCACGTCGGACTCGCCAACTACCGGGCGATCCTCAGTGACGGGGTCTTCTGGGACCGGCTCGGCTGGACCGTGGTGTGGACGGTCAGCTGCGTGGCGCTCTCCTTCGCCCTCGGGCTGGCCCTGGCCGTCATGCTCAACCGCACCTTCAAGGGCCGCACCCTGTACCGCACGGCCCTGGTCCTGCCCTGGGCGGTACCGGCGTTCGTCTCCGTGTTCACCTGGCGCCTGCTGTTCAACGAACGCAGCGGCCTGTTCAACGAACTGCTCACCGGCGCCGGGTTCGACGGGATCTCCTGGCTGAACGACCCCACCTGGGCGAAGATCTCCGTCATCGCGGTGAACGTCTGGGTGGGCGTGCCGTTCATGCTCATCGCCCTCCTCGGCGGCCTGCAGTCCATCCCCGGAGACCTCTACGAGGCCGCGGAGATGGACGGGGCGAGCCCCTGGCAGCGCTTCCGCCACATCACCCTGCCCGGACTGCGGTCCGTCTCGAGCACGGTCGTCCTGCTCAGCACCATCTGGACCTTCAACATGTTCCCGGTGATCTTCCTGCTGACCCGGGGCGGCCCGGGCGACGCCACCGAGATCCTGGTGACGTACGCCTACCGCCTGTCCTTCGTCATCAGCCCGCGGGACTACTCCACGTCCGCCGCCTGGGGCGTGCTGATCCTGCTCCTCCTGGCCCTCGTCACCGCGGCCTACCGCCGCGCACTGCGCACGCAGGGAGACACCTGGTGACCGACACGATCACGCGCACCCCCGTACGCACCGAGCCGCCGGCCTCCGCGCGCAAGCGCGGCGAGCGCGGCCCGCTGGCCTCGCTCGGACTGCACCTGACGCTGCTGACCGCCTCCGTCGTCGCGGTCTTCCCCCCGCTGTGGCTGCTGGCCACCTCCTTCAAACCGAAGACCGACGCGTTCGACACCTCGCTCGTCAAGGACTTCACGTTCGGCAACTACAGCCACGTCGTACGTGACACCGACTTCCTGTCCTGGCTGCAGAACTCGCTGGTCGTCGTGGGACTGACCACGCTGATCGGCGTCTTCATCTCCGCCACCACCGGCTACGCGGTGAGCCGTTTCCGCTTCCCCGGCATGCGCCCCCTGATGTGGATGCTCCTGCTCACCCAGATGTTCCCGGTCGCGGTCCTCATCGTGCCGCTGTACAACCTGCTCGCCGGCCTCGGGCTGCTCAACCAGCCGATCGGACTGGTCGTCACCTATCTCACCGTGGCCGTGCCGTTCTGCGCCTGGATGATGAAGGGCTACTTCGACGGCATCCCGGTCGAGATCGACGAAGCCGGCCGGGTCGACGGGCTCACCCCGTTCGGCACGTTCTGGCGGCTGGTGCTGCCCCTGGCCAAGCCGGGGCTCGCGGTCACCGCCTTCTACACCTTCATCACCGGCTGGGGCGAAGTGGCCTACGCGTCCGCCTTCATGACCGGCGAGGAGAACCTCACGCTCGCCGGAGGCCTCCAGACGTTCGTCAACCAGTACACGAGCGACTGGGGCGCGCTGACCGCGGCCGCCGTGATCATCGCGGTCCCCGCCGCGATCGTCTTCGGACTCGTCCAGCGGCATCTCGTCTCCGGCCTGACCGCAGGCGCCACCAAGTCCTGACCGCCCCCCAACGCAGGCAGGAGAACCATGACCCAGTACCTTGCCGAACCCGGCACCCGTACCCGACCCTCCGGTCCCGGCGAGCGTCCAGGCTGGTGGCGGGAGGCCGTGATCTACCAGGTCTATCCCCGCAGCTTCGCCGACAGCGACGGCGACGGGGTGGGCGACCTCCAGGGCATCCGCTCCCGGCTGCCGTACCTGAGGGACCTCGGCGTCGACGCCGTCTGGCTCAGCCCCTTCTACGTCTCGCCCCAGGCCGACGGCGGTTACGACGTCGCCGACTACCGGGCCGTCGACCCCGTGTTCGGCACGCTGCTCGACGCGGACGAACTGATCCGCGACGCGCACGCCGTGGGACTGCGCGTGATCGTCGACGTGGTCCCCAACCACTGTTCGGACCAGCACGACTGGTTCCGGCGCGCCTTGCGTGAGGGCCCCGGCTCCCCGCTGCGCGACCGCTTCCACTTCCGGCCCGGACGCGGGACCGCCGGCGAGGCTCCCCCCAACGACTGGGAGTCCATCTTCGGCGGCCCCGCCTGGACGCGCACGAAGAACCCGGACGGCACACCGGGGGAGTGGTACCTCCACCTCTTCGCTCCCGAGCAGCCCGACTTCAACTGGGACAACCCGGCCGTGCGGGACGAGTTCCGCTCCGTCCTGCGCTACTGGCTCGACATGGGCGTCGACGGCTTCCGCGTCGACGTCGCCCACGGCCTGGTCAAGGCCGCGGGGCTGCCCGACATGGGGCGCACCGGGCAGCTGCACCTGCTGGGCACCCAGCCCCTGCCCTTCTTCGACCAGGACGGCGTGCACGAGATCTACCGCTCCTGGCGCAGGATCCTGGACGAGTACCCGGGAGAGCGCGTCGGCGTAGCCGAGGCGTGGACACCGAGCGCCGAGCGCACGGCCAACTACCTGCGGGCGGACGAGCTGCACCAGGCGTTCAACTTCCACTACCTGGGAGCCGGCTGGGACGCCGGCGCCCTGCGCCGGGCCATCGACGAATGCCTCGACGCCATGCGCCCGGTGGGCGCGCCCAGCACCTGGGTGCTGTCCAACCACGACGTCGTCCGGCACACCACCCGCCTCGCCGTGGACGGTCCCGAGCAGGGGGTGCGCCGGGCCCGCGCGGCGACGCTGCTGATGCTGGCCCTGCCGGGGTCCGCCTACCTCTACCAGGGTGAGGAACTCGGCCTGCCGGAGGTGACCGACCTGCCGGACGAGGTGCGGCAGGACCCCTCGTTCTTCCGGGACAACGGGCAGGACGGGCTGCGGGACGGCTGCCGGGTGCCGATCCCGTGGTCGGGGACCGAGGCGCCGTACGGCTTCGGACCCGTCGAGGGCGGACCGAGCTGGCTGCCGCAGCCGGAGAGCTGGAGGCACTTGTCGGTCGAGGCGCAGTCCGGTGACCCCGGCTCGACGCTGGAGCTCTACCGCAGTGCCCTGGCACTGCGCCGGGAGCACCCCGCCCTGGGCGCCGGCGACGGCGTCGAGTGGCTGGAGGCCCCCGAGGGCGTCCTCGCCTTCCGCCGCACCGCGCGGGGCCCGGGCGACCGGGCCTGGGACGGCGACCTGATCTGCACCGTCAACCTGACCGGTGCACCGGTGCGGTGGACCCCGCAGGGGCGGCCGCTGCTCAGCAGCTGCGAGCCGGTGACCGAGGGCGACGCGGCCGTGCTCCCCGCGGACAGCACCGTCTGGTGGGCGGTGTGACCCTCTCCCTGACGCGGGGTGCCGAGCACGGCACCCCGCGGCTCACCGACATCGCCGCGCAGGCCGGGGTGAGTGAGGCCACGGCGAGCCGCGTGCTCAACGGGAAACCCGGAGTCGCCCCCGCCACCCGGCGGCGGGTGGTGGCCGCACTCGACGTACTCGGCTACGAGCGGCCCCTACGGCTGCGCCAGCGCAGCGCCGGCCTGATCGGGCTGGTGATCCCGGAGCTCACGAACCCGATCTTCCCGGCTTTCGCCCAGGTCATCGAGCAGGTGCTGGCCGGGCACGGATACACGCCCGTGCTGTGCACGCAGATGCCCGGCGGGTCCACCGAGGACGAACTGGTGGAGCAGATGGAGGACCGGGGCGTCACGGGCATCGTCTTCCTGTCCGGGCTGCACGCGGACACGACGGCCGACCCGGTCCGGTACCACAAACTCGCCTCCCGAGGACTGCCGTTCGTTCTGGTGAACGGCTACAACGAGCGCATCACGGCGTCCTTCGTGTCGTCCGACGACCGGTCCGCGGTACGGATGGCGGTGCGGCACCTGGCCGACCTGGGGCACACGCGGATCGGACTGGCCGTCGGCCCCACCCGTTTCGTGCCGTCGCGGCGCAAGGCCGAGGGCTTCCTCGCGGCCGTGCGCTCCTTCTGCGGGATGCGGGCGGAAGAGGCCGAAGCGCACATCGAGCGAACCCTGTTCACGGTGGAGGGAGGCCATGCGGCCGCGGTGGCGCTGCTGGACAGGGGGTGCACCGGCCTGGTCTGCGGCAGTGATCTGATGGCCCTGGGGGCGATCCGCGCGGTGCGCGAACGAGGCCTGTCGGTTCCGCACGACGTCTCGGTGATCGGGTTCGACGACTCTCCGCTGATCCCGTTCACCGACCCACCGCTCACCACCGTGCGTCAGCCGGTGCAGGCGATGGCGACCGCGGCGGTGGGGGCGCTGCTGGAGGAGGTCGGCGGAACCCCCGTGCAGCGGACCGAGTTCGTCTTCCAGCCGGAGCTGGTCGTGCGCGGTTCCACGGCGCGGCGCGGCGGGTGAGCGTACCGGCCCGGGGAGAGGCTCCGCAGCCGGCCCGGTCGGGGCTGCGGGGCGGCATGAAGGCTGCGGAGCCCCGGCTGGACCCGGTCCGGCGGGCCGGGCGCGTGGGCTCCGACAGCTGTCGAGGCCTCCGGGCCGCCGGACCGGGCGGTGATTGAACGTAACACCTCTGAAACGCTTGCGAAAGTCTTTGCAGAGCATCAATTTCCCCTCGTGCCAGTGATGTTGAGGTTTCTGGAGGGGGAACCAAGAGTCCCGTCGTGAAGGGTTGACCGATGGTGAGGGGGCTCGTACGGTCTCGATCGCAACAACTTGCTGACGTGTTTCAGCAAGTCCCCCCACAGGCCTGCCGGGCAAGGCGCGTTGCTGCGTGAAGGCCTCTCATCCGCATCAGGTGGATCAGGAGGAACTATGGCCAACAAGACCGTGGCCACTGCACTCGCCCTCGTGGCGGGAGCCGCTGTGGTCGTCACGGCACCCGGGACCGCGCAGGCGGACCCGCCCGGCGACAAGGACGTCACCGCGGTGATGTTCGAGTGGAACTTCAACTCCGTCGCCAAGGCCTGTACCGACGACCTCGGGCCGGCCGGGTACGGGTACGTGCAGGTGTCACCGCCGAACGAGCGGGTCCAGGGGCCGCAGTGGTGGACCGCGTACCAGCCCGTCAGCTACAAGATCGGCACGAGACTGGGCGACCGCACCGCCTTCAAGAACATGATCGGCACCTGCCACGCCGCCGGCGTCAAGGTCGTCGTCGACACGGTCATCAACCACATGGCCAACAGCGCCGGCACCGGAACCGCGGGTTCCTCCTACAGCAAGTACAACTATCCCGGCCTGTACTCGCCGTCCGACCTGGACGACTGCACGAGGGACATCGACAACTACGGGGACAGCTGGAACGTCCACCACTGCGAACTGTCCGGCCTGCCCGACCTGGACACCGGCGAGGAGCACGTCCGCAAGACGATCGCCGGGTACCTGAACGACCTGCTGTCCCTCGGGGTGGACGGCTTCCGCGTCGACGCGGCCAAGCACATCCCACCGGGTGACCTCGCCAACATCAAGGGCAGGCTCAGCAACCCGGGTGTCTACTGGAAGCAGGAGACCATCGGGGCGCCCGGCGAGGCCGTGCAGCCCGGCCAGTACACCGGCACCGGTGACGTCCAGGAGTTCTCCTTCGCCAAGGACCTGAAGCGCGTCTTCTCCGGCGAGAAGCTGGCGTACCTGAAGAACTTCGGGGAGGCCTGGGGCCACGTCCCCAGCGGCAAGGCCGCCACCTTCGTGACCAACCACGACACCGAGCGCCACGACACGACGCTGACCTACAAGGACGGGGCCAACTACACTCTCGCCCACGTCTTCATGCTGGCCTGGCCGTACGGCTCACCGGACGTCCACTCCGGCTACGAGTTCAGCAACGATGCGGGCGGCCCCAACAACGGCCAGGTCAACGCCTGTTACACCGACGGGTGGAAGTGCCAGCACGCCTGGCGCGAGATCGCGAGCATGGTCGAGTTCCGCAACACCGCCGGGAGCGCGGGTGTCACCAACTGGTGGGACAACGGCAACAACGCCATCGCCTTCGGCCGCGGTGACAAGGCCTACGTCGCGATCAACCACGAGTCCGGCTCTCTCAACCGCACCTTCCAGACGTCGCTGCCCGCCGGCACCTACTGCGACGTCCAGAGCGGCAAGCCCGTCACCGTGAACGGCTCCGGGCAGTTCACCGCGACCCTCGGCGGCAACACGGCGCTCGCCCTGCACACGGGAGCGACCAGCTGCTCCGACACCGGCCCGGACCCCGACCCCGAGGCCAAGGCCGGGGCCTCGTTCAGCGTCGACGCCACCACCGCCTGGGGCGAGAACATCTACGTCACCGGCGACAACGCCGCGCTCGGCAGCTGGAACCCCGCCGCCGCGCTCAAGCTCGACCCGGCGAGCTACCCCGTGTGGAAGCTCGACGTCGCCCTCCCGGCCGGCACCTCCTTCGCGTACAAGTACCTCCGTAAGGACGCCTCCGGCAAGGTCACCTGGGAGAGCGGCGCCAACCGCACCGCCACCGTCCCGTCCAGCGGCAAGACGCTCCTGAGCGACTCCTGGCGCAGCTGAACCAGGCAAGCGCTCCGTCTCGCCGACCGAAGGACCGCCCGGTACGCCTCCCTCGAGGCGTACCGGGCGGCCCGCCTTGTCCGCGCCGGCTCCCGCCGCCGCGCACCGGGCGGCCCGTCCCGTCCGACCGGTGAGGAGAAGAAAGGCCCCATGACCGGTTTACCGTCCCGGCGCAGAACCGTCCGATTGTCGGCCGTCGCACTGATCCTGTCCGTACTGCCGGCCCTTCCGTCCACCACCCCGTCCGCGGACGCCGCGCCCCCGCGACCGCCGTCCGATCACGCGCTCGCCCGCGCCCCGTCGCGCCCCGCCCCGTCGCGCGAGCAGTTCTACCTGGTGCTGCCCGACCGCTTCGCCAACGGGACCGCCTCCAACGACGAGGGCGGCCTGACCGGCGGCCGCTCGCGGACCGGCCACGACCCGACCGACAAGCACTTCTACCAGGGCGGTGACCTGAGGGGCCTGATCGAGAAGCTCGACTACATCAAGGGGCTGGGCACCACCGCCCTCTGGATGGCCCCGGTCTTCAAGAACCGGCCCGTGCAGACCATGAGCAGCACCGAGATGGCCAGCTACCACGGATACTCCATCACCGACTTCACCCGGGTCGACCCCCACTTCGGAACCAACGCCGAACTGGCGGAACTCGTCGACAAGGCCCACGCCAAGGGCATGAAGGTCTTCTTCGACGTCATCACCAACCACACCGCCGACACCGTCGACTACGCGGAGAAGACGTACGGCTACCGCTCCAAGGGAGCGTTCCCCTACCTGGACGCCGAGGGCCGCCCCTTCGACGACAGCTCCGGCATGCGCGAGGTCGACGAGGACGGCTTCCCGTACACGCCGCGCCCCCGCCCCGGCGAACACGACACCAAGGTGCCGGCGTGGCTGAACGACCCCACGATGTACCACAACCGGGGCGACTCCACCTTCGCGGGCGAGAGCGCCCTGTACGGCGACTTCAAGGGCAACGACGACCTGTGGACCGAACGGCCAGAGGTCGTCGAGGGCATGCGGCGGATCTACGAGACGTGGGTGCGGGACTTCGGCATCGACGGCTTCCGCGTCGACACGGCGAAGAACGTCAACATGGCCTTCTGGACCCAGTGGGCCACGGCGCTGGACGCCTACGCGGCCCGGCAGGGGAAGCGGGACTTCTTCATCTTCGCGGAGGCCTTCTCGGCCGACCCCGCCGTCATGGCGCCCTACGTGACCGAGGGCCGGCTCGACGCCACGCTCGACTTCCCGCTGCAGGCCGCGCTCCGCAACTACGCGTCGCGCGGCGGTCCCACGCGCGACCTCGCGCACGTCCTGGCCCAGGACCACCGCTACACCACGGACAAGGCCAACGCCTACGGCGAGGTGACCTTCCTCGGCAGTCACGACATGGGGCGCATCGGCAGCTTCGTCAGTCAGGACAACCCGGACGCGGGCGATGCCGAGCTGCTGCGCCGTGACCGGTTCGCGCACGAGCTGATGTTCCTGTCCCGGGGCAATCCGGTGATCTACGCGGGTGACGAGCAGGGCTTCACCGGATCGGCGGACGACGTGTACGCCCGGCAGACGCTGTTCGCGTCGAAGGTCCCGGAGTATCTGGACGACGACCAGATCGGCACGGAGCGCACGCATGGATCGGACGCGTACGACCCGGCGCATCCGCTGTACAAGGCGATCGCTTCCCTTGCCCAGTTGACGAAACGGCATCCTGCGTTGCGCGACGGTGTGCAGGAGGAGCGGTACGCCGATGACGGCCCGGGTGTGTACGCGTTCTCGCGCACGGATGCGAAGCGGCGGGTGGAGTACGTCGTCGCGGTGAACAACGCGGCGGAGGCCCGGACGGTCGGGGTGCCGACGTACACGGCGGGCATGGACTTCCGTGGGGTGTACGGGTCGTCGGCGCGGGTGCGCAGTGGTGCGGACCGGAAGGTGCGGGTGGAGGTGCCGCCGCTGTCCGCGGTGGTACTGAAGGCGGCCAGGCCGCTGGCCACCCCGGCCACCAGGCCGTCGGTGTCGGTGCGGGCTCCGGCGACCGGTGCGACCGGTGATGTGGAGATCTCCGCCGAGGTGGACGGTGGCGGGCTGAACCGGGTGGTGTTCGCCTCCCAGGTCGGCAACGGGCCCTGGCGCACGCTGGGTTCCGCCGACCACGCCCCGTACAGGGTGACCCAGCACCTGCCGGACACGGTGCGTGCCGGGACGCCGCTGCGCTACAAGGCCGTCGTCGTCGACGGCGCGGGACGCACCGCGAGCGACACCGCCGCCACCACCACCGGACAACCCCCCGCCCCCGAGAAACCCAGCGCGAAGCGACACCACGCGGTCGTCCACCACCGGCGCGCGGACGGCGACTACGACGGCCTGCTGCTGCGGACCGCCGACGGTACGACGGCCCGGTTCACCGGCCGCGACGCCTACGGGGCCTTCGCGTGGATCACCCCCGGCTCCGGTACCGGCGCCATCCGGTTCACCATCGAGAAGGACGGAGTCCCCGACGGACCCGAGCGCGTCCTCGACGTCGCCGTGTCCGGCGAGGTGTGGACCGAGCAGAACAACACGACGGTCCTGACGGCCAGACCCCAGTCCGCCTACCCGCCCCAGGACGGCACCAAGGCCGTGCTGCACTACCACCGGCCCGACGGCGACTACGAGGGATGGGGCCTGCACACCTGGACGGGGTCCGCCGACCCGCCCGAGTGGAACGACCCCATCCTGCCGGTGCGCGAGGACCCCTTCGGGCTCGTCTTCGAGGTGCCGCTGAACGACGGAGCCGCCTCCCTCAGCTACATCCTGCACAAGGGGCAGGAGAAGGACATCCCCGACGACGAGGCCCTCGACTTCTCCCTCTACGGGCACGAGGTCTGGCGCGTGGCGGGCGACCCCACCTATCTGACGCCCTCTCCCGGTGGCGCCTTCGGCCTCGACCTGCGCGCGGCGGAGGCCACCTGGATCGGTGACGACACCGTCGTGTGGGCGGGCGAGGGCAGCGGCGTGGCCAGTCAGCAACTGGTATACGCCACCGACGGCGACCTCACGATCGAGAACGGCGCACTGACCGACGAGGGACAGTGGCTGCGGCTCGTACCGACCGAGCTGACCGAGGCCCAGAGGTCCCGCCACCCCCAGTACGCACAGGCCTCGGCGTTCCGCGTGGACCCGCGGGACCGCGACCGCGTCGGCCAGGCACTCCGCGCCCGGCCGATCGCCACCCAACGCGCCGACAACGGGGCCCTGCTGGGCGCCACCGGCGTGCGCATCGAAGACACCCGACCGGAAGGAACCGGCAAGTGATCGGCTCGCTCCCAGGCCGAAGAGGCCGAAGAAGACGAAGAGGCCGCCCCGGCGGCACGAACCACGGAACCGTGCCGGGACCCTCGGCCGGCCCCACGACCACGGCCGCCGCGGTCGTCGTGGCCGCACTGCTCGCCACGGCGCTGGGCACACCCCGGCAGGCAGCCGCGGCACCGCGGCCTCCCGGTCCGCCGTCCGACGCCCGGCTCGCCGCCGAGCCGGCCCGCCACGACCTGACCCGGGAGCAGGCGTACTTCCTGCTGCCCGACCGGTTCGCCAACGGATCCCGTGCCAACGACCGCGGAGGGCTCGGCGGCGACCGGACCGCGACGGGATTCGACCCGACGGACAAGGGCTTCTACCAGGGGGGTGACCTGAGGGGCCTGATCAAGAAGCTCGACTACATCAAGGGCCTGGGCACCACCGCGATCTGGATGGCGCCGATCTTCAAGAACAAGCCGGTGCAGGGCGGTGGCGAGTCCGCCGGCTACCACGGCTACTGGATCACCGACTTCACCCAGGTCGACCCGCACTTCGGCACCAACGCCGAGCTCGCTGAACTCATCGACAAGGCCCACGCCAAGGGCATGAAGGTCTTCTTCGACGTCATCACCAACCACACCGCCGACACCGTCACGAACGTCGAGAAGAAGTACGGCTACCGCTCCAAGGGTTCCTATCCCTACCTCGACACCCAAGGACGTCCGTTCAACGACAGCTCCGGTATGGGCAAGGTCGACCGGGACAGTTTCCCCTACACGCCCGTGGTGAACGAGGACGAGGCCGACGCCAAAGTCCCGGCGTGGCTGAACGACCCCACGATGTACCACAACCGGGGTGACTCGACGTTCGTCGGCGAGAGCGGCCTCTACGGCGACCACACCGGTCTCGACGACCTGTGGACCGAACGGCCCGAGGTGGTCGAGGGCCTGGAGAAGATCTACCAGAGGTGGGTCAGGGACTTCGACGTGGACGGCTTCCGCGTCGACACGGTCCGCAACGTCGACATGCCGTTCTGGACGCAGTGGGCGACCGCGATCGACGCCTACGCCGCGAAGAGGGGACGCGAGGACTTCTTCGTCTTCGGCGAGACCCTCTCCTCCGACCCGGCCGTCACGGCGCCCTACGTGACCGAGGGCCGGCTCGACGCCACGCTCGACTTCCCGCTGCAGAACGCCATCCGCGGCTACGCCTCCCAGGGCAAGCCTGCCAGCACCCTCTCCGGCGTCCTGGCCCAGGACCACCGCTACACCAGCGACAAGGCCAACGCCTACGAGCAGGTCACCTTCCTCGGCAACCACGACATGGGCCGCATCGGCAGTTTCATCAGTCAGGACAACCCGGACGCGGGCGATGCCGAGCTGCTGCGCCGTGACCGGTTCGCGCACGAGTTGATGTTCCTGTCCCGGGGCAATCCGGTGATCTACGCGGGTGACGAGCAGGGCTTCACCGGACCGGGCGGGGACAAGGGTGCCCGGCAGACGCTGTTCGCGTCGAAGGTCCCGGAGTATCTGGACGACGACCAGATCGGCACGGAGCGTACGCATGGCTCGGACGCGTACGACCCGGCGCATCCGCTGTACCGGTCGATCGCGAAGCTGTCGGAGCTGACGAAGCGGCATCCGGCGTTGCGTGACGGTGTGCAGGAGGAGCGGTACGCCGATGACGGCCCGGGTGTGTACGCGTTCTCGCGCACGGATGCGAAGCGGCGGGTGGAGTACGTCGTCGCGGTGAACAACGCGGCGGAGGCCCGGACGGTCGGGGTGCCGACGTACTCGGCGGGGATGGACTTCCGTGGGGTGTACGGGGCGTCGGTGCGGGTGCGCAGTGGTGCGGACCGGATGGTGCGGGTGGAGGTGCCGCCGCTGTCCGCGGTGGTACTGAAGGCGGCCAGGCCGCTGGCCACTCCGGCCACCAGGCCGTCGGTGTCGGTGCGGGCTCCGGCGGCCGGTGCGACCGGTGACGTGGAGATCTCCGCCGAGGTGGACGGTGGCGGGCTGAACCGGGTGGTGTTCGCCTCCCAGGTCGGCAACGGCCCCTGGCGCACGCTGGGTTCCGCCGACCACGCCCCGTACAGGGTGACCCAGCACCTGCCGGACACGGTGCGTGCCGGGACGCCGCTGCGCTACAAGGCCGTCGTCGTCGACGGCGCGGGACGCACCGCGAGCGACACCGCCGCCACCACCGCAGGACAACCCCCCACCCCCGAGAAACCGACCGCGGTGGACCGTCCCTACGCCGTGGTGCACTACCGGCGGACGGACGGCGACTACGACGGCTGGCAGCTCAAGTCGTCCGCGGGAACCGCGGACTTCACCGGCCGCGACGCCTACGGAGCCTTCGCCTGGGTGAAGCTGGACGACGGTGCCGGCGACGTGACCTACACCGTCGAGAAGGACGGCGACGCGGACGGTCCGCGGCGCACGCTCGAGGCGGCGAAGACGGGTGAGGTCTGGATCGAGCAGGGCGAGGACGGACAGGCGGTGACCGCGCCCAAGGGGGTGTACCCGCCGCAGGACGAGAAGAAGGCCGTCCTGCACTACCACCGCGCCGACGGCGACTACGACGGCTGGGGCCTGCACACCTGGACCGGTGCGGCGAACCCGACGGACTGGTCCAAGCCGCTGCAGCCGGTCGGCAGGGACAGCTTCGGTGTAACCTTCGAGATACCCCTCGCCGACGGCGCCACGTCCCTCAGCTACATCATCCACAAGGGTGACGAGAAGGACATCGCCAGCGACCGGTCTCTGGACTTCGCCACCTACGGCAAGGACGTCTGGCTGATCGGCGGAACCACCGACTACCTGCTCCCGACCGTGGGCTCGGCCCCCGACCTCGACCTGGGCGCCTCGAAGGCCCAGTGGATCGACGCGGACACGGTGGTGTGGAACGTCCAGGCCACCGACGCCACCAGCCAGCAGCTCGTGTACGCCCCCAAGGGCGACATCACCGTCAAGGACGGCGCCCTCTCCCACGAGGGGCACTGGCTGCGTCTGGTGCCGACAACCCTCAGTGACGCTCAGAAGGCGAAGTTCCGGCACCTGAAGGACGGCACCGCCTGGTCCGTCGACCCGCGTGACCGGGACCGGGTGCGGGAGGCGCTGCGCGGCCAGCTCGTCGCCACGCAGCGGGCCGCCAACGGCGCGCTGCTCGCGGCGACGGGTGTCCAGATCCCCGGCGTGCTGGACGACCTCTACGGCGCGGCGCGCAAGGCCCGCCTCGGGCCCGTCTTCGACCACCGGGGCAGGCCCACCCTGTCCGTCTGGGCCCCGACCGCCAAGAGCGTGTCCCTCGAGCTGGACGGCCGGCGCGTACCCATGCGCCGGGACGGCGGCACGGGTGTCTGGTCGGTGACCGGATCCCGCGCCTGGAAGGGCAAGCCGTACCGGTACGCCGTCACGGTGTGGGCCCCGACGGTCCGCAGGACCGTCACCAACAAGGTCACCGACCCGTACTCCGTGGCACTGACGGCCGACTCCGCACGCAGTCTCGTCGTCGATCTGAAGGACAGGTCCCTGGCGCCCGCGGGATGGTCCGGCCTGGACAAACCCCCGGCCGTTCCGCTCAAGGACGCGCAGATCCAGGAACTGCACGTACGTGACCACTCCGTGGAGGACTCGACCGTCCCGGCGGCCGAGCGGGGCACGTACACCGCCTTCACCGAGAAGAACTCGGCGGGCCGCAGGCATCTCCGTGCTCTGGCCGAGGCCGGCACCTCGTATGTGCACCTGCTCCCGGTCTCCGACTTCTCGACCGTTCCGGAGAAGGCCGCCGACCGGACCGTCCCCGGATGCGACCTGGCCTCCTACCCGGCCGACTCCGCCGAGCAGCAGGAGTGCGTGGCGAAGGCCGCCGCCGAGGACGCCTACAACTGGGGCTACGACCCCTACCACTTCACCGTCCCCGAGGGCTCCTACTCCAGTGACCCGGACGGGACGCGGCGCACGGTCGAGTTCCGCAGGATGGTCAAGGCGCTCAACGAGGACGGCCTGCGGGTCGTGATGGACGTGGTCTACAACCACACCGTCGCGAGCGGCCAGGCCGACGCCTCGGTCCTCGACAAGGTGGTGCCCGGCTATTACCACCGGCTGCTCGCCGACGGTTCGGTGGCCGCTTCGACCTGCTGCGCCAACACGGCTCCCGAGAACACCATGATGGGCAAGCTGGTCGTCGACTCGGTCGTCACCTGGGCCAAGCAGTACAAGGTGGACGGGTTCCGCTTCGACCTCATGGGCCACCACCCGAAGGCCAACATCCTCGCCGTGCGCAAGGCCCTCGACGAGCTGACCCTCACGAAGGACGGCGTCGACGGCAAGAAGATCATCCTGTACGGCGAGGGCTGGAACTTCGGCGAGGTGGCCGACGACGCCCGCTTCGAGCAGGCCACGCAGAAGAACATGGCCGGCACCGGCATCGCCACCTTCTCCGACCGGGCCCGCGACGCCGTGCGCGGCGGCTCGCCCTTCGACGCCGACCCCGGCGTGCAGGGCTTCGCCTCCGGCCTCTACACCGACCCCAACTCCTCGGCGGACAACGGCACCGAGGCCGAGCAGAAGGCCCGCCTGCTGCACTACCAGGACCTGGTCAAGGTGGGCCTGAGCGGCAACCTCGCCGGCTACACCTTCACCGACACCAGCGGCAAGGAGGTCACCGGCTCCCAGGTCGACTACAACGGCGCTCCCGCCGGATACGCCGACGCCCCGGGCGACGCCCTCGCCTACGCCGACGCGCACGACAACGAGACCCTGTTCGACGCGCTCGCGTACAAGCTCCCGGCGGACACGTCCGCCGACGACCGAGCCCGCATGCAGATCCTGGCGATGGCCACGGCCACCCTCTCGCAGGGCCCGGCGCTCTCCCAGGCGGGCACCGACCTGTTGCGTTCGAAATCCCTGGACCGCAACTCCTTCGA
This sequence comes from Streptomyces sp. WG5, assembly GCF_049974565.1. Lineage (NCBI taxonomy): Bacteria > Bacillati > Actinomycetota > Actinomycetes > Kitasatosporales > Streptomycetaceae > Streptomyces > Streptomyces sp. WG5. The sequence continues at coordinate 87,545 of NZ_JBNGGC010000014.1, read as the reverse complement.
GAGTGGTGACTGGTTCAACGCGATCCACTGGAACTGCGCGGACGGCAACGGCTTCGGCCGCGGGCTGCCGTCGGCCGCCGACAACCAGGACAAGTGGCCCTACGCCAAGCCCCTGCTCGGTGCGGTGAAGGTCGGCTGCTCACAGATCCAGGGCGCCTCGGCCGCCTACCGGGACCTGCTGAGGATCCGTACGACGGAGAGTGCCTTCTCCCTGGACACGGCCGCCGAGGTGCAGTCGGCGCTCTCCTTCCCGCTCTCGGGCAAGCACGAGACACCCGGCGTGATCACCATGAGACTGGGTGACCTGGTCGTCGTCTTCAACGCCACGCCCGACCGGCAGTCCCAGCGGCTGACGGAACCGGGTGGAGGCACCTACCGGCTGCATCCGGTGCAGGCCGCCGGTGCCGACCGCGTGGTCAGGACGGCCGCCTACACGAAGAGCACCAGCACCTTCGACGTGCCGGGCCGCACCGTGGCGGTCTTCACGCGCTGACAGGAAATGGCCCACGAAGTGCCCGTACCGGCAGCCCGGTACGGGCACTTCCGTATGTGGGGGACGGCACCTGGAACGGGGAAGGGACGACAGCTTTCGGTCTTGTCGCGGCTGCCTCACGAGCGCGGCCATGTGTTCGTTTGTCGACGGCAACATGGCCTGGTGGCAGGAGTATGACATGCCGCTTCATCCGGCAGTAACCTTACTGGCTTCGCGGGTTCATCCGTCCGGCTGTGTCCTGTCATCCTGCGGTGTGATGTCGGCTCTAGCTGCTGAGCTGCGTGTTCATGAGGATCCGCGTCTCCTGGGTTCATTGAAACCGGCGCCACAAGTTGCTGGAATTTGCCGCAATGCTTTTCATGCCCCTGCCGAACCCTCGTACTCTGAGGATGTTCGTTCAGCAAGTGAAGGGGAGCACTCTGATGAAGCGGTTTGTGCGTTCGACTTTCGTGACGTGCGCGACGGCTCTGGCCCTGGCGGCGCCCGCCACGGGGGCCCACGCCGAGTCCCAGGAGGGTGCGGGGAACCAGCCCCCCGCACCCGCGTGCCTGACGTACAGCCCGGGATGGCGCTACACGTTCGTGATCAACGACTGCTCGACCGCCCACAGGGTGAAGGTCCTGTACGGCGACGGAATGGACGTCCCCTGTCAGGAGGTGGCCCCGCGGAACTGGTTCACCTTCCCGGGCTACGGAACCGAGGGGAACACGATCAAGGGCATGGTCCTGTGCGACCATGCCGACGGTGCCTGACCGCGCGGTCGCACGGCGGGACGGGCGTGCGCTCCCGGCTTGTCGGGAGCGCACGCTTTTGCACTCGCTGCAGCGGCCCCGATCACTGGGCGCACTCCGCCGTGCTGGACGGCAGTGAGCTTCCGACAGGGCGGGGACCTGCCGCTTTTACTGGAGCGCACCTCTTTCCTGATGGCTCATCAGGTAAGTCGGCATCCACTCACCATCGGACCGGGGCAGTCTTCGGTACGTGCGAACGGCAACCCCAGGATCGGCGTCGACTACCAGGTGAACGTCTGGGACCGGTACAACGCGACGAGTCCGGCCGGGGCCTGCTCCTCGTCGCCGCGCTCGCGGACGCCTGGGGCGGCGAGCCGCACCATCCTGGCGGGAAGACGGTCCGGGCCGAATGTCTCCGGCGCGAATGCGCGGCAGGGCGCGTGAAGGTCGGCCGGGTTCGCTGCGCGGCCCCGGTGAAGCGTGGATACGAGTGCCCCAGTTCTCGCTGGGATGCGCGCTGATCGCCCGGCTCGCCGCCGCGGGAAACCCGCGGGCCGCCGGTCATCGAGGCCGCACTCGCACGCGTGGGCGGACGCGAGTGCGGGCCGGAGAGCAGCTGCCACGGGTGCCTGCGCACCTTCCGCAACGAACGCTTCCACGAGTTGCTGAGCCGCGGGGAAGCCGTCGTACTGCTCGATGCCCTGGCGGGCAGAAGCACGAGCTGAATGGTAGGCAGGCACTTGCCTTACGCCCTCTTCTTGTGGTCGGAACCGAGTGAGTGGAGCAGCCCGGTCCTGACCTGATCACGCATCAGGAAAGTCAGCAACGGGTCAGTGTGAGTCCTGGAACACCTGGCAACAGCTGACCGGACATGCGAATGGTTGTACTCTGCGGAGACCGCCCTTGACCTGCAAGAAGCGGGCAGGGAGCTGACAGATCGGGAGTGTCTCCATGCTGCGCACCATGTTCAAGTCCAAGATCCACCGCGCCACCGTCACCCAGGCCGACCTGCACTACGTCGGCTCGGTGACCATCGACGCCGACCTGCTGGACGCCGCCGACCTGCTGCCCGGTGAGCTCGTGCACATCGTGGACATCACGAACGGTGCCCGGTTGGAGACCTACGTCATCGAAGGCGAGCGGGGTTCCGGCGTGGTCGGGATCAACGGGGCCGCCGCTCACCTCGTCCACCCCGGTGACCTGGTGATCATCATCAGCTATGCCCAGGTCACCGACGCCGAGGCGCGGTCGCTGAAGCCGCGGGTCGTGCACGTGGACGGCGACAACCGCATCGTCGCCCTGGGCGCCGACGCGTCCGAGCCGGTACCGGGCTCGGACCAGGAACGCAGCCCGCAGGCCGTGTCGGCCTGACGTACCGATCCTGCGCGGACGAGGCACGCGTGGCCGGTCCCGAGCTGCTGCGCGCGGGCGAGGGAGTGGCTCGCGGCGCATCCCGAGCGGTTCTGAACCGGGTATGGCGAGGATCACGAGCAACCACGACGAAGGGGCCGCGCGTGCTGGCGCTGCTGCACACCTCGCCCGTTCACGTCCCGGTCTTCGACGCCCTGCGTGACGAGGCGCACCCGGGTCTGGAACTGCGGCACCACGTCGACGCCGAGCTGCTGGAGCGGGCGCGGCGCGAGGGGCCGGAGGCGGTGACGGATGCCGTACGGGTCGTGCTGCGGCAGGCCGTCGCAGAGGGGGCACGGGCCGTTCTGTGCACGTGCTCGACCCTCGGTGGTGTCGCCGAGGCGGCCGCCGACCGGGCCGGGGTGCCGGTGCTGCGGGTCGACCGGCCGATGGCCGCCGCCGCGGTGGCCGCCGGCTCGCGTGTCGTCGTCCTCGCCGCCCTGGAGAGCACGCTCGCGCCGACGACGGCACTGATCGGAGAGGAGGCCCGGAGGGCCGGCCGCTCCGTCGAGGTGCGTCCCCTCCTGGTCGACGGCGCCTGGCCGCGGTTCGAGGCCGGGGACACCGAGGGCTACCTGCGGCTGGTGGCGGAGGCCGCCGACGCCGTGACCGGCGCGGACGTGATCGTCCTGGCCCAGGCGTCCATGGCGCCGGCCCGGGCGGCGACCAGGTCCGCGGTCCCGGTGCTGGCCAGCCCCGCGCCCGGCCTGGCCGCCGGGGCGGCGGCCGCACGTCTGGGGCAGCACTCTTCCGCATCCGTGTCCCCCGGGACGGCGGGCCACCTGGACCCGGCCGTTGCTGCGGGGGAGTGAGTGAGGGGACGGCCGTCGGGTAGGCGGGGGACAAGTCCAGAGCCGATGTCGACCGACTGGCCGGAGGACAGCATCATGACGAACCCGTATCCGGATCCCGTTCCACCGGGGCCCACCCCGGGACCCGCCCCTGTTCCGGACCCGGAGCCACAGCCGCACCCGGTGCCGCCGCCGGGCCCCGCCCCGACACCCCCGCCTCCGCCCGGCCCGGGTCCGGAACCGGCGCCCCCGCCTCCGGGGCCGGGCCCGCAGCCGACTCCGCCGCCCCCGCCTCCCGGCCCGCAGCCGACCCCGCCGCCCCCGCCTCCCGGCCCGCAGCCGACTCCGCCGCCCCCGCACCCCGGTCCTCCCGAGCCGTCCCCGTCGCCGATCCCGCCGGGGCCGGAACCGGTGCCCGACCCGGAACCGGGACCACCACTCACCTGAGCCACGGGCAAGGGCCGCACAAACGGAAGGGAGGGCACTGGCGGTGGGCGACCGCGCGGCCGCACGGCCGCCCACCGCCACCCGCCTCCCGTCCACCGCCCCACCCGTCACCCCTCTAGTACGCCTACGCGGTGACCTCCGACCGGTCTCCGCCCCACAGCGTGTGGAACGCGCCGTCCCGGTCGGTCCGCCGGTACGTGTGCGCCCCGAAGAAGTCCCGCTGCCCCTGCGTCAGCGCGGCCGGCAGCCGCTCCGCGCGCAGGGCGTCGTAGTAGGCGAGGGCCGCGGCGAAGCCGGGTGTCGGTACGCCCTGCCGGATCGCGGAGACGATGACCCCGCGCCAGTCGTCCTGGGCGTCGGCGATCTCCCGTGCGAACGTCCCGTCGGACAGCAGGCTCGGCAGGTCCGGCCGGGCGTCGTACGCGGCGCGGATGCGGTCCAGGAAGGCGGCGCGGATGATGCAGCCGCCGCGCCAGAGCGCGGAGACCGCGCCCAGGTCGATGCCCCAGCCGTACTCCTCGCTGCCCGCCGCGATCTCGTGGAAGCCCTGCGTGTAGGACACGATCTTCGACGCGTACAGGGCCTGCTCCACCCGGTCGGCGAAGGCGGCCGCCTCCGACTCGCCGAGCGGTGACGCCTGGGGACCCGCCAGGCCGCGCGAGGCCTCCCGGAGCGCCGCGTGCCCGGACAGGGAGCGCGCGAAGACCGCCTCCGCGATGCCGGACACCGGAACGCCCAGGTCCAGCGCGATCTGCACCGTCCAGCGGCCCGTACCCTTCTGCTCCGCCCGGTCGGCCACCACGTCCACGAACGGCTTCCCCGTCGCCCCGTCCACGTGCGACAGCACCTCCGCCGTGATCTCGATCAGGTACGAGTCCAGGCGGCCGGTGTTCCAGGTGCGGAAGATGTCCGCGATCTGCGCGGGGGAGTACCCGGCGACATCGCGCAGCAACTGGTACGCCTCGCCGATCAGCTGCATGTCGGCGTACTCGATGCCGTTGTGCACCATCTTCACGAAGTGTCCGGCGCCGTCGGGACCGACGTGCGTGACACAGGGCGCCCCGTCGGCCGCCTTCGCGGAGATCTTCTCCAGCATCGGGCCGAGCGAGCCGTACGACTCCCTCGAGCCGCCCGGCATGATGCTCGGGCCGTGGAGCGCGCCCTCCTCGCCGCCGGAGATGCCGATGCCGACGAAGTGGATGCCCTGCTCGCGCAGTTCGCGTTCCCGGCGCCGGGTGTCCGCGAAGTGGGCGTTGCCCCCGTCGATGATCATGTCGCCGGGTTCCAGCAGCGGCGCGAACTCCTGGATCACCGCGTCTGTCGGGTCACCGGCCTTCACCATGATCACCAGGCGTCGCGGCCGCTCCAGCGCGGCCACGAACTCCTTGGCGGTCTCGGTCGCGACGAAGTCGCCCTCGCCCCCGAACTCCTCCACCAGCGCGTGCGTGCGCGACGCGGTCCGGTTGTGCACCGCCACGGTGTAGCCGTTGCGGGCGAAGTTGCGCGCGAGGTTGCGGCCCATGACCGCGAGACCCGTGACGCCGATCTGCGCTGTAGTGCTCATCGGGTTGGCTCCTGGTGATCTCGGTAGGGGTGATGCCGTGTGTCGGTGTCTGTCTCTGTGCGCTGGTGCGTCCGTACGCGCAAGCCGTGTGTGCCTGTGCGCCTGTGCCTTGTGCCCTGTGCGTCCGTACGCCCGTGCCGTGTGTGTCTGTGCGCCTGTGCCTCGTGTCCTGTGCGTCTGTGCGCCTGTGCCTCGTGTGCCTGTGCGCCGGGGTGCCGGTGTGTCCGCGGTGCCGGTCGTGCCTGCCAGTATCGCCGGTTTCGCCGCACGACCATCCTGACGTGCCGGTACGCCGGTCGCACGTTCTGGTCCGGCGGACTCAGGTACGCGCCGGAGGGGTCCGGAGCCTCAGCCGGAGGGCGGCGCATTCGGCCAACGAGAGCTCGATCCCGGCCACTTGGCGTGACCAACCGGCCGATTGCCGTCTTGTCCTGGCCTGTTCGCAGCGCTTACTTTTGCCCCTCCTGACGCAATGTCGAGGGGGATATCCATGGCCGTACGCGGCCGGCACCGCCGGTATCAGCCGAACAGGATCAACCGCGCCTCACTGACCGTCACCGCCGGCGGTGCGGGACTGGCGCTCCCGCTCATGGGTACCGGCACGGCGCAGGCGGCCGACGTGGAGACCTGGGACAAGGTCGCCGCCTGCGAGTCCACCAATGACTGGGACATCAACACCGGCAACGGCTACTACGGCGGGCTGCAGTTCACCCAGTCCACCTGGGAGGCGTTCGGCGGCACCCAGTACGCCCCGCGTGCGGACCTGGCCACGAAGGACCAGCAGATCGCCGTCGCCGAGAAGGTACTCGACGGTCAGGGACCCGGTGCCTGGCCGGTGTGCTCGCAGCGGGCCGGGCTGACCCGGGGCGGTGACACGCCGGACATCCGGCCGGCCGGGGACGCGAGGGCCGCGAAGAGTCCGGAGCGGGCCGCCGGGAAGCCCACGGGGAAATCCGCCGGGAAATCCACTGGAAAGTCCGCCGGGAAGTCCGACTCCATGAAGGACGTCCAGCCGCAGACCACCCCGCAGTCCCGGGCCGGCAAGGCCAGGATGTACACGGTGGTCACCGGCGACACCCTGTCCGGCATCGCCGACGCACAGCAGGTCCGGGGCGGCTGGCAGCGGCTGTACGACGCCAACCGCGGCTCGATCGGCGCGGATCCCGACATGATTCTTCCGGGCCAGGACCTGAAGTTGCGTGGCGAGGGGACCGCTACGGCGCCCCGCAGCGAGTCGGGGACGGCCGCGAAGCCCAAGGCGAAGGCGACCGGGCAGTCGCCTGCCAAGCGGTCGCCCGCCAAGCCGCAGCAGAAGCAGCCGAAGAAGTCGTCTCCGGACAGCGGCAAGGCCGAGAACAGGGCAGACAAGGCGTCCAAGGCGGGCAAGGCCACCACCCGCCACAGCGTCGTCGCCCCCGTCGACGCTCCCACCGGCACGCCGTACCACCAGGCGGGCTCCTCCTGGTCGAAGGGCTACCACACCGGCGTCGACTTCCCCGTCGCCACCGGCACCTCGGTGAAGTCGGTCGCGGCCGGCCAGGTCGTCAGCGCGGGCTGGGGCGGCTCCTACGGATACCAGGTGATCGTCCGGCACGGCGACGGCCGGTACTCCCAGTACGCGCACCTCTCGGCGATCTCCGTGAAGGACGGCCAGTCGGTGGGCGCCGGACAGCGCATCGGCCGCTCGGGCTCCACCGGCAACAGCACGGGCCCGCATCTGCACTTCGAGGTGCGGACGGGGCCCGGCTTCGGTTCGGACGTCGACCCAGTGGCGTACCTGCGGGCCGGCGGGGTCAGGATCTGACCCGCACCCGATGCCGGCCGAGAACGGGCGGCGGGACGAACGGGCCACCGTAGAAGGGGCCGTAGGAGAGCGGCGCGTCGTCGCTCTCCGCCGGTTCCCCGGCCTCGTACGTCTCCTCGGCGGGGACGGTGTCCGGGGCCTGCGACGACACCGGCCGCCGTGGCCCGGGCACGTTCGCAGGCACGAAGACCTTGTCGGGCAGCGGGGTGACCCGCTGCCCGTCCCCTTCCCGCGCAGGCGTGTCCTCGCCCGGCTCCGGCTCTGGTCCGGGCGGTGTCGCAGGGGCCTCGTCGCCGACGGGCGCCGGGGTCTCCTCGGCGGCCTCCCGCGCGATCCGTTCCGTCGTCAGCAGGATGAGCCCGCCCGCGGCCACCACACCGCAGCTCAGGGCGAGCGCGGTGCCGGTCGTGCCGTAGCGGAAGGTTTCACCGAACATCGTGATGCCGACCGCGGCGGCCACCACCGGGTTCACCACCGTCAGCGTGGCCAGCGGGGCCGCGAGACCGGCGCCCCGGTAGGAGGCCTGCGACAGCAGCATGCCGGCCGTGGCGAGCACGCCGATCACGGCCAGGGACGGCAGGTCGGCGGCTGAAACACCACCGGTCCAGTCGACCGCGACCGTCTTGGTGAAGACGGAGGACATGCCGAAGGCTATGCCGGAGGCGGTCGCCAGCAGGATGCTGCGCACCGCCGGGTGCCGGTGCACGGCCCGACCGGCGATCATCAGGGCCACGACCACGCCACCGGTGACGACGGACGCCCCGATCCGCTGCTCGGTGTCCAGTGACTGCGCGTCGGACGCGCCGACCAGGGACAGCAGACCCGCGAGGCCGACCGTCGCCATGAGCGCGCCCCGCCAGGCCGTCGCGCCGGCCTTGCGGCCCACGAACAGCGCTGCCATGGGCAGGGCGAACACGATGGTGAGCGCGCCCAGCGGCTGCACCAGGCTCAGCGGACCGAGGGCGAGGGCCACGACGTGCAGGAGGCCACCCAGGCCGTTGAGTCCGACCGCCGCCCACCAGCCGGGCCGGCGCAGCGGAGCGTACTGAGCACCCGGGGAGGACGCCGCGACCTGCTCCTGCACGATCGCTCCGCCCGCGTACGCCACGGCGGAGACGAGCGAGAGCAGCACGGACAACGCGAGGGCGCTCATCGGCTGCTCCTCTGCGTGAGGCGGGGGCCCTGGGCCCGGCGCGGCGATCGGTCGTCTTCCATGGACAACACGATGCCGTCTCCGGGTCTTCCCGTCGTCGTCCCTGAGCACTCATTGGGTCATACTGCCGATGGAGTAGGACGGCGGTGCAGTCCTCCCCAGGGTGGGCGACCTGAGGTGGGGACCCCTGACCCGGGTCCCTAGGGGCCTTGGTACTACTGCTCTTCGTGGACCTCGACCCCGACCTCGCCGCCCTCCGCCCGCTGGGCGGCTTCTCCGTCCTGCACGCGTCCCCGCACCCGTCGCCGACGCGGCCGCTCCCCACCCTCGCACACGCCTACGCGCCGGGACACGCGCAGGAACAAGGAGACCTGACGCCGGACGCGCGGGCGCAGGTTCAGATGTGGGAGGACCCACTGGCCTTCCGCGTCCAGAAGGTCGCCGCCGCACTCCGCGTCCCCGAGACCCGCGTCGCCGCCTCCGTGGCCCATCAGGGGCTCGCGGCCCGCCTGTGGTCGGTGACGCTGGGGTGCGCCGCCCTCTACGGCGGCGTCCCCGACCTCGCCCCGCCGCTGCTGCGCTGGGACCCCGACGCCACCGCCCCCGACGACCTGTGGCTCGCCGGGGTACGCCCCCTGCCGGGCGACGTCGCCGCGATCGCGGAGCTCGTGCTCCACGGCCATCTGGTGCCGCTGACGGCGGCCCTGCACGCCCGCTACCGCGTCGCGGCCGGGCTGCTGTGGGGCAACGCCGCCTCCGCGCTGGCCGGCGCCGGCCGGGAAGTGGACCGCTGGGCCCGCCGCCACGGCCGCGGGGACACCGCCGCCCGCGCCCGTTCCCTGACCACCGGTCTGCTCGCCCACCCCCTGCTCGCCGGGACCGGCGTCCTCACCGGCACCGCGTTCCGGCGCCGCAGCTGCTGCCTGTACTACCGGGCGCCCGGCGCAGGGGTCTGCGGCGACTGCTGCTTCTCCCGGCCGCCGGCGTCTCCGCGGTCTCCGCAGCCGACGCGCCCTTCCCCGGGCGGCCCGTCTGAGTGACCATGAAGGGACCAGCCGCCGAGACGGGAGGTTCCGGGTGCGCGTGGGACTGCTGACCCGGGAGTACCCGCCGGACGTGTACGGCGGGGCGGGGGTCCACGTGGAGTTCCTCGCCCGGGAGCTCGCCCGCCTCGTCGACCTGGACGTGCACTGCTGGGGCGAGGGCCGCACCGACGGCGTGCTGCGCCACCGCTCCTGGTCCGCGCTCGACGGCGCCAACGACGCGCTGCGCACGTTCTCCGTGGACCTCGCCATGGCCGCCGCCCTCGAAGGCCGCGAACTGGTCCACTCCCACACCTGGTACGCGGCCCTCGGCGGCCACCTCGCCAAGCTCCTGTACGGCGTCCCGCACGTGATGACCGCGCACTCCCTGGAGCCGCTGCGGCCCTGGAAGGCCGAGCAGCTCGGCGGCGGTTACACCCTCTCCCGCTGGGCCGAACGCACCGCGGTCGAGAGCGCGGACGCGGTGATAGCCGTGTCCGGCGCCATGCGCGAGGACATCCTCGGCTGCTACCCGGCGCTGGACGCTTCCCGGGTCCACGTCGTGCACAACGGCATCGACACCGCTCTCTACCGGCCCGATCCCGGCACGGACGCGCTGGACCGCATCGGCCTCGACCGCTCCCGCCCGTACGTCCTGTTCGTCGGCCGCATCACCCGTCAGAAGGGCGTGCCGCACCTGCTGCGCGCCGTACGGGGCATCGACCCGGCCGCGCAGATCGTGCTGTGCGCGGGCGCCCCGGACACCCCCGCGATCGACCAGGAGTTCCGCGACCTCTTCGCCGGACTGAGCCGCGCCCGGGAGGGCGTGCACTGGATCCCGCGCATGCTGCCCCGCCCGGAGGTGATCCAGCTGCTGACCCACGCCGCGGTCTTCGTCTGCCCCTCGGTGTACGAGCCCCTCGGCATCGTCAACCTGGAGGCGATGGCCTGCGGCACACCCGTGGTCGCCTCCCGGGTCGGGGGCATCCCCGAGGTCGTGGCGGACGGCGAAACGGGGATCCTCGTCCCCAAGGACGACAACGACCACGGCGACGGCGACGACGTCTTCGAGACGGGCCTCGCCCGGGCACTGGACTCCCTCCTCGGCGCCCCGGAGGCCGCCCGGGGGATGGGAGAGGCGGGCCGGCAGCGCGCGGTGGAGGAGTTCGGCTGGGACGCCGTCGCCCGCCGCACCGTCCGGCTCTACGAGGAGATCCTCAAGCAGGCTTGAGGCCGCCCCGCCCGGGGCGGCCAGGGGTGAACGAGGGTGAGGGGAGCGGCCATGCGTCGTGGAGGTCCTTCGGTGCTCGGGATCGTGCTGGCGGGCGGGGAGGGCAAGCGCCTGATGCCCCTGACCGCGGACCGCGCCAAACCCGCGGTCACCTTCGGCGGCACGTACCGGCTGGTCGACTTCGTGCTGTCCAACCTGGTCAACGGCGACATCCTGCGGATCTGCGTGCTCACCCAGTACAAGTCGCACTCCCTGGACCGGCACATCACCACCACCTGGCGGATGTCCAGCCTGCTCGGCAACTACGTCACCCCCGTCCCCGCCCAGCAGCGCCTGGGCCCGCGCTGGTACCTGGGCAGCGCCGACGCGATCCTGCAGTCCCTGAACCTGGTCCACGACGAACAGCCCGAGTACGTCGCGGTCTTCGGCGCCGACCACGTCTACCGGATGGACCCGCGCCAGATGCTCGCCCAGCACATCGAGTCCGGCGCGGGCGTGACCGTGGCCGGGATACGGGTGCCGCGCACCGAGTCGTCGTCCTTCGGGGTGATCACCCCGGGCTCCGACGGGCGGACCGTCACCGGCTTCCTGGAGAAGCCCGCCGACCCTCCCGGGCTGCCCGGCGACCCCGAGCGCGTCTTCGCCTCGATGGGCAACTACGTCTTCACCACCAAGGCCCTCGTCGAAGCCCTGCACCGCGATGCCGAGGACGAGAACTCCGTGCACGACATGGGCGGTTCCATCCTGCCCCGGCTCACCGACCGGGGCGAGGCAGCGCTGTACGACTTCAGCGCCAACCACGTGCCGGGGGAGACCACCCGGGACCAGGGGTACTGGCGGGACGTCGGCACCCTCGACGCCTACTACGACGCCCACATGGACCTGATCGCCGAGCGGCCTGCCTTCAACCTCTACAACCGGGACTGGCCGATCTACACCCACTCCGCGCAGCTGTCGCCCGCGCGCTTCAACGCCGGCGGCATCGCGGGCGAGTCGATCGTCAGCGCGGGCTCTCTGGTCCGCGGGCAGGTCACCCGGTCGGTGCTCTCGCCGGGCGTGGTGGTCGACCCGGGAGCGGTCGTGCAGGGCTCGGTGCTGCACGACAACGTGCACATCGGCCGGGGCGCGGTCGTGCGCGGGGCGGTGCTGGACAAGAACGTGGACGTGCCGCCGGGGGCGACGATCGGCGTCAACCCGGAGCGGGACGCCGAGTTGTACACCGTCTCCAAGGGTGGCGTGATCGCGCTGGGCAAGGGGCAGCGGGTGGTGTGACGAACGGGTGACGACCGGTCGACTGCTGTGGGGGCGGACCCGGGGCGTGCGAGGTGCGCGATACGCGCGGCACATCCGGGACCGTTGTCATGTCCCTGGACGCCACGCGCAATCCGTGCTGTCATGCCTCTGCACCTCGCTGTTACATCGATGTATGACATCGATGTCCTGAGCCATCAGCCACCACCCGTTCTCGAGGAGAGGGTCAGTGCGCACCAAACGACTCAGAGACCGACTGGCACTACTGCTCGCCGCCGCACTCGGCGTCACCGGACTCGCCGCCGTGCCGCACGCGAGCGCGGCGGACGACGCCGCCGCGGAGATCCACGGGCTGAAGGGCGAGTACTACACCCACTCGGCCCCCGGCGCCTTCGACTTCCACGAACTCAAGGCCACCGGATTCGACCCGCAGCTCGACTTCAACACCCTGGAGCCGCGGCTGGCCTTCGCCACCGGGCAGTCGGACGACGTCAGCGTCCGCTGGACCGGCAAGCTGGTGCCGGAGAAGACCGGTGCCCACACCTTCTCGGTCATCGGCGACAACGGCTTCCGCCTCTGGATCGGCGGACAACTCGCCATCGACCACTGGGTCGACGACTGGGACCGTGAGCAGACCGCCGAGCCCATCGAGCTGACGGCCGGTCAGCCCTACGACATCAAGCTGGAGTACTTCGAGCACTACGGCGGCTCCAACCTGCACCTGCGCTGGACCGAGCCCGGTGGCAGCAAGGAGCCGGTCCCGCAGTCGGCGTTCCGCCTGCCCGACGGCTTCGACTACGACGGCGCGACGGCGACCACGGTCCAGTCCACCGGCCGCACCCTCAAGCTCGACTTCCCGCGCCCGCTCGCCGCGGCCCCGGCCGGTCTCACCGACCACCTCGAAGCGGTGATCGGCGGCGCCCAGTGGCCGCTCGGCGAGGCGAAGGTCGACCCCGCCGACCCGACCGCCCTCCTCGTCGCCCTCGACCAGCCGGTCGTCGGCAACAAGGACGGCGACGCGCCCGGCACCGCCGACGTCCGCTACGACGGTGAGGGCGGCCTCACCGATGCCGCGGGCAACGTTGTCAACGCCTTCTGGAGCAGTGGCGGCAACAAGTCCACCCACGAACTGCGCACCGACTGGGCCGACGAGGTGGGCCCGGACAACGCCCTTCCGGAGTACCCGCGCCCGCAGCTGACCCGGGACGACTGGCGGAACCTCAACGGCCGCTGGCAGTTCGCCGCCGCCGAGGCCGGCGAGCAGCCCCCGGTCGGCAAGAACCTGAAGGAGCGCATCCTCGTCCCGTACCCGGTGGAGTCCCAGCTCTCCGGCATCCAGCGGCACGAGGACCGCATGTGGTACCGCCGCACCTTCACCGTGCCCCGCGACTGGCACATCGGCCACGGCCAGCGCCTCAAGCTCAACTTCGGCGCCGTCGACTGGCAGTCCGAGGTGTACGTCAACGGCGTCAAGGTCGCCGACCACAAGGGCGGTTACGACAAGTTCAGCGCCGACGTCACCGACGCGCTCAAGCCCGGCCGCACCCAGGAACTGATCGTCGGCGTCTACGACCCGACCGACGCGCGGGGCGCCGAGAACCCGCCGGTCGGCAAGCAGAGCCTGGACCCGAGCGGCATCTGGTACACACCCAGCTCCGGCATCTGGCAGACGGTCTGGATGGAGCCGGTCGCCCGGGACCACGTCGACTCGCTGAAGCTGACCCCGCACATCGACGGGGCGGCGGGCACGCTGACCGTCGAGCCGAAGGGCGTGCGCGACGGCGTACGGGTCCGCGCGACGGCGTACGCCGGACACCGCAAGGTCGCCACGGCGAGCGGACGCACCGGCGAGCCGCTGACGCTGAGGATCCACGACCCGCGCCTGTGGTCGCCCGACGATCCCTTCCTGTACGACCTGAAGGTCACCGTCGGACACGACCGCGTCGAGAGCTACTTCGGGATGCGTTCCATCGCCGTCGAGAAGGTGAACGGCGTGCCGCGCACGATGCTCAACGGCGAACCGGTCTTCATGATGGCCACCCTCGACCAGGGCTTCTGGCCGGACGGCCTGCACACCGCGCCCACCGACGAGGCCCTCGCGTCCGACCTGAAGCTGCACAAGAAGCTCGGCTTCAACTCCGTGCGCAAGCACATCAAGGTGGAGCCGGACCGCTGGTTCTACTGGGCCGACAGGCTTGGCCTGCTGGTGTGGCAGGACATGCCCTCCATGACTCCGGGGGTGAATCCGAACGCCGCCTCCCGGGCCGAGTTCGAGCGCGAGATGAAGGAGATGATCGACGAACACATCAGCCACCCGTCGATCATCATGTGGGTCACCTTCAACGAGGGCTGGGGCCAGTACGACATCAAGCGCGTCGCCGAGCAGGCCAAGGCCTGGGACCCGACCCGCCTCGTCAACAACCAGTCGGGCCTGAACCTCGGGGCCGACGGAGGCGCCGGCGACATCATGGACGAGCACGGCTACCCGAGCCCCGCCCTGCCGCCCTCCCCGGACGGCGAACGCGCCCTGGTCAGCGGCGAGTACGGCGGCCTCGGTCTCGCGGTGCCCGGACACGCCTGGTCCGTGCAGCAGTCGTACGTCGACGTCGACCCCCAGGCCTACACCGACGGCTACCTCACCAAGCTCGACGAGGTGCGGGCCCTGGTCTGCCGGGGCAGCAACGGCGCCGTCTACACCCAGATCTCGGACGTCGAGGGCGAGCTCAACGGCCTGACGACCTACGACCGCAAGGTCCTCAAGCCGGACGTCGAGCGGGTCAAGGCCGCCCACGAGGCCCTGATCCACGACGCGTCCCGGCCCACCCCGGCGGGATGCCCGGCCGGCTGAGCCCGCGCACGGCATCCCGCACGACACCGCAGGCCTTCCGGAGGCCACCGCACACGAGGGGCACCCGGCGTCCGCGCCTGTGCGCGGCCGGGGTGGTGGCAGCGTCCGCGCTGTTCACCGCCCCGGCGGCCCGGGCCGGACAGCCGGCCCACCAGCACCTCACCGACCCGGTGAACCCGTTCGGCGGGACGGAGAACGAGGGTGCCCCGGCCGTCACCGCGCCCGGCACCTCGGACACCGACCGCCATGTCGGGTCGGCCCGCGCCGACGGCGCGGCCTACGAGCGGACCCACCTGACGACCGACGCCCTGCGCTCCTTCCGGTCGCCCCGGTTCACGGTCGGCCCGCAGCCGTCCGGGTGGGGAACTTCCGCGGCGGCGGCGCCGCCACCCCCCGAACTGAGCACAGACACCCCATGAGTCCCCGGAGTCCCGCCCTTCGCCAAGGGGCGGGACTTTAATCTGTTGTTAACTGTGCGTAGCCTGATCGTACTTGACCGTAATCGGCGGAGGGCGATTGACTGCTTGTCCATCCGTCGTCCATGCGTCGTCCTTGCGAGGCAAGCCCTTGACACCCGACCCGCTCGCTCCCCTCGACCTCGCGTTCTGGAACATCGAGTCCGCCGAGCACCCCATGCACCTCGGCGCGCTCGGCGTGTTCACGGCCCACTCGTCCACGGCGGGCGCCCACGCGGCGGACCTGCTCGCCGCCCGCGCACCCTCCGTGTCCGGACTGCGGATGCGGATCCGGGACACCTGGCAGCCGCCGCTCGCCCTGCGGCGGCCGTTCGCGTTCGGCGGCGCCACCCGTGAACCCGACCCCGGCTTCGACCCGCTCGACCACGTCCGGCTGCACGCGCCGACGACGGACTTCCACGCCCGGGCGGGCCGCCTCATGGAGCGCCCGCTGGAGCGAGGCCGGCCACCGTGGGAAGCGCACGTGCTTCCCTGTGCGGACGGCGGCTCTTTCGCCGTGCTGTTCAAGTTCCACCACGCCCTCGCCGACGGCCTGCGGGCCCTGACCCTCGCCGCTGGCATCCTCGACCCGATGGACCTTCCCCCGCCCAGGCCCCGCCCCGCGCAGCCCCCGCGCGGTCTCCTGCCGGACGTGCGCGGACTGCCGGGGAGGGTGCGAGGCGTCCTGTCCGACGCGGGCCGAGCCCTCGACATCGGCGCCGCCGCGGCCGTGTCCACCCTCGACGTGCGCTCTTCGGCCGCGCTCACCGCCGGACCCTCCGGCACCCGCCGCACCGCCGGCGTCGCCATCGACCTCGACGACGTCCACCGCGTGCGCAAGGCCGTCGGCGGCACCGTCAACGACGTCCTGATCGCGGTCGTCGCCGGCGCCCTGCGCCGCTGGCTGGACGAGCGCGGCGACGGCAGCGAGGGCGTCGCGCCCCGCGCCCTGATCCCCGTGTCCCAGCGCCGCCCGCGTGCCGCCCACCCACAGGGCAACCGGCTCTCGGGGTACCTGTTACGGCTGCCGGTCGGCGACCCCGATCCGCTGTCCCGCCTCGGCACGGTCCGCGCGGCCATGGACCGCAACAAGGACGCGGGACCCGGCCGGGGGGCCGGCGCCGTCGCCCTGCTCGCCGATCACGTCCCGGCGCTCGGCCACCGGCTCGGCGGGCCGCTGGTCGGGCAGGCGGCCCGGCTGTGGTTCGACATCCTGGTCACCAGTGTCCCCCTGCCCAGCCTCGGCCTGCGGCTCGGCGGCCACCCGCTCACCGAGGTCTACCCGCTGGCGCCGCTGGCCCGGGGCCACTCCATGGCGGTGGCCGTCTCGACCTACCGTGGGCAGGTCCACTACGGCCTGGTCGCCGACGCGAAGGCGGTGCCGGACCTCGACCGGTTCGCCCTTGCCCTGGCGGAGGAGGCGGAGACATTGCTCACCGCCTGCGCCCCCTGAGCCGGACGGGTTTGGCTCCGTGCCCCGGCGCCGAATAAAATCCGCTGTTCGAAAGCGGACGCGTCTCGGAGCGCCGCGACGGTGACCAGGGAACGGCAGCGGCGATGACGGTGACACAGGACGGTTCGGCGACCACGGACGAGGTGGCGCACGAGCCCGGGAACGAGGCGGGGTACGGCCCCGGTATCGACCCGGAGCGGCTCGCCGTCTGCCTGAGTGTGCTGGAGGAACTCGACGGACTCGACGTCGACCACCCGGACGCCGTCCGGGTCCGCCGGGCCACCTCGCACATCTACCGGACGGTCAAGCAGCGCCGACGCCAGGAGCGCCGGGCCGCGAAGACCGCCCACGACAAGGCGGTGACCGAGGCCACCGCCACCGGCTCCGCCGAACGCATCGACGACGAGACCGAAGGCCTCCTGCCCTCCTCCCGCACCGAGGAGGGCAGCATCGCCGGGATACTCCAGCGCCCCCGCTCCTGCTACATCTGCAAGCAGCGGTACACCGAGGTCGACTACTTCTACCACCAGCTCTGCCAGAGCTGCGCCGCCGAGAACCGGGCCCGCCGCGACGCCCGCGCCGACCTCACCGGCAAGCGGGCGCTGCTCACCGGCGGCCGGGCCAAGATCGGCATGTACATCGCGCTGCGACTGCTGCGCGACGGCGCGCACACCACGATCACGACCCGCTTCCCCAAGGACGCCATCCGCCGCTTCAAGGCGATGGACGACTCCGCGGACTGGATGCACCGCCTGGAGGTCGTCGGCATCGACCTGCGCGACCCGGCCCAGGCCGTGGCCCTCGCCGAGCAGGTCACCGAGCAGGGACCGCTCGACATCCTGATCAACAACGCGACCCAGACCGTGCGCCGCCTGCCCTCCGCGTACGCCGCGCTCGTCGAGGGCGAGAGCGCCCCGCTGCCGGCCGGTGAGCTCCCCGCCCACCACGTCATCGGCGCCTTCAACTCCGGGGCGGTGGACGGACTGGCCGCGCTGCCCGCGGGTGTCACGGGGCTCGACGCCCAGCAGGTGGCCGACCTCGCCCTGGTCGCCGGCAACGCCAGTGTGGTCCGGCACCGCGAGGGCACCGCCATCGACGCGGGCGGTCTGGTCCCCGACGTCGTCGACACCAACACCTGGGTCCAGACCATCGAGCAGATCTCCCCGGTGGAACTGCTCGAGACGCAGTTGTGCAACTACACCTCGCCGTTCATCCTCATCAGCGCGCTGCGGTCGTCGATGGCCGAGGCGGCGCGCAAGGCGCCCGCGGGGCGCGCCTACGTCGTCAACGTCTCCGCGATGGAGGGCGTTTTCGCCCGCGGCTACAAGGGCGCGGGCCACCCGAACACCAACGCGGCCAAGGCAGCGATGAACATGGTGACCCGGACCAGTGCCCAGGAGATGTTCGACACCGACGGCATCCTGATGACCTCGGTCGACACCGGCTGGATCACCGACGAGCGCCCCCACTACGACAAGCTGCGCCTGGCCGACGCCGGTTTCCACGCCCCGCTCGACCTGGTCGACGGCGCGGCCCGCGTCTACGACCCGATCGTGCGCGGCGAGGCGGGCGAGGACCTGTACGGCGTCTTCCTCAAGGACTACGCACCCGGCAAGTGGTGAACGCGAGGGACTGACGCACCCGGCACGTGGTGACCGCCGGGGATCACGACCCGGCACGTGGTGATCACGAAGGGCCACCCGCCCGGCATGGGGTGATCGTGGTGACGGGCCGGCGGTGTCCCATCCGGAGGCCCGTCAGCCGGGTCCCGGCCACCGTGGGGGCGACCGCCGGTGTTCCCGGTGCGTCGGTCACGCGTCCTGCGCGACGTCGTCCCGTACAGGCCCCGCCGCGTGCCCGCAGCCCGTCCGGGCCACCGCGCGGCCTCCTGGATCCCGGGGGCGCCCCTCGCGCGCTCGCGGGGCGAACCCTCAGGGGCGTCTGAAGTCGACGGCGCCGAGCCCCGAGTGCCGCGCCGCCGTCAGCTCGAGTATCGTGCGCCAGTCCTCCAGCACCCCGGCGTCGAAGACGGTGGTGCGGGCCTCCTCGTCGGCCTGGCGCAGGCTGGCCAGGTCGTCGTCGTGGGCCCAGGCGTCCGGGTGGTCGTGCCGGCGCACCAGGCGGGCGACGCGTGAGCCGAGCAGCGGCCGCACCGCGTCCGCCGTCCGGCCGGCCGGGTTGCCGGGCCACAGCAGCCGGCCCACGGGCGACACCAGGCCGGCCACTTGGAGTTCCTTGTCGGCGGGGCGGCGCCGGCGCAGCAGCGCGGCGGTCCGCAGTGCGTGTCCATGCAGGTCCACGGGCTCGCCGCCGTGCTCCGCCGAGGACCGTTCGCCCCGGCAGGCGTACAGCAGGTCCATCAGCTCCTCGACGCTGCGCAGTTCCATGCCTCGGTCCTCCCACGAGACAGCCGTTGCCGACCAGCAGCAGACCATGGCGAGCTTGCGCCGCAGCCAACGGCAACTTAACTTGCGCGACCCGCCGCCGACGACATTCGAAGGCCAGGTCGATGATGTGGGCCGAACGGGTGAGTTGTGAGCGGTGCACAAGCGGATGAACCGGGGCAGACTGGGGCCAACTGTGCGCGGAACGAAGGGCAATGCTTCTTCCATGTTTTGAGCCCCATAGAGCGCATCCCCGCTCATTTGGTTAATCTGGAGCGGACGGACGGCAGTACAAGGGCACTACCCCCACCCAAGGTCCGCAGGGGACAAGCCGGTTCACAACGGCCTGCTCTCGCACGAGTTGCCGGCGCCACCGCGTCCGAACTGCATTCGACCCACACCCGAGCGGGCGCCGGGTGCCGGACAGGAGACTGGCCGACAGGCCCCGAGGGTGACCCGACACATAAGGAGTGCGCGGTGACACCGGACACGACGACGAGTCCAGAGCAACGCCCCGAGGAACGCACCGAGCGCGCGGGCCGCCGGCCCGGCGAGATCGGCAGCCTCGACGTGTGGGCCCGGTCCGCCCCCATCCGCCTCGCGGGCTACGAGGAGGACCTCGCCGAGCCCCACATCCTGCCCAGCGTCGACTGACCCGCGGCACCACCCTCAGAACGTGCCGGAAGCAGGGGCGTGCGAGACTCGCGCCCATGCTGATCAGGGAAGCGACGGCCGACGACTGGCCGCACATCTGGCCGTTCTGGCACCGCATCGTCGCGGCCGGCGAGACCTACGCCTGGGACCCGGACACGTCCGAGGAGGACGCCCGGGTCCTGTGGATGAACCCCGCCAAACGCGTCTACGTCACGGAGCACGACACCGGCACCGTCGTCGCCTCCGCCTATGTCACGCCCAACTACGGCGGCCCCGCCGCCCGCATCGCGAACGCCGGATTCATGGTCGACCCCGACCGGGCCGGACGGGGTACCGGCCGGGCCCTCGCCGAACACGTCCTGGCCGCCGCCAGGGCCGACGGGTACCGGGGCATGGTCTTCAACGCCGTCGTCGAGACCAACCCCGCCGTGAAACTCTGGACCTCCCTCGGTTTCACCATCCTGGGCACGGTGCCGGACGCCTTCGACCACCCGCGGCACGGGCGGGTCGGCCTGCACGTCATGCACCGCGCGCTGTAGGGGCCCGCGGGCCGGCGGGCCGGTCGCCGCCAGGGACGCACGGCGCCTCGATCCGATCCGATCCGCTCCGCACGCTCCGGCAGCGCGGCCTCCGCCCCCGGAAGCCCCGCCCACCGGACGGCGCGGGACCGAGGCCCGGGGTGCCGAACGACCGAACGGGACCACCGTCGCGCGCCGACGTACGCCACCGCACCCTCCACCGTGTCCCGCCGGCCGTCACCCGCCGCGTCCCCGGCGGCACCGCCGGCGTGCGTGGTTCGCCGGCGGCCCTTCCCCGGGCGAGCGCGCCGCACGGTTCGAACCGCGCGCGGTGGGGGAGCTGTACACCACGTCGGAACCCGCCGCCGTGACCCGCACCCGCCCCCTCAACCACGGAGCGTCCCGCATGCATGACGACCGCGACCTGGTCGAAGCCCGCCTCGAGCGCGTTCTCGACGAGCGCGTCCGCCCTGCCGTGTACCCCGAGTCCGTGCCGCTGGACGTGGCGGTGTGGCACGCGCCCGACGAACCCGTGCCGGTCGCCGAGGGACTCGCGGCCGAACCCGGTCCCATCGAGGTGGGAGCCCGCTGGGGCGCCCCCTGGGGCACCAGCTGGTTCCGCGTCACCGGAACCGTCCCCGAGGAATGGGCCGGCCGGACGGTGGAGGCCGTCCTCGACCTCGGCTTCGACGAGAACATGCCCGGCTTCCAGTGCGAGGGCCTGGTCTACCGGCCCGACGGCACCCCGGTGAAGGGCCTCAACCCGCGCAACCAGTGGGTGCGGATCGCCGCTCCCGCGGAGGGCGGCGAGGAGGTGCGCCTGCACATCGAAGCCGCCTCCAACCCCGTCGTGTTCGGCTACCGCCCCTTCGTGCCCACACCGCTCGGCGACAAGGACACCGCGGGCAGCGATCCGCAGTACACGCTCACCCGCATGGACCTCGCCGTCCTCGACGAGACCGTGTGGCACCTCGTGCTCGACCTGGAGGTGCTCGGTGAGCTGATGGCCGAACTGCCCGTGGAGTCGCCGCGCCGCTGGGAGATCCTGCGGGCCGTGGACAAGGCGCTGGACGCCATCGACCTCCAGGACGTCAACGGCACGGCGGAGCAGGCCCGTTCCCGCCTCACGGAGGTGCTGTCCGCCCCCGCCGTCCCCTCCGCGCACCGCCTCAGCGCCGTCGGCCACGCGCACATCGACTCGGCGTGGCTGTGGCCACTGCGCGAGACCGTGCGCAAGGTGGCCCGTACCGCCTCCAACATGACCGCCCTCCTGGAGGACGAGCCGGACTTCGTCTTCGCCATGTCGCAGGCCCAGCAGTGGGCGTGGATCCGCGACCACCGGCCCGAGGTGTGGGCCGGGGTGAAGAAGGCCGTCGCGGACGGCCGGTTCGTGCCGGCCGGCGGCATGTGGGTGGAGTCGGACACCAACATGCCCGGCTCGGAGGCGATGGCCCGGCAGTTCGTGCACGGCAAGCGGTTCTTCCTCGACGAGTTCGGCGTCGAGACCGACGAGGCGTGGCTCCCGGACACCTTCGGCTTCGCGGCCGGACTGCCGCAGATCATCAAGGCGGCCGGCACCAAGTACCTGCTGACGCAGAAGATCTCCTGGTCGCAGACGAACACGTTCCCGCACCACACCTTCCGCTGGGAAGGCATCGACGGCACCCGTGTCTTCACGCACTTCCCACCGGTCGACACCTACAACTGCTCCATGAAGGGCGGCGAGATCGCGCACGCCGCCCGCAACTTCAAGGACAAGGGCGTCGCCCGGCACTCCCTCGCCCCCACCGGCTGGGGTGACGGAGGGGGCGGAACCACCCGCGAGATGATCGCCAAGGCGGCCCGGCTGCGCGACCTCGAAGGCTCGGCGACGGTCGCATGGGAGACCCCGCACGCCTTCTTCGAGAAGGCCGAGGCCGAGAACCCCGAGCCGCCGGTCTGGGTCGGCGAGCTGTACCTCGAACTGCACCGCGCCACCCTCACCAGCCAGGCCAAGACCAAACAGGGCAACCGCCGCAGCGAACACCTGCTGCGCGAGGCCGAGCTGTGGGCGGCCACGGCCGCCGTGCGCACCGGGTTCCCCTACCCGTACGAGGACCTGGACCGGATCTGGAAGACAGTGCTGCTGCACCAGTTCCACGACATCCTGCCCGGCTCCTCCATCGCCTGGGTGCACCGCGAGGCCCGCGCGACCTACGACCGGATCGCCGCCGAGCTGAACCGGATCATCGACGCCGCCCAGCGCGCCCTGGCCGGAGAGGGCGACACCCCGCTGGTCTTCAACGCCGCCCCGCACACCCGGGCCGGTGTGCCGGCGGGAGCCGCCGCGACCCCCGCCACCGGGGGCCGCACCGTCCTCACCCCCCGCCCGGGCGGCGGGTACGTCCTGGACAACGGTCTGCTGCGCGTCGGGATCGACGACCGGGGCCTGGTCGTCTCGGTGTACGACATCGGCGCCGACCGCGAGACGATCGCACCCGCAGGTGCGGGCAACCTGCTCCAGCTCCACCCCGACGTCCCGAACAAGTGGGACGCCTGGGACGTCGACGCGTTCTACCGCAACACCGCCACCGACCTCACCGACGTGGACGAGGCCGTCCCCGGCGACGACGGCGCGTCGGTGCGGACCGTCCGCTCCTTCGGCTCCTCCCGCGTCACCCAGGTGCTGACGCTCGCGCCGGGGGAACGGCGGCTGGAGGTGGACACCGAGGTCGACTGGCACGAGACGGAGAAGTTCCTCAAGCTCGCCTTCCCGCTCGACGTACACGCGGAACGGTACGCGTCGGAGACCCAGTTCGGGCACGTCCACC
Source organism: Streptomyces sp. WG5 (assembly GCF_049974565.1). NCBI lineage: Bacteria > Bacillati > Actinomycetota > Actinomycetes > Kitasatosporales > Streptomycetaceae > Streptomyces > Streptomyces sp. WG5. The sequence goes on along the minus strand of NZ_JBNGGC010000014.1, from coordinate 64,526 downwards.
GGCCCACACACACCAACACCAGCTGGGAGGCGGCCAAGTTCGAAGCCTGCAACCACCGCTTCGTCCACCTCGAGGAGCCCGGCTGGGGAGTCGCCGTCGTCAACGACTCGACGTACGGCCACGACGTGACCCGCACCGTCCGCACCGACGGCGACGCCGGTACGACCACCACCGTCCGGGTCTCGCTGCTGCGCGCCCCGCGCTTTCCGGACCCCGAGACCGACCAGGGCGTGCACCGGTTCCGGCACGCGCTGGTGCCGGGCGCGGGCATCGGCGACGCCGTGCGCGAGGGCTGGCGGATCAACCTGCCCGAGCGGCGCGTGACGGGCGCCGGCGAGGTCGCGCCGCTGATCGCGGCCGACCGGGACGCGGTCGTGGTCACCGCCGTCAAGCTGGCCGACGACGGCAGCGGCGACGTGGTGGTCCGCTTCCACGAGGCACACGGCGGCCGGGCGAGGGCCACCCTGACGGCGGGCTTCCCGGTCGCGGGTGTGGCCGTCACCGACCTGCTGGAACGCCCGCTCGCCGGAGAGGAGGCCGCGGCGGAAGCGGACGGCGACCGGATCGCCGTACGACTGCGTCCGTTCCAGCTGATGACCCTGCGGCTGAAGCGCGCGTAGCGCCTCGACGAGGACCCGGCCCGCCCCGTCGACCGGACCGGGTCCTCGTCATGGTCGCCGAGCGGTTCCCGTCAGCCGCGTCGGCGGCAGATACTCCCGCACGTACGTCCGCTTCCAGCACGCGCCCGTCTCCCGCAGCTCCCGCCACGTCGTGTACCGGTAGCGGAACAGCCGGGCGCGGACGAAGCGCGGCGGCGCGTCGGGCGGGAACGGGGAGCGGCGCAGCAGCTTCAGCGTCGCCCGGTCGTTCTCCAGCAACCGTTCCACGAAGGTGCCGAACCAGGACGCGGCGTACGAGGGCGACAGCGCGGCGAACCACATCAGCCAGTCGAGGCGCAGGTGGTACGGCGCGAACTGGCGCGGCCAGCGCCGCGGGTCCCCGGGCTTGCCCTTGAACTCGTACTCCCGCCAGTCCCCGTCCTCGCGGGCCACCTCGTCGGCGGTCCCCTCGATCACCACCTCGTAGCGGACCCGGCTGACGGTTCCGAAGGCACCGTAGGTGTTGACCAGGTGGAGCGAGTCGAAGGAGCGGTTCATCACCTGGCCGCGGGAGAGCATGTTGCGGACCGGCCGGTGGCTCAGGAACACCAGCAGTGCCGCCACCGCGAGGACCACCACCTCGTACCAGAGCGGCGCGGCGGGCACGGACGGCGGCTCGGCCGGGAACTCCACCGCCGACAGAGCCAGCACGATGGTGATCCAGTTCAGCCAGGAGAAGTTGCCCGACAGCACCAGCCACAGCTGGGTCACGATCATCAGCGCCGCGGCGGCCGTCGCCACGGGCTGCGGCGTGAACAGCAGGAAGGGCACCACGAGCTGGGTGACATGGTTCGCGGCCACCTCGACCCGGTGCGCAGGCCGCGGGAGGTGGTGGAAGAACCAGCTCAGCGGGCCCGGCATCGGCTGGGTCTCGTGGTGGTGGTCCAGGCAGGTCAGCTTCCGCCAGCACTCGTCACCCCGCATCTTGATCAGCCCCGCTCCGAACTCGACCCGGAACAGCAGCCAGCGCAGCAGGAACAGCACGACGATCGGCGGCGCCACCTCGTCGTTGCCGAGGAACACCGCGACGAAACCGGTCTCCAGCAGCAGCGACTCCCAGCCGAAGGAGTACCAGGTCTGCCCGACGTTGACGATCGACAGATACAGGACCCACGGCACCAGCCACAGCAGCATGGCGCCCCACAGCGGCAGCAGCGAGTCCAGCCCCGCCACCAGCGCCGCCGACACCGCGCAGCCCGCCCACGCCACGGCCGCGAAGAGACGGTCCGAGTAGCGCAGCTGGAACAGGCTCGGCGCCCGTTCGAACGGCACCCGCTCGACGAACCGGGGCACGGGCGTCAGACCGCGCTCGCCCATCAGCGCACGGAACTGGAGGGCCGCCGTCAGGAACGCGACCAGGTACACGACGGCCAGGGCCCGCTGGAAGACCAGCCGGCTCAGCCAGTAGTCGGGTGCGGTGAACCACTCCACGGCCGCGCTCCTCTCGTACGATAACGCTCGGTGTACCCCGGTCGGCCGGAGGTTTCCCGGAGGCGGGGCCCGGTGGCCGACCAGCAGTCGAAGAATCAGGCGAATCCTGGCAAGGTGGGGCCCATGGCTGATCGGGGAGCGAGTGCCCCGTCACTCCCGGACGACTGGCCCGCCCACCCGGACCCCGTCCTGGCGCTCAACCGCATGGGCAGCTTCGACTGGGACCTGGACACGGGACTCTTCCACATGGACGCCCAGGCCTACGAGGTGTTCGACCTGCGCCCCGAGGAGTACGACGGGCGTCCCGAGTCGCTGTCGGCGCGCGTTCCCGCGGCGGAGGGCAGCCGCCTGGACGCCCTGGTCGCCCAGGCCATGAAGGACGGCAGCGAGAACTACGGCACCTACTTCCGCCTGCGCTGCCGCGACGGCACCCTGCGCTGGACCCGCACCCAGGGCTACATCCGCCGCGACGAGACCGGCCGGCCGCGCCGCATCATCGGCATCGTCCGCGACGCCACCCAGGAGGTCGCGGACATCGAGGCCCGCCGCGAGCAGGCCGCACAGGACGAGGCCCGCCGCCGGCTCACCAACGTCGTCCAGCTCGCCACGGCCGCACTCGCGCACGCCCGCACCGTGGACGACGTCATCGACGTCCTGCGGGACACCCACGGCCTCACCCGGCTCGGCGCGGCCAGCCTCGTCATGGGCCTGGTCGAGGCCGGCCGCATCCGGCTGGTCGCCGACGGCCCCGACAACAGTTTCGTCCCCGGCACCCGCGTCACCCGGATCGACGAGCCGTACCCGATGAGCGAGGCCGTACGGACCCTCAGTCCCCGCTTCATCGAGTCGCCGGAGGAGTTCGCGGAGCGCTACCCCCTCCTGTGGAAGGACATCACCCACCTGAACATCACCGCGGCCGCCTACCTGCCGCTGATCGCCCAGGCCCGCCCGATCGGCGCGATCGGGCTGCTCTACAGCGACCGGCACGGCTTCTCCGCGGAGGACCGCAACGTACTCGTCGCGCTCGGCAGCGGCATCGCGCAGAGCCTCCAGCGGGCCATGCTCTACGAGCAGGAGATGGACCTCGCCGAGGGCCTGCAGCAGGCCATGCTGCCGCGCACCATTCCCAGCGTGCCCGGCTGCGACGTCGCCGTCCGCTACCGCGCGGCCACCATCGGCGGCGCCCTCGGCCGCGACATCGGCGGCGACTGGTACGACGTGATCCCACTGCCCGGCGGACGCGTCGGCGCCGTCATCGGCGACGTCCAGGGCCACGACACGCACGCCGCCGCCGTCATGGGCCAGCTGCGCATCGTGCTGCGCGCCTACGCGGCCGAGGGCCATCCCCCGGCCACGGTGATGGCGCGGGCCTCCGTCTTCCTCCACGAACTCGACACCGACCGCTTCGCGACCTGCCTGTACGCGGAGGCCGACCTGGCCACCGGCGTGGTCCAGGTGGTCCGCGCCGGCCACATCGACCCCCTGCTGCGGTACGGCGAGGGCTCCTGCCGCCGCGTCCCCGTCGAGGGCGGGCTGCCGCTCGGCCTGTCCGCCGAGTTCGGGCGCCTCGCCTACCCGGTCGCCACCGTCGAACTGGATCCGGGCAACACCCTGCTGCTGTGCACCGACGGCCTGGTCGAGCAGCCCGGCGCCGACCTCGACGAGGGAATGGAGATCCTCGCGGGGCTGGTCGCCTCCGGACCGAAGGACGTACGCGACCTGGCCGACCGGCTCATCGACGTGGCCGAGGAGCGCCGCGGCGACGACGACGTGGCGCTGCTCCTGCTGCACCGCCACGGGACGGGCGCTCCCCGTACCTTCGGCCGGCTCCAGCAGCATGTCTCCCCGGGCGATCCCGAGGCCCTCACCGAAGCCCGGCACATGATCCGCGCCGCGGTCCGGTCCTGGGGTGCCGGGGACCAGAGCGACGAGATCGAACTGGTCGCCGACGAACTGGTCACCAACGCCCTCATGCACACCGAGGGCTCCGCGATCGTCACCCTGCGGCTGCTCACCGGCACCGACCGCCGGCTGCGGGTCGAGGTCGAGGACACCTCCAGCGCCCTGCCGCGCCGCCGCGAGGCCGGGGACTCCGGTGTCTCCGGACGGGGGCTGCTCCTGGTCGAGGCGCTCGCCGACGGGTGGGGGGTGGAGGCACGCGGCGGCGGCAAGTGCGTGTGGTCCGAGTTCCTGGTGTCCCATCGGGCGGGCTGAACCCCACTGGCGCTCCGGAGCCCCGGTGGCACCCTGGACGTATGCCCGAACTGCCCGAGGTCGAGGCGCTCAGGGACTTCCTGGCCGAGCATCTCACCGGCCGCGAGATCGTCCGTGTGCTGCCCGTGGCGATCAGTGTCCTGAAGACGTACGACCCTCCGCTCACCGCCCTGGAGGGCCGCCGGGTGGCCGCCGTGCACCGCCACGGCAAGTTCCTCGACGTCGAGACCGCCGGCGGCCCGCACCTGGTGACCCACCTGGCCCGCGCCGGCTGGCTGCACTGGAGGGACGGTCTCCCCGGCGGCCTTCCGCGCCCCGGCAAGGGGCCCCTGGCCCTGCGCGTCGCCCTGGAGACCGGCGCCGGCTTCGACCTGACGGAGGCCGGCACCCAGAAGCGGCTCGCCGTGTACGTCGTGGCCGACCCGCAGGAGGTGCCGGGCGTGGCCCGGCTCGGGCCGGACCCGCTCGCCGACGACTTCGACGAGGAGCGCTTCGCCGCCCTCCTCGACGGCGAGCGACGGCAGCTCAAGGGAGCCCTGCGCGACCAGAGCCTCATCGCGGGCGTGGGGAACGCGTACAGTGACGAGATTCTGCACGCGGCGAAGATGTCCCCGTTCAAACTGGCCGCGTCGCTCACCGACGAGGAGACGGCACTGCTGTACGCGGCCCTGCGCACGACGCTCACCGAGGCGGTCGAGCGCTCGAGGGGCATCGCGGCCGGCCGGCTGAAGGCCGAGAAGAAGAGCGGCCTGCGCGTCCACGGCCGCACCGGCGAGCCCTGCCCGGTGTGCGGCGACACCGTGCGGGAGGTGTCCTTCAGCGACTCCTCGCTCCAGTACTGTCCGACCTGCCAGACCGGCGGCAAGCCGCTGGCGGACCGGAGGCTGTCCCGGCTGCTCAAGTAGCGGGCGCCGGGCGGTCGTCGAGCGGTCATGCGGTGGGGAGGGTCACGAGGCGCTCCCCGTCCGTGGTCCGCACCTCGTAGCGGGCGATCTGGTCGGGACGCAGGGCGGCCCCGCCGTGCATGGTGCTCGGCCGGGTGACGTGGCCGGGGACGCTCCAGCTGGTGACCGTCTGCTCCGTGCCGTCGCGGCCGACGGCGATCAGCCGGCAGGAGCGCGGGCCCGCCCCGTCCCTGACCTCGAGTTCCACGCCGGTGCCCCAGGCCTCGTCCTCCGCCGTGACCTGCGCCCACACCCCGGTGCGCACGTCGGTCGCGTCGACCCGCACCGCGGTGTCGGCCCGGCTCGCGCAGATCACGGCGCCGGGACCGGCCACGGCGCCCACGACCGCGGCGGTCACGGCGTACAGCACCCGCCTGCGGCCGGCCCGGTGACGCGCCGCCACCTCGGACAGCAGCCGGTCGAGGAGCCCGGTGCCGGGCCCGGTCACGGGGTGGACGAGGCGGGGCGTCGCCTGCCGGTACAACATCAGCTGACGGGTGGCGGGGCCGAACTCGGCCACCCGCGCCGCGCACCGGGGGCACCCGACGAGGTGGTCCTCGAAGCGGAACGCTTCCGCCTCGTCCAGTACGCCGAGCGCGTAGGCGCCGGCGTCACGATGCCTTCCCAGGGACCTCATGCCGCATCCTCGTGCCGTTGTGTGCGGGTGGGGCTGCTCCTTGCTCCCACCCGTACGGGCCGGACAGCCGAATCACTCAAGCCACGGACGACATCGCGACCGAGGGGTCGGAGCCGCCGGGCCCGCGGACCGGTCCGGTCTCGGACCTGTCCGTACATCGGCCGGGCTCCGGGGGAGGCCTGCCGGGGCGGCTAGAAGAGATGGATGGCGAGATGGCCGAGGGGCAGCCCCAGCTGCCAGGCCGGCGTCCACACCTTCGGCCCCTCGTCCTCCCCGGTCACCGGCGCACCACCGGGCACCGCGTTCAGGTCCGGGGCGAGCAGTTCGGTCTCCTCCAGCCAGCGCCAGGCCGTCCGTGCCAGTTCCAGGTCCGGCGAGTGCCGGCCGGCGGCGACCGCGTCGGCCGTGGCCTCGGTCAGGCGCTCCCGCACCCACTCGTGCCACGGCTGGTCGTAGGCGGTCAGTGACAGCCAGGTCTCCAGGTGGGTGACGACCCGGATGCCGCTGAGCTCGTCGTCGGTGTCGGACAGGAAGACGGTCAGCGCCAGGGCGTCGCGTCCGGCGCGGAACTCGAAGGACGTCGGCGGCATCAGGTCACCGGTCCGCAGCAGCTCGTCGGCGATGTATTCGGCGTACAACCACGCCATGGGCACGGCCAGTTCGCCTCTTCCGGCGCCGTCCGTGCTCTCTGGACCTGTGTGCAGCATCCCTTCCTGCCTTCCTCCGGTGCGTGCGCGTCGCCCGATCCGGGTCATGGGCCCCCGTCCGAAACACGGATGAGGACAGCCGATTACCCAACCGGGGTCCAGGGCAAGGCGCTTTGCGAAGGCTTGACTCTGCCTTCGGTTTCACCGCAGGTCGGCGGCGTATCCCGGTAGCACCCTGCGCAGGGCGCGCAGCGCGTAGTACGCGCGGGACTTCACGGTACCGGGCGGGATGCCCAGGGCTGCCGCGGCTTCCGCCACACTCGCCCCCTGGAAGTACACCAGCACCAGGACTTCACGGTGCTCCGGAGTGAGAGTCTTCACAGCCTCGCGCACGTCCAGGGCCGCGGCGGCCCGTTCGGCGTGATCGGCGCAGACCCGAGCGTTCTCCAGTACGGCGTCACCGACCTCGGCGGGCCGTGCCTGCCGGGCCCGGCGCGCGTCGATCGCGAGGCGCCGGGCCACGGTGAGCAGCCAGGGCCGCACCGAGTCGAAGTCGTCGGCGCGCAGGGCCTCGGGGTGCTGCCAGGCGCGGACCAGGGTCTCCTGTACGAGGTCCTCGGCGCGTTGCCGGTCACCGTCGCTGAGCCGCAGCAGCAGCGCGAAGAGCGGCCGGCCGTGCTCGCGCTGCAGTGCGGCGAGCTCGTGCTCGGCGGTCGTCCCGTTCGTCCTGTCCATGAGGGTGATTCCGGCCGTCATGGCCGTATGGCACCCCAGGGCGCCGCCCGGGGACAGGGCGCACGCACAGGCGTGCGACGGACGGTCGATCGCGTCGACGAACGGTTCGACGAACGGTCGGCGCGTCCCTTGCGCACCGCCGGCGCACCCCCGTGCGCACGGTCGGCGCACCCGGTCGAACCGTCGGCGCGCCCCCCTTCGCGCATGCCGGACGGGCTAATGAGCGTGTCGGAGCCGCCCGTGACAGAGGAACCTCCTTATCTATTTGTGTGTAAATGTGATTTTTCATTGGTGTGAGTGACCACAGCGGAGTGAACGGATGATCACACGCAGTCGGCTGGTGGCCCTGGCCCTGACCGCCCTCCTCACCGCGGGTGCCGCCTGTCAGGCCCGCGACCACGAACCACCGAGACGACCGGCCCCGGCCCCGTCCGCCGCGGACACCGGCGTCTTCACCCTGGTCGCCTCGGGCGACGTACTGCCGCACGACTCGATCATCGAGCGGGCGCGCTTCGACGCGGGCGGCACCGGCTACGACTTCCGTCCGATGCTCGCCGGTGCCGAACCCGTCGTCTCGCCCGCCGACCTCGCCCTGTGCCACATGGAGACCGTGTACGGCGCGCCCGGCGACTACAGCGGCTACCCCCTCTTCAAGTCCCCGCCCGAGGTGGCCGAGGCGCTGGCCGCCACCGGCTACGACGGCTGCTCCACCGCCTCCAACCACAGCGTCGACGACGGCGCCGACGGCATCCGCCGCACCCTGGACGCCCTCGACCGCGCCGGCGTACGGCACGCCGGGACGGCGCGCACCGAGGCCGAGGCGCGCACCGCGACGGTCCTGCGCGCGGGCCGGGCCGAGGTCGCCCACCTCGCCTACACCCTCCACACCAACGGTCACCCGATTCCCGAGGGGCAGCCCTGGGCGGTCGGCATGATCGACGAGGAGCGGATCGTCACGGACTCCCGGGCCGCCCGGGAGTCCGGCGCGGACATCGTCGTCGTGTCCTTGCACTGGGGTACGGAATGGCAGGACGAGCCCGACCGGGACCAGTTGGACCTGGCCCGGAGCCTGACCGCCGCACGCAGCGGCGACCGCCCCGACATCGACCTGATCCTCGGCACCCACGCCCATGTCCCGCAGGCCTACGAGAAGGTCAACGGCACCTGGGTGATCTACGGGATGGGCGATCAGATCGCGGGCGAGATGATCAACGACGAGGGCGTCCGCGATCCGCGGGGCAACCAGTCGACCATCGGCCGCTTCACCTTCGCCCCGCCCGCCCGGCCCGGCGAACGCTGGCGGGTGACCAGGGCCGAGTTCGTCCCGCAGCTGTTCGACGTCGACGCCGGCCGGGTGGTGAACCTCAACCGCGCGCTGAAGGAGGGTGCCGACGTGCGGGCCGTGCGCGACCGCATCCGCGACGTCGTACTCAGCAGGGGCGCGGCCGAGGACGGGCTGGTGATGGGGGAGTAGGCCGGGCTTCGTCCGCGTGGGCCGGGTGGTGTCCGCGCGGGTCAGGCGTCGTCCACGTGGTCGAGGGCCGTCAGCATGGCCCCGAGCACCCGCAGGCACGTGGCGACGTCGGTGTCCGTGAGGTCCCCGCCGACCTCGCGCAACAGCAGGTGCTCCCGGTCGAGGATCCCGGTGATCGCCGCCCGGCCCTCGTCCGTGAGCCGGATCAGTGACGACCGCCGGTGCGCCGGGTTCGGGATGCCCTCCACCAGGCGCCGGTCGGTGGCGTCGTTCACCATCCGCTGCACGAACTGGCGGCTGATCGACTGTGCCCGGCCCATCTGCGGCACGGTCATCGGCCCGTTGCGGTGCAGCAGGGTCAGCACGGCCCGGACGCCGACGGACAGGCCGTCGGTGGTCAGGCCCTGCTCGACGCTGCGCTGCGCGCGCCGGTAGAGGGGGCCGACCAGGTCGTACACCTCGGTGAGGCGCCGGGCGAGCGCGTCCGGGGGGAGTGGTGCGTCGATGTCCTTCATCCCGCCATCATGACACCCTGGTTGTCATATACGCCCAGTCATGACACCTTGGTTGTCATGACTGCTGCTTCGGATCTCTGCTTCTTCCGTTCCGCCGACGGCGACCTCGCCTACCGCGACACCGGTGCCGGGGACCTGGTCGTCCTGCTGCACTCCGGGTTCGCGGACCACCGGGTCTTCGACGCCCAGATTCCGCCCCTCGCCGCCGAGTACCGGGTGATCGCACCGGACGTCCGCGGCCATGGCGCCTCGGCCAACGCGACCCGGCCGTTCCGGTGGGCCGACGACCTGGCTGGCCTGCTGCGCCACCTCGACGCCGGCCCCGCGGTGCTCGTCGGTGTGTCGATGGGCGGCGCCATCGCCACGGACACGGTGCTGGAGTATCCGGAGCTGGTCCGCGCGGTGGTGGCCTGCGGTGCGGCCACCAGCGAGTTCGAGTACACCGACCCGTGGGTGCGCCGGGTGCAGGCCGAACAGGCCGGCGCGCTGGCCGCGGGCGACGTCGAGGGCTGGCTCACCGCGTTCCTGCGCTTCGTGGCCGGGGAGTCCCGCACCCTCGGCGACATCGACCCGGATATCCCGCGCCGGCTGCGGGAGATGGCCTTCGGCACCCTCTCCAAGCACACCCCGGACGAGGAGAACCACCACGTGCCCCTGACCGACACCTGGGCCCGGGTTCCGAAGATCGACGTTCCGGTCCTCACCGTCAACGGCGACCTGGACGCCCCCGACCTGATCGCCGAGGCGGAACGGCTCGCCCGTACGGTCCCGGACGGCCGTTCCGTCACCGTCGAAGGCACCGCGCACTACCCGAACATGGAGAAGCCCGAGGTCTTCGGCGAGATCGTCGACGACTTCCTCCGCGGCCTCTAACGGCGCGCCAGCTCCGACTTGCGGTAGGAGTACGCGAAGTAGATCACCAGGCCGACCGCGAACCACACGGCGAACCGCGCCCACGTCTGCCACTGCAGGAACGTGATCAGCCAGATCGAGAAGGCGATCCCCAGCGCCGGCACGACCGGCATGAAGGGCGTACGGAAGGTGCGCGGCAGGTCCGGCTGCCGGTAACGCAGCACGATCACCGCCGCGCACACCACCACGAACGCCAGCAGGATGCCGATGTTGGTCAGCTCGGCCGCCTCGCCGATCGGCAGGAACCCGGCGATCGCGGCCGAGGCGAACCCGACGATCCAGGTGACCCGGGTCGGCACGTGCCGCGTCGGGTGGGTCTTGGCGAACCACTTGGGCAGCAGCCCGTCCCGGCTCATGCTGAACCACACCCGGGTGACGCCCAGCATGAACGTGAACATCACCGTGAGGATGCCGATGATGGCGCCCACCGCGATGACGTCGGCGAGCGAGCCCAGCCCCACCGACTTGAACGCCGTCGAGAAGCCGCTCTCCGGGTCGATGTCCTCGTAGTCCTGCATGCCGGTCAGCACCAGACAGGCCGCCACGTACAGCACCATCGAGATGATCAGCGAGTAGACGATCGCCTTCGGCATGTGCCGCTGGGCGTCCTTCGACTCCTCGGCCGCCGTCGACATGGCGTCGTAGCCGAAGACCGCGAAGAACACCGTCGCCGCGCCGGTGAACGCCCCACCGACCCCGTACGGGAAGAACGGGTGGTAGTTCGAGGCGTCGATGTGGAAGACGCCGACCCCGATCACCAGCAGCACCACCAGCACCTTCAGCACGACCACGACCATCTCGAATCGGGCCGCGTTCCTGATGCCGAGAGTCAGCAGGTACGCGATCAGCAGGCACAGCACCGCCGCGAAGAGGTCGACCCGGTGGCCGTCGCCGGTGCCGGGCGCGCCCAGCATCCAGTTGGGCAGGTCGGCGCCCATCTCACCGACCAGGAAGCTGAAGTAGCCGGAGATGCCGATCGCGACCACCGCCACGATCGCCGTGTACTCCAGCAGCAGGTCCCAGCCGATGAACCACCCCACCAGCTCACCGAGGACGGCGTAGCCGTAGGTGTAGGCGGAGCCCGCCTTCGGGATCAGTCCGGCGAACTCGGCGTACGACAGCGCGGCCGCCGCGCTCGCGACGCCCGCGACGAGGAAGGAGACGAGGACCGCCGGCCCCGCGGTGCCGCCCGCGACCGTGCCGGCCAGGGTGAAGATGCCCGCCCCGATGATGCCGCCCACACCGATCGCGGTGAGCTGCCACAGCCCGAGGGACCGCACCAGGCCGGTGTCCTCACCGCCCTCGGTGTCCTCGATGCGCTCGATGGGTTTGCGGCGGAGAACGCCTTCGCCCACGCGGAACCCGGCCACGCGCCTCACCTCTTCGTGCACGGCAAACGACTGACGGTGGATCATGACGACTCACACCCGGCCGCGCCGGAAGCCACGACGCACACGCCACCCGAAGGGCGCTACGGCACCACTGTCACGGGCCAGCGCCCCGCCTTCACCAGCCGCACCGCGACGGAGCCGACGAACCGGTGCCCGGCCTGCTCCGAGGCGCCCACGACCACGGCGTCCGCCTTCAGCTGGTCGGCCGCCTCGACGAGCCCGTTGTAGGGGTCACCGCGGAAGGTGTGGAACTCCCAGCGCACGTCGAATATCCCCCTGGTGCGCTCGGTCGCCTCCCTGATCTGGGCCACCAGGTCCTCGGCGATCTCGTCCGTCGTCTCCGCCACCGGCGCCCCGAGCGCCGCCCCCGCCGCCAGTACCGGCTGCACGTACACCACGGCGAGCAGCGCGTGCTGGCGCCGCGCCAGACCGCCGGCGTAGGCCGCGGCCCGGAGCGAGGAGCCGGAGCCGTCGACCCCGGCGACGATGACCTTCGGCCCGTCCGTGCCCCGTTCGAACTGCTGGGAGTGCTGTTCCGTCACGCGGCGAGGCTATCCGGTCCGTCCCGACCCTGAGCCGTGCGGGTGGTTCCGTGCCTCCGCACCGGTGTTGCTCAGGTGCGCCGGACCGCGGCCGGGCGACTGATGGGTCATGAAGAAGGATCAGTTGCTCAGCCGACGCCGCGCACTGCTCGCCGGCGCCGCCGCCGTGGGAGCGGCCGGCACCGCCGGTGCGCTCGCGGTGACCTCGGGGGGCGGTCCGGCCCGGCCGGTCACCCCCGCCCCGGGCCCTCCGGTGCACCGGCCGCTGGGACCCTCCGCCTACCGTCTTCAGCCCTTGACCGGATACGGCGCGCCCCGTGCCGCACCCCCGCGGCCCCCGGTGCGCAGTGAGCCGATCCTGCGCATGTCGGGCCGCGGACGCACCATGATGCTCACCTTCGACGACGGACCCGACCCCCGCTACACCCCGGACATCCTGGACACGCTGGCGAGGTACGGCGTGCGCGCGACGTTCTTCGTGTGCGGCGAGATGGCTGACTACCACAGGGACCTGCTGTCCCGGATGGCCGACGAGGGGCACGTCGTCGGCAACCACACCTGGTCCCACCCGCTGCTGACCCGCCTCGGCCGACGCCGCATCCGCTCCGAGATGGAACGGACCAGCGAGGTCGTCGAGCAGGCCTACGGTGAGCCGCCCCGCTGGTTCCGGGCCCCGTACGGAGCGTGGAACCGCGCCGCCTTCCAGCTCGGTGCCGAACTCGGCATGGAACCGCTCGCCTGGACGGTGGACACCCTCGACTGGACCACCCCCGGCACCGGCACCATCGTCGACCGGGTCGAGGACGGCGCCGCCCCCGGCGTCGTGGTGCTCTCGCACGACGCCGGGGGCGACCGCTCGCAGAGCGTCCGCGCCCTGCGGGTCTATCTGCCCGAGCTGCTGGACTCCGGTTACCACCTGACCGTCCCCCGGCGACGCCCCGTCTGACGCCCGGTACGCCCGCCGGGCCGGGACGCGCTCAGCGGGTCCCGGTCATGCGGGCGAAGGCGACGACGTTGCCCTCGTATCCGTCCCGCTCGGAGAAACCGCCGCCGCAGGTGATCACTCGCAGTTCGGGGCTGCCTTTGGACGCGTAGACCCGGTCGCCGGGGAAATTGTCCTTCTCGAACACTTCGATGCCGTAGATCTCGAAGACCGCCGTCTTTCCGTCCTGGCGGTGCACTTCCACCTTGTTTCCCTTTTCCAGGGCGCCGAGCCCGTAGAAAACAGCAGGCCCCTGCTGGTTGTCCACGTGGCCGACGACGACCGCGGTGCCCTTTTCCCCGGGGGAGACGGCGCCGGTGAACCAGCCGGCCAGATTCGGGTCCTCGGGCGGCGGCGCGTCGATCCAGCCGTCCGCGTCGAGACCGACCGGTATGACCGGCGCGTCGACCTGGATGGCGGGGACGGAGACCCGGTCGGGTACGGCGTGCGGCAGCGGCGCGATGTCCGCGGCGGCGCTGTTCTCACCGGCGACGCGGGTGTTCGAGGCGGCGGCCGACGCCGGCTGCGGCGGGCCCGCGTCGAACTCCCCCGAACCGTTCCGGATGAGCGCGAGTCCGGTCAGCAGAACAAGCGCTATCACGCCCCAGGGAGCGCGCTTCCTCTGCCGCTCCTCTTCTTCGGCCAACTCGGACGCATCCATTCGTCATCCCCTCTCGACCCGGCCGTCGCCGTGTCTTGTGCGCATACGAGCACGCTAAGCGCCGTGCGCCCCACCGGCGACGGGGCGGCGGCGAACGGGTGGCGCGGACGCCCTTCCGTGAGCCATCCGGGATTTCCCCGGAAGGACCTGTCTGACGGTCCGTGACCTGCGGCGATATCCACTCGTGCGCTACCCGCCCGGCACACCCCTCACCAGGACGGACCATTCCCGAAGTGCGGTGCCGCGCAGGGCAACTGAGGGTCTTTCTGGGAGACGCTTTCTCGCCGATCGACCGGGGACGGGACCCGGGGCGTCTTCCGCGGAGGATCACATGCGTAACACTCGTGCCCTCGCGGCAGCCGGCGCCGCGGTCGCTGTCCTCGGGCTGGCCGCCCCCACGGCCACGGCCGGCGGCGACCACAACCAGCCGTCCAACATCGTCGCGCTGCCCAGCGTGATCGCCCGCGGTGGGCAGATGACCGTCACGGTCGACGGCTGCCCGCAGGGTGGCACGATGACCTCGGACGCGTTCCGGACGACCCACCTGACCCCGGTCAGGGGTGCCAACGAGACGTCCAAGGGCACCGCCACCATCAAGGAGGACGCCCGGCCGGGTTCGTACGACATCACCGTCAACTGCTCCGGCAGGCGACTGACGCGTCCGGCCGCCTTCACCGTCATCGGCGGTGTCCGCGGTGGCCTCGGCGGCAGCAGCTCCAGCGGGGCGACCCCGGCCGACGTCGCGATCGGCGGCGGGCTCGTCGCCGCGGCCGTCGCCGGTGGCGGACTGTTCTGGATGCGCCGCCGGGCCGAGCGGAGGATCTGACCCGTTCCCCGCCGCCCCCGGTTCCCCTGCCGTCTTCCGTCAGTCACCGTACGGGCTCTGCCTTCGGGGGCGGGCCCGTCCGGCCCCCTGCGGATCGCGCACCCGCGGCGCCGCGCCCCACGCGCCGGCACGGCTTCGCCCCGGACCCGTCGAGGATCCGGGGCGAAGCCGTGCCGGCGGGCGGGCGGGGATCAGGCGCCGTCCTCGCCGGAGCGCCGGCGCGAGAGGTGGTACGCCGCCCCGACCGAGCCCGCGATGAGCAGGGCGCCGAGCCCGGTCTCCCGTACGTCGAACCCGGCGATGCTGCCGCCCTCGCCGGCGTGCACGCCCTTGGGGTGGCCGGATTCGGCGGGCGGGCGGTGCGAGTGGCCGCCCGCGATGGTCAGGTTCACGGTCCCGGTCCGCGTGTCGCAGGCGAACCTCACCTGGTGGACCGTACCGCGTCTGGCGTCCCGGTCGACCCGCGTCGTCGCCGACGACTCGTGCCGCGGGATGGTGACCGTGTCGAACACCGGCGACGAGACCGTCACGCGTCCCCGGCAGCCGTCGGCACCGCGGCCCACCCCCAGCGTGACCTCGCCTCCCGGCGCGACGGTGGCGGGGTGGACGAGGAAGCCGAACGTCGGACTGCCGCCTGTGGCCGCCCCGGCGGGTACGCAGCCGGCGAGGGCGGCGGTGCCCAGCAGTGCGACCGAGGCGACGGGTATCGCGCGCATGGTGAATCCTCCGGGTCCCCGAGGAGCGGCGGCGGACCTGTTCCGCTCGCGCCAGAAATGCACCTCGATGCCCGAAACGCTAGGAAGTCGTGCGCGTGGGCGCGATCGCAGTCGCGCGAATGGGGCACATGGGGGGCGAACGCGTGGGCCGCTCGGGGGACCGTGACGGCGTGTCGGGCGTCCCTCGGCGGCTTCCCGGTCCAGGGACCGCCGGGGGACGCACGGGTGGGTGCGTCATCCCTCGGCCCCGGGGAAGAGGCTCAGGAACGGATCCGTGGACGCCGCGACGCCGCGACTGAACGGTGCGTCGAAATCCCAGATCAGGAAGAGCAGGAAGGCGATCAGCGCCGAGAACAGCCCGGCGAGCACCAGTTCGCGCGTCGTACGCCGGATCTGCAGGGCGAAGACCATGCCGACCGTGACGACGCCTCCCGTCACGAGCCCGAACCACACCACACCCGGCATGGTCGCCCCGGTCGACTCGGACCGGGCGATGCGGGCCTGGTCCGCGGCGGTCACCTGGTCGACGAGCGGCTGGTACGCCTGGGCCTCGAAGTCCGACCTCGGCTCGTAGTCGGTGACGTCCGCGCGGACGCGGTCGAGGAGCTCGGTGCCGCGTTCGGTCACCTCGCCGCGATCGGCCATGGCCTTCCACTCGGTGGTGACGACGTGTCCGACATAGGCGTTGACATCCTCCCGGATGCGGTCACGGACGTCGGGCGGATAGACCCGGACACGTTCCGAGATCTCGTGCAGGGCGACCGCCTCCGCCTGTACGTGGTCCTGTGCGGCGCTGCGTGCCTCCCAGACCCCGGCGATGGCCAGACCCAGGACGATGGCGTACACCACGCCGATCCACATCGTCATGTACTCGATGACGTCCGGAGTCTCGGTGATGTCCTCGTCGTCGGACGCCCTGCGGTGCCGTACGACGGTGATGATGACGACCACGACGCAGGCGGACAGCATCGCGAGGGTGAGAACAAGCCATTCCGGCACGAGGGCCTCCAGGGATCAGCGCGCACGGAGCGCGGCGACGGCGACCACGGCGGGCACCGTGATGAGCAGGACGAAGACGAGCGGCGACGTGGCCCCGCGTGAGGGTCGCTGTTGCTGGCGGGCGGCGCGGTAGCGCGGGTAGTGCACCGGGCTGAGCGAAGGCCGGGGCGTGGGCGTGGCCGACGGGGCGGGCGCGGGAGCCGCGGGACGGACCGGCGTCGGGGTGGGGCTGGGCGTCGGGGGCGGCGTCGGCCGGGCCGGAACGGGCCGAGGGGCGGGCGGGGGCTCGGGCTTCGGGGCGGGCGGCGCCGGGGGTTCGGGCTTCGGCGGGGGCGGGGGCGTGGGCTTCGGTGGAGACGGAGGGGGAGGCGTTGGTGGTGGGGGCGTGGGCGTGGGCGTCGGAGTCGGAGTCGGGGTGGGCGGGGGTGGCGGGGAGGGCTCGGGGCACGGCGGGAAGGTGGGCCAGGAGCCGCTCCCGGCGACCGCCACCACGTCGATGCCGCCCGGTCCGGTCGACACGTACGCGCAGGCGTCGGCCTGCGCCGGGCCGATGGGGGCACCGACGAGCGTGAACGTCAGTGTCACCAGGGCCAACACCCGTCCGGCAGGGGCGGGTCGGGTCGGTTCGAGTCCATGCACGACGCAGATCATCAAGCCTGACGCGCGGGGCCACGCCCGATTACCGGATGATTGCCCCGAAGGAGGTACATGGGCCACCCGGCGGTTTGACCGGCGCACACCCGCTCGCGCCGCGTCTCGCACCCGCGTACGAGCGGGCGTACCGGGCCCGGCAGGCCCCGGAAAGAAAACCGCGCCCCGTTGAACACGACCCGCTCTCCCGTGCGTACCCAGTGGCGTGCGACGGCACAGCGGCCGTCCCAACACCTTCGTGACGATCGGGGATTGACGATGAAGACCTCCTGGCGGAGCGCCTCACTCGGGCGAGCGCCGCGGTGGTGCTGGCGCTGACGACGGCGTGCGGCCAGGACGGCGGCAGCGCCACCGGCAGCCGGAACGTGGGTGCCACGGCCGCGCCCGGCGATGTCGGCACCATCGGCGCCGGCGCCGGCGCCGGACTCGGGACCGGCGCGGACGGTGCGCAGACGCCGGCGAGCCCGCCGCGGCCCGCGGGCAAGCTGTCCGTCTCCACGAACGCCGAGATCGGCGAGCTGGTGACCGACGGAGCGGGCCGCACCCTCTACCGCTTCGACGAGGACACCGCCAAGCCGCCCAGGACCACGTGCGAGAACGACTGCGCCACCGCATGGCCCCCCGTGGCCGCGGACGACGCCGTCGCCGGTGAGGGCATCGACAAGGCGCTGCTCGGCGAGGTCACCCGGCCCGACGGCACCAAGCAGCTGACCATCGGCGGCTGGCCGGCGTACCGCTACGCCGAGGACGCCGCTGCCGGGGACGTCAAGGGCCAGGGCGTGGGCGGCACGTGGTACGCCCTCGCCGCCGACGGCGGGAAGGCCGAGGCGGCCGCCCGGCCCGGACTGTCCACCCGCGACGATCCGGAGCTCGGCGAGATCGTCGTCGACGGGAACGGCATGACCGTCTACCGCTTCATGAAGGACGAGGCCTGGCCGGAGCCGGTCTCGGCGTGCACCGGCGCCTGCCTGGAGAAGTGGCCGGTCGTGGCGCCCGTGGAGCCCGATGACACCGAGGGTGTCGTGAAGAAGGACCTGATGACGTTCACCAGGCCCGACGGCGCCGAGCAGCAGACGGTGGACTGCTGGCCGGTCTACACCTTCGCCGGTGACGAGAAGGCCGGCGACACCGACGGCCAGGGCGTCGGCGGCACCTGGTACGCCGTCGCGCCCGACGGGAAGCCGGTCGGCGCGCCGGAGAAGTAGGGCCTGGCGTCGGCCGGCGCCGCGGGCGGTCACTGGATCGACCCGTGGGTGACGGAGACGCCCCTCAGCGCGGACAGCGGGCCGCCCCTCCGTACCAAGGCGGAGGGAGCGGCCCCGTTCGCGTGCTTTGGTGTGTCTTGACGCGCGGCACGTGCCCCGGGCAGTGACCGGGAACGGACTGTCAATTTCCGTTTGGGCTCGCCCCTTTGCCGGACGATCAGTAGCCTCACCTCGAACACCGGATCGCCTATGCCTTGGAGAGCTAGATGGAGCGTCCCGCCTGGGCCCCCCGCAGCATCGACATCTCGGTGCCCAGCGTGTCCCGGATCTACGACTTCTACCTGGGCGGTTCGCACAACTTCGAGGTCGATCGGCAAGCGGCCCGCGAGGCCATGGAGTTCCTCCCGGGACTCCCCAAGATCATGCAGGCGAACCGGGCGTTCATGCGCCGCGCCGTGCGCTTCGCGGCCGCCGAGGGCATCGACCAGTTCCTCGACATCGGCTCCGGCATCCCCACCTTCGACAACGTCCACGAGGTGGCCGGGCGCAACCGCCCCGGTGCCCGTGTCGTGTACGTCGACCACGACCCGGTGGCGGTCGCGCACAGCGAGGCCGTTCTGGCGGGCCACGACGACGCGGACGTCGTGGCCGCCGACCTCCTGAAGCCGGGGGAGATCCTCTCCAGCCCGCAGGTGGAGCGTCTGATCGACCTGAATCGGCCGGTGGCCCTGCTGTTGGTTGCCATACTGCACTTCGTGGAAGACGCGGACGACCCGTACGCGGCGGTGGCCGAGCTGAGCGACGCGCTCGCGCCCGGCAGCCTGCTGGTCCTCACGCACGCCTCGTACGAGGGAATCCCCCTGCCCGCCGAGCGGGCCGGGGGCGCGGTGGACGTGTACAAGGGCATCCGCCATCCGCTGATCATGCGTTCGCGCGAGGAGATCGCGCGGTTCTTCGAGGGGTACGACATGGTGGAACCCGGACTGGTTCCGATGCCGCGCTGGCGGCCCGAAGGAGTGCCGGAGGACGAGGACCCGTATGCGTTCTCGGGGTTCGCCGGCGTGGGGCGTACGGCGTGAACGCGGAACCGGACGGGCCGGAGGACAGACTGCGCCGGTTCGCGACGATCTGGAGCCGAGCGGTGTTCCCGGTGACCTCGACGTCGTCGACCCGGCCCGAGTTCGAGGAGGAACTGCTGCCGCTGGCCCGCCGGCTGAGCGAGGTGCTGCGGGCGCGGAGCCTCGACGCCGAGGAGGCCAGGGCGGTCGGCGCGGCGCTCGTCGACTCGCACTGCACCGACCCCGAGGCGCTCGCCCGGACCCTGGACTGCGTCGACGCCTACCTCGTGCTCTACTGCGGGGAGGGCGGCGACCCCGAGGACCTGCGGGCCCGTTCGGCGCGGCTCCAGCACGCCATGGCGGCCGGTTTCGCCGGGGCGCTGCGCGCCCGGACCCTGGCCGAACAGGAGGCCATCGCGCAGGCCGCCCTGAAGGCACAGGGCGTGGTGGCCGAGGCCCTGCACGCCAGTGAGGCCCGCTTCCGCGCGGTCTTCGAGGGCGCCGCCATAGGCATCGGCATCGCCGACCTGGAGGGCAACATCCTCCAGGTCAACGACGCGTTGATGCGTATGTTCGGCATCGCCGACCCGACCCTGGGCGGCCGCAGGGCCGTGGAGTGGACGCACCCCGACGACGCGCCGCAGACCTGGCGGCTCTACGACGAGCTGGTGCGCGGCGAGCGCGAGCACTACCACGTGGAGAAGGCCTTCTACCGCCCCGACGGAACGGTCCTGTGGACCAATCTGACCGTCTCCCTGCTGCGCGACGCCGACGGCACCCCGCAGTACCAGCTCGCGCTGATGGAGGACACCACCGAGCGCCGGCTGCTCAATCTGCGGCTGCGCTACGAGGCCACGCACGACGCGCTCACGGGCCTGCCCAACCGCAGCTTCTTCTTCGAACGCCTGGAGAAGGCCCTGAGCGCGGGGCCCGGCCGGCGCTTCGGCCTGTGCTATCTCGACCTCGACGGCTTCAAGACCGTCAACGACAGCCTCGGTCACGCGGCCGGTGACCGGCTGCTCGTGGAGGTCGCCGACCGCCTGCAGGCCTGCGCCACCGCGCCCGGCGAGATGGTGGCCCGGCTCGGCGGCGACGAGTTCGTCGCTCTGACCACCGGTACGGACACCCGGCACGAGGCCGACGAGCTGGCCGGGCGCATCATGAACGCGCTGCTCGCCCCCATCAGCATCGACGGTCGCGAACTGACCGTGCGCGGCAGCATCGGCGTCGTGGAGGGCCCGGCGGGCGAGCACAGCCCCGCGGAGGTGCTGCGCAGCGCCGACATCACCATGTACCGGGCCAAGTCGGCGGGCGGCAACCGTTTCGAGCTCGCCGACCCGGAGGCCGACGCCCGCGTCATCACCCGGCACGGCCTGACCACCGCGCTGCCGGCGGCCCTGGAACGGGGTGAGTTCTTCATCGAGTACCAGCCGCTGGTGCACCTCGGTGACGGCAGCGTGCACGGCGCCGAGGCACTGGTGCGCTGGCTGCACCCGCAGCACGGTGTGCTCGGCCCGGACCGGTTCATCCCGCTCGCGGAGCACACGGGGCTGATCGTGCCGCTGGGCCGCTGGGTGCTGGAGCAGTCCGTGCGGCAGGCCCGCGCCTGGCGGGAGCGGTACGGCGGGACGACCGCCGCGGGCCCGCTGCGGATCAACGTCAACCTCTCGCCCTGCCAGCTCAACCATCCCGGCCTGGTCCAGGACACCGTCGACATCCTGGAGCGGACCGGCGTCGCGCCCGACGCGTTGTGCCTGGAGGTGACGGAATCGGCGCTGATCGGCGCGGACGACGACCTGCTGAAGCCGCTGCGCCGGCTCGCCGAGATGGGCGTCGACATCGCCCTGGACGACTTCGGCACCGGCTATTCGAACCTCGCCAACCTGCGCCGGCTGCCGGTGAGCGTCCTCAAGCTGGACCGCTCCTTCACCCAGAGCATGCAGCGGTTCCCGGCGGACCCGGTCGATCTCAAGATCGTCGAGGGCATCGTCGCCCTGGCCCACAGCCTGGACCTCACGGTCACGGTGGAGGGCGTGGAGACCGGTGCCCAGGCCGAGCAGCTCCGCATACTCGGCTGCGACACGGCCCAGGGCTGGTACTACGCCCGCCCGGGCCCGCCGGAACGCCTCCACGAGCTGGCACTGGTGGACGCGACGGCCTGACGCCCGGGGCACCCGGTCGCGGGCGTCGGGGAGCGCCCCGCGAGGGGCGCGGGGCGGTGACACGGTGCGGCTCCGCAGCGACGGCGCGACCAGCCACGACGAACCGGGGTCCCCGGGGCGCCGGACGACAGGGGCGCCCCCGGGGCCTGCCCGCGAGGGGCTGCGGAGGCGTACCCCGCCGCCCGCGCGGGGGCGCCCATGGTCGTCGAACCGTCACCGCTCCAGCAGCATCCGCTGCAACTCCCGAGCCGCCCGGGGCGGAGCCACGTCGCTGCGGTGGGCGAGCGCGATCGTCCGGTGCAGCCCGGGCCGGGCCAGCGGCGTGACCCGCAGCCCCCGCCCCGACCGCGCCGCCACCATGCGCGGAACCACGGCCATCCCCAGCCCCGCCCGCACGAACCCCAGCACCGCGTCCATCTCCCCGCCCTCCACCGCGAAGTCCGGTTCGAAGCCCTCGGCACGGCACGCGGCCACGGTCAGTTCCCGCAGGTCGTATCCGTGCCGGAACATCACCAGCCGTTCGCCCTCCAGGTCGGCGATGCGCACCGCGCGCCGTCCGCCGCCCGGCCGGGGCGACTCCGGGGACGACACCACCACCAGGTCCTCCCGCAGCAGCTCCACCGTGGTCAGCGCCGGCGACGCGGTGGGCAGGGGAAGCACGACCAGCGCGAGGTCGAGTGCGCCGCGCGCCAGCTCGCGTACGAGGTCGTGCGAACCGCCCTCCTCGATCAGCAGCCGGATACCGGGATACCGGTCGTGGAACGCGCGCAGCACGTCCGGCAGGAGACCCGTGCACAGGCTCGGGGTGGCGCCCAGCCGGACCCGGCCGCGGCGCAGCTGCACCAGCTCCAGGACCTCGTGGCGGGCGGTGTCCGCGTCGGCCAGGATGCGCCGGGCCAGCGGCAGCAGTGCCTCGCCGGCGTCGGTGAGCGTGATGTTGCCCCGGGCGCGCAGGAACAGGTCGGCGCCCAGCTCCCGCTCCAGCGCCTTGATCTGCTGGGACAGGGACGGCTGGGCCACGTGCACCGTCTCCGCGGCCCGGGTGAAGTGCCGGGTCTCGGCGACCGCCACGAAGTACTGGAGCTGTTGCAGCTGCATACGGCAAGCATACGGCGCTGATAGGAATCAGCTATGGAAACAAGGCGTTCCATGTCTTGGACCGATGGGGTCTGGGACCCGTAGCGTCCTGTGCCATGGCTCTGGCAACGCGGACGGACCGACGGCCGTCCATGGCGCGCACCGTGTGGGACTCGACCGTCGGCAAGAAGACAGTGATGGCGGTCAGCGGTCTCGTCATGCTGCTCTACCTGGTCGCCCACATGATCGGGAACCTGAAGATCTTCTTCGGGGCGAGCGAGTTCAACCACTACGCCCACTGGCTGCGCACGGTCGGCGAACCGTTCATGCACTACGAGTGGACGCTCTGGCTGGTCCGCGTCGTGCTGGTCGTCGCCGTCGTCGCCCACGCCGTCTCCGCGTACCAGCTCAGCCGCCGCGACATCAAGGCGCGGCCCAGCAAGTACGTGCACAAGAAGCCGCGCTCCAGTTACGCGACGCGCACCATGCGGTGGGGCGGGATCATCCTGGCGCTGTTCATCGTCTGGCACATCCTCGACCTGACCACGGGCACCGTGCACTCCGGCGGTTTCGAGACGGGCAAGCCCTACCAGAACGTCGTGGACACCTTCTCCACCTGGTACGGCAACGTCATCTACATCGTCGCGGTGCTCGCCGTCGGCATGCACGTCCGGCACGGCTTCTGGAGCGCCGCCCAGACCCTCGGCGCCGGCAGCCGCACCCGCGACCGCGCCCTGAAGACCATCGCGAACGTCCTCGCGCTGCTGCTCACGGCCGGCTTCGTCGCCGTACCCGTGGGCGTCATGACCGGAGTGGTGAGCTGACATGACAACCTACGCCGACTACACGACCGGTGAGCCGGTCGCCGACACCAAGGCCCCCGCCGGGCCGGTCAACGAGCGCTGGGACACGCGCCGTTTCGAGGCGAAGCTGGTCAACCCCGCCAACCGGCGCAAGCAGACCGTCATCGTCGTCGGTACCGGCCTCGCGGGCGGCTCCGCGGGCGCGACCCTCGCCGAACAGGGCTACCGCGTCGTCCAGTTCTGCTACCAGGACTCGCCCCGCCGGGCCCACTCCATCGCCGCGCAGGGCGGCATCAACGCCGCGAAGAACTACCGCAACGACGGCGACTCCGTCCACCGCCTGTTCTACGACACGGTCAAGGGCGGGGACTTCCGCTCCCGCGAGTCCAACGTGCACCGGCTCGCCCAGATCTCGGTCGAGATCATCGACCAGTGCGTGGCGCAGGGCGTGCCCTTCGCCCGCGAGTACGGCGGCCTCCTGGACACCCGCTCGTTCGGCGGCGTCCAGGTCTCCCGTACGTTCTACGCCCGCGGCCAGACGGGGCAGCAGCTGCTGCTCGGCGCCTACCAGGCCCTCAGCAGGCAGATCGCGGCCGGCAACATCGAGATGCACCCGCGCACCGAGATGCTCGACCTGATCGTCGTCGACGGGCGGGCGCGCGGCATCGTCGCCCGGGACCTGATCACCGGGAAGATTGACACGTACTTCGCCGACGCGGTGGTCCTGGCCAGCGGCGGTTACGGCAACGTCTTCTACCTGTCGACCAACGCCATGAACTCCAACGCGACCGCCGTGTGGCGGGCGCACCGGCGCGGCGCGTACTTCGCCAACCCCTGCTTCACGCAGATCCACCCCACCTGCATCCCGCGCACCGGCGACCACCAGTCCAAGCTGACGCTGATGAGCGAGTCGCTGCGCAACGACGGCCGGATCTGGGTGCCGAAGGCCAAGGGCGACGACCGCCCGCCGAACAAGATCCCCGAGGACGAGCGCGACTACTACCTGGAGCGCGTCTACCCGTCCTTCGGCAACCTCGTCCCCCGCGACATCGCCTCCCGTGCCGCCAAGAACGTCTGCGACGAGGGCAGGGGAGTGGGGCCCGGCGGCCAGGGCGTGTACCTGGACTTCGCCGACGCGATCAAGCGCATGGGCCGGGGGGCGGTCGAGGCCAAGTACGGCAACCTCTTCGACATGTACCAGCGGATCACCGACGAGGACCCGTACGAGGTGCCGATGCGGATCTACCCCGCCGTGCACTACACGATGGGCGGACTGTGGGTCGACTACGACCTCCAGACCACCGTCCCGGGCCTGTTCGCCATCGGGGAGGCCAACTTCTCCGACCACGGCGCCAACCGGCTCGGCGCCTCCGCGCTGATGCAGGGCCTCGCCGACGGCTACTTCGTCCTGCCGGCCACCATCAACGACTACCTCGCCCGCAACCCCCACAAGGACGAGGTCGACGACGGCCACCCGGCGGTGCAGGAGGTGCTCGCCGAGACCGAGGACCGGCTCAACCTGCTCCTCTCCGTGGACGGGGACCGCACGCCGGACTCCTTCCACCGCGAACTGGGCGAACTGATGTGGGAGTTCTGCGGCATGGCCCGCACCGACTCCGGCCTGCGCAAGGCCCTGGAGCGCATCCCGCAGATCCGCGAGGAGTTCTGGCGGCGCATCAAGGTCCCCGGCACCGGCGAGGAGTTCAACCAGTCCCTGGAGAAGGCCAACCGCATCGTCGACTACCTGGAACTCGCCGAGCTGATGTGCCTCGACGCGCTGCACCGGGCCGAGTCCTGCGGCGGTCACTTCCGCGAGGAGTCCCAGACCCCCGACGGCGAGGCGGCCCGCAGGGACGACGAGTTCGGGTACGCCGCCGCCTGGGAGTTCACGGGCACGGGCGAGGCCCCGGCCCTGCACAAGGAAGACCTGGTCTTCGAGTACGTCCACCCCACTCAGCGGAGCTACGCATGAAGCTCACCCTGCGCGTCTGGCGGCAGAAGAACGCCGACGCCGACGGCGCCATGTCCACGTACGAGGTGGACGGCATCTCCCGCGACATGTCCTTCCTGGAGATGCTCGACACCCTCAACGAGGAGCTCATCCTCAAGGGCGAGGACCCGGTCGCCTTCGACCACGACTGCCGCGAGGGCATCTGCGGCGCCTGCTCGCTGGTCATCAACGGCGACGCCCACGGCCCCGAGCGCACCACCACTTGCCAGCTGCACATGCGGTCCTTCCAGGACGGCGACACCATCGACGTCGAGCCGTGGCGGGCATCCGCCTTCCCCGTGGTGAAGGACCTGGTCGTCGACCGTTCGGCCTTCGACCGCATCATCCAGGCCGGCGGCTACATCACCGCGCCCACGGGCGCCGCGCCGGAGGCCCACGCGACCCCGGTGCCGAAGCCGGACGCCGAGCTCGCCTTCGAACACGCCGAGTGCATCGGCTGCGGCGCGTGCGTCGCGGCCTGCCCGAACGGGGCGGCGATGCTGTTCACCTCGGCGAAGGTCAACCACCTGAACGTCCTGCCGCAGGGGGCGCCCGAGCGAGAGACCCGGGTGCTGGACATGGTGGCGCAGATGGACGACGAGGGCTTCGGCGGCTGCACCCTCGCCGGCGAATGCGCCACGGCGTGCCCCAAGGGGATCCCCCTGGTCTCCATCACCAGCATGAACAAGGAGTGGCTGCGGGCCACGCGCAAGGTGGCCAGGCGTCAATGAGGTGTCGTGGCGTCGCAGGGTCGTGACGGTTCGTGATCCCTGCCTACCGCAGGGATCACGAACCGTCACCGCGTGACGACACCACGACACCTCCGTAGCCCGGGCCCGACCGGACGTCCGCCGGACGGTGCGGACGGACGGGGCCGGGAGAGGTGCTCCTCCCGGCCCCGTCCCGCTTCCCGCCCCTGGCATTCAACAGGCCCACATCCACTCTCCCGGCCCAGGTCATGCACCGGCCAACCGGCAGCGGAAGAACAGGGGCGGCGGACCGTACACCGTCGGTCCGCCGTCGCCGCCCCGGCCCGTGACCAGGAGAGTGCCATGCCCGGCGTACTGACCGCAGACCGTCCCCCGAAGCCTGCCGCACCCCGCCGCTACACCGTTGCCCTCGCCCGTGACGAGGAGGACGTCCGGGCCGCGCAGCGGCTGCGGCACGATGTCTTCGCCGGGGAGATGGGCGCGCTGCTCGCCGGCCCGCAGCCCGGGTACGACGTCGATCCCTTCGACGCGTACTGCGACCACCTGCTGGTGCGGGAGGAGACGACCGGGCAGGTCGTCGGCACCTATCGGCTGCTGCCGCCGGAGCGTGCGGCGGTCGCCGGGCGGCTGTACGCGGAGAGCGAGTTCGACCTCGCGGCGCTGGACGCGATCCGGCCCGGTCTTGTCGAGGTCGGCCGTTCCTGCGTGCACCCCGACCACCGGGACGGCGCCGTCATCGGACTCATCTGGGCCGGCATAGCCCGCTACATGACCGACCAGGGCCACGAGTGGCTGGCAGGCTGCTGCTCGATCCCGCTCGCCGACGGCGGCGCCCTCGCCGCCGGCACCTGGGACCGGGTGCGGGCCAAGCACCTGGCGCCCGAGGAGTACCGGGTACGGCCGCTGCTCCCGTGGATCCCGCGCGCGGCGGGGCCGGCGGCCCGTACCGAACTGCCGGCCCTGCTGCGCGGCTACCTCCGCCTCGGCGCCTGGGTCTGCGGGGAACCCGCGCACGACGTGGACTTCGGCGTCGCCGACCTGTACGTGCTGCTGCCGATGAGCCGGGTCGACCCGCGCTATCTGCGGCACTTCCTCTCGCTCGTCCCGGCCTGATGAGCGCCTGGCTGCCCGCCGCGCCCTGTACCCCCGGGGCGTGCGTGGAGCCGTCCCGGGCCGCGGCGGCCGTACCGCTCGCCGTACTGCGGCTCACCGTGCTCGCCGTGCTGCTCCTCACCGCGATCGTGGTCGTGCTGACACCGCTCGGCCGGGGGAGCCCCCGCTCGCGGCGGAGGATCCCGGCCGTCGTGGTGCGGCATTGGTGCCGGTGGCTCGTGCGGGCCGCCGGCGTCCGTGTCCGCGTCACGGGGGCCGCCCCGCCCGAGGGCGGGCTGCTCCTCGTCGCCAACCACGTCTCCTGGCTCGACATCCCCCTGCTGGCCGCCGTGCGCCCTGCCAGGATGCTGGCCAAGAGCGACATCCGGCGCTGGCCGGTGGCGGGCCCGCTCGCCGCGCGCGCGGGCGTGCTGTTCATCGAACGGGACCGGCTGCGGGCCCTGCCGGACACGGTCGCCGCGATCGCGGGGGCCCTGCGCGCGGGCGCCGCGGTCGCCGCCTTCCCCGAGGGCAGCACGTGGTGCGGCCGGGCCCAGGGACGCTTCCACCGGGCCGTCTTCCAGGCCGCCCTGGACGCCGCGGTGCCGGTCCAGCCGGTCCGCATCCGGTACCGGAGCGCGGGGCGGGCGGTGAGCACGGCGCCCGCGTTCGTCGGGGAGGACACCCTGATCGCCTCCCTGTGGCGGGTGGCCTCGGCGCGCGGGCTGACCGCCGAGGTGGAGGTGGGGCCGGTCATCGGGGCGGGCCGGCACCCCGACCGGCGGTCGCTGGCCCGCGCCGCCCAGGGGAAAGCACCTTCGAAAAGTATGTGCACTTTGTGAGGTATGCGCCGTTTCTGTACTGCTGATACGGACAATCGGAAGGCAGGCACTCCGGAAGGAGGGTGATGCCAGATGATCACCCGTGAAGAGATCGCCAACGTCCTGGATCATCCGGTCTACGACGGTGACGGCAACAAGATCGGCGACGCCAAGCACGTCTTCTTCGACGACATGACCGGGCGTCCCGAATGGGTGAGCGTCAAGACGGGCATGTTCGGCTCCAACGAGTCCTTCGTACCCATCCGTGACGCCTCGCTGGTGCAGGACCACCTCGAGGTCCCCTACCGCAAGGACCAGGTCAAGGACGCGCCCAACGTCGACGTCGACGCGGGCGGCCATCTGTCCGAGACCGAGGAGCACCGGCTCTACGACTACTACGGCATCAACTGGGACAGCGTGCTCTCCGAGGCCGAGCGGACCGACGACGGCAGGTGGGCCGCGGGCACGGGTACCGCGGGAGCCGCGGGCGCCGCCGGTACGGCCGGCTACCAGGACGCCCCGGAGCGGACGGGCATGCGCGACGACGCCATGACCCGCTCCGAGGAGCAGATGCACGTAGGCGTCGAACGGCGTGAGTCCGGCCGGGCCAGGCTGCGCAAGTACGTGGTCACGGAAGAGGTCCAGCAGACCGTCCCGGTGAGCCACGAGGAAGTGCGCGTGGAGCGCGAGCCGATCACGGACGCCAACCGTGACGCGGCGCTCTCCGGCCCGGAGATCAGCGAGGACGAGCACGAGGTCACGCTGCACGAGGAACGCCCCGTCGTCGACACGGAGACGGTGCCGGTGGAGCGTGTCCGGATGACCACGGAGGAGCGCACCGAGAACGAGACGGTACGCGGCCAGGTCCGCAAGGAGCGGATCGAGGCCGAGGCCGAGGCCACCACCGACGACGACACCCGACGGGGCCGCACGTAAGCGTCCCTGCCGGGCACGGCGAGGGCGTGCGCCGGTGAAGTGCCTTCCTTTCACCGGCGCGTTCCCCCGTGCAGTGCCTCGGTGAGATAGGGGGCGGTGGCACTCGCGCCCGCGCGCGCCACTTCGGCGGGCGTCCCCTCGGCGACGATCCGGCCCCCCGACTCGCCGCCGCCCGGCCCGAGGTCGATCACCCGGTCGGCGCCCGCCACCACGGCCATGTCGTGCTCGACCACGACCACCGTGTGCCCGGCGTCGACGAGACCGTGCAACTGGCGCATCAGCACCTCGACATCGGCCGGATGCAGACCCGTCGTCGGTTCGTCGAGGAGATACAGCGTGTGGCCGCGACGCCCCCGCTGCAGCTCGTTCGCCAGCTTGATGCGCTGCGCCTCGCCACCGGACAGCTCGGTCGCCGGCTGGCCGAGCCGCAGGTAGCCCAGTCCGACGTCGAGGAGCGCGGCCAGGCTGCGCGCCACGGCCGGCGTGTCCGCGAAGAACTCCGCGGCGCCCTCCACCGTCAGGTCCAGCACGTCGGCGATGTTCCGCCCCCGGTACGCCACTTCGAGCGTTCCGGGGTTGTAGCGCGCCCCGCCGCAGTCCGGGCACGGCGCGTACGTACTCGGCAGGAACAGCAGCTCGACGCCGACGAACCCCTCGCCCTGGCAGGTCTCGCAACGGCCCCCCGGCACGTTGAAGGAGAAGCGGCCGACACCGTAACCCCTCTCCCGCGCCTCGCCGGTGGCCGCGAAGACCTTGCGCACCACGTCGAACAGGCCCGTGTACGTGGCCAGGTTGGAGCGCGGGGTGCGTCCGATCGGCCGCTGGTCGACGCAGACCAGCCGGCCCACCCCCGGCAGGTCCTGGGTGATCTCGCCGATGAGCGTCGACTTCCCGGAACCGGACACGCCCGTCACCGCCGTGAGGACGCCGAGCGGGAACCCGGCGGTCACCCCGCGCAGGTTGTGCCGGGTGACCGGGCCGACCGTCACCGTGCCCCGCGGGGTCCGGACCGCGCGGACGGGCGCGGGGGAGCGGTCGAAGAGGTGGCGGGCGGTCGCGGACTCCCCGACACCGGCCAGCCCGGCGACCGGGCCGCTGTACAGCACCCGCCCGCCGTGCTCGCCCGCCCGCGGACCGACGTCCACGATCCAGTCGGCGCCGCGCACCACGCCGAGGTGGTGCTCCACCACGAACACCGAGTTGCCGGCCGCCTTCAGCCGCTCCAGCACCGTCAGCAGCGCCTCGGTGTCCGCCGGGTGCAGTCCCGCGGACGGCTCGTCCAGGACGTACACGACCCCGAACAGCCCGGACCGCAGCTGCGTCGCCAGCCGCAGCCGCTGCAGCTCGCCCGCCGACAGGGTGGGCGTCGCACGGTCGAGACTCAGATACCCGAGCCCCAGCTCGACGACGGGGGCGATCCGGGAGGTGAGGTCCCCGGCCAGCACCCGGGCCGTCTCGTCGCCCGTCGGCAGGGCCTCCGCGAGTTCCGTGAGCGGCAGCGCGGCCAGCTCGGCGATGGTACGGCCGCCGACGGTCACCGCCAGGGCCTCGGGCCGCAGCCTGCCGCCGCCGCAGACCGGGCAGGGCGCACTGGTGAGGAAGCGCTCGGCCTTCGCCCGCAGCGTGGCGCTCCTCGAGTCCGAGAACGTCTTCATCACATACCGGCGGGCGCTCATGTAGGTGCCCTGGTACGGCCGCTGGATGCGGCCGGCGTCCCGCACCGGGTGCACCGTGACCACCGGCTGCTCGTCCGTGAACAGGATCCACTCCCGCTGCCCGGCGGGCAGCTCGCGCCACGGCCGGTCCACGTCGTACCCGAGCGCGTCGAGGACGTCCCGCAGGTTCTTGCCCTGCCAGGCGCCCGGCCACGCGGCGATCGCGCCGTCCCGGACGGAGAGCGACGGGTCGGGAACCAGCAGCTCCTCGGTCGTACGGTGCACCCGGCCGAGCCCGTGGCACTCCGGACACGCCCCCGCCGCCGTGTTGGGCGAGAAGGCGTCGGAGTCGAGCCGCGGGGCGCCCGGCGGGTAGTCACCGGCCCGGGAGAACAGCATCCGCAGGGAGTTGGACAGGTTGGTGACCGTGCCCACCGAGGAACGGGACGTGGGCGCCGCGCGGCGCTGCTGCAGCGACACGGCGGGCGGCAGCCCGGTGATCCCGCCGACCTTCGGGGCACCGACCTGGTGGATCAGCCGGCGGGCGTAGGGCGCGACCGACTCGAAGTAACGCCGCTGCGCCTCCGCGTAGAGCGTCCCGAACGCGAGCGACGACTTCCCCGACCCCGACACGCCGGTGAACACCGCCACCACGTCCCGGGGGACGTCCACGTCCACGCCCTTGAGGTTGTGCTCACGGGCGTCGCGCACCCGGACGTACGGGTCGTGGGGGCTGTGCATCGCGGGGAACTCCGTACGGTCTTCGGTGGCGGCCGGCGGCGACCGGGATCCGGCGGGAGCCGGCGGGAGCCGGTGAGGGCGGGTGGGGCCGGTGGGGCCGGTGGGACAAACCCCGCGATTCTACGCCTGTGCAGCGCACGTGCCCGCGCCGGTGACACGGGCGAGCCGCCGGTAGGAGTCCCGCAGCGCCTCGCGGTCGTACGTGCTCGTGGTCACCAGGACCTCCTGCGCGCCCGTGTCCTCGAGGAGCGACTCCAACGCGTCGGCGACCTGTTCCTCGGTGCCGGCGATGTGGCCGGCCAGGCCGGCGTCGTACAGGTCGCGCTCCTTGGCGGTCATCGTCCGGGACTCCACGTCCTCGGCCGGGGACAGGGGAGGGAACGAGCCGCGGGTGCGGGCGTGGGCCATCGACCAGGCCTCCGGGACCAGGAGCCGCCGGGCCTCCTCCGGGGTGCCGGCCACGGCGATCGTGCCCGAGACGACGACGTACGGCTCCGCCGTCCACGCGGAGGGGCGGAACCCGGCGCGGTAGCGGTCGATGCCGCGGCGCATCCGGTCGCGGTCGCGCAGGTCCCCGATGACCATCGGCAGGCCCGCTCGGGCGGCGACGGCCGCGCCCTCGCCCATGGCCAGCACGAACGGCGGCACGGTCAGCCCCTCCGCGGGGCGGGCGCGCACGCCCGTGGGCGACGTGCCGCGGAACCAGCCGAGCAGCTCGGCCAGCTGGGCGTCGAAGTCGTCGGCGTCGTCCTTGTCCCGGCCCAGCGCCTTCCGCACGCCGTCGGTGAAGCCCACCGAGCGGCCGAGTCCCATGTCGATCCGGCCGGGGAAGAGCGACTCCAGCACGCCGAACTGCTCGGCGACGACCAGCGGCCGGTGGTTGGGCAACATCACACCGCCGGTGCCGACCCGGATGCTCCGCGTGGCCCCGGCGACGGCGGCGGCCAGCACGGTCGGCGCCGATCCCGCCACCCCGGGGACACCGTGGTGCTCGGCCACCCAGAACCGGTGGTAGCCGAGCCGCTCGGCCTCCTGCGCCAGTTCCACGGTGTCGCGCAACGCCTGTGCGCCGGTGTGGCCCTCGCGGATGCGGGAGCGGTCGAGGAGGGAGAAGCGGGTGGCCGCGATCACTGAGCTCACACGCTGTACAACGCCCGGGCGGCGCCAGGATTCCCGGTACGGCGCTCTAGGGTGGGCGGGTGACCGACAGCAGGAAGCCCCCGGTGGCCGTGTTCGACCTGGACAACACCCTCGCCGACACCGCGCACCGGCAGCGGTTCCTGGAGCGACGGCCGCGCGACTGGGACGCCTTCTTCGCCGCCGCGCCGCACGATCCGCCGCTCGCGGAGGGCATCGCGCTGCTGCGGGCGAGCGCCGGGGAGTGCGAGATCGTGTATCTGACGGGGCGGCCCGAGCGCTGCCGGCGCGACACGCTCGACTGGCTGGCCGCGCACGGCCTGCCCGAGGGGTCCGTGCACATGCGGGGCAACGCCGACCGCAGGCCCGCCCGGCGCACCAAGCTGGAGATCCTTCGGCGGCTCGCCCGCACCCGCGAGGTCCGGGTCCTCGTGGACGACGACGAGCTGGTGTGCGACGACGCCGAACGGGCCGGATTCACCGTCGTCCGGGCACGCTGGGCGGCCCGGTCGGCCGAGCTGCGGGTGGCGCAGGAGCGCGAGGGCCGCACCTGACCGTTCCGGTCGGGCAGGGGCCGCCGCGGTGAACCGGGAGCGGAGTACGCCCGGGGCCGTCAGTCCGAGTCCTCCAGGCGGAAGCCGAGCTTCAGGCCGACCTGCCAGTGGGCGACCTCCCCTTCCTCGATCTGGCCGCGCACCTGGGTCACCTCGAACCAGTCCAGATGGCGCAGGGTCCGCGAGGCGCGGGTGATGCCGTTGCGGATCGCCTGGTCGGCGCCGTCGGGCGAGGTACCGACGATCTCCGTGACCCGGTAGGTGTGGTTCGACATGCGGGTGCTCCCTTCCGCGGGGCGGCGGTGGCCTGTGGCACGTGCCGTACGTCGTGTGTCGTGCGTCACTCCACCGTGCCCCAAGCCGCGGCGGAGCGCGAGGCGTCGGGGGTCCGGCGGGGCCGCCCCTTGACCTCCGCATTGGTCCATACCAAAATCCCAGACACCCGTTCGAGCCTCGGGCTCGTCCCCCACGTCGGGTCTCCCTTCGCGTGCGCAGGACACCCCTGTCCGCCACCGCCCCCTGTCCGTCAGACAGAAGGACCCCTCGTGAGACGTCGCCTGCTCGCCCTTGTCTGTGTGTCCGCCTCCCTGCTCAGCGGCTGCGGCCTGATGTCGCAGGACGGCGGGGGTGAGCGGCGCACCGTCACCGTGTGGCTGATGAAGGACAGCGCCTCACAGGACTTCCTGCAGCGGTTCACCGAGGAGTTCGAACGGGAGAATCCCGGCCTCCGCCTCGACATCAGGATCCAGACGTGGACCGGGATCGGTGACAAGGTGCAGACCGCGCTGAAGGCCGACGGCGCGGACGGGCCCGACGTCATCGAGGTCGGCAACACCCAGGTCCCGCAGTACGCCGAGGGCGGCCGGCTGATGGATCTGACGCTCGAGTCGATGCGGGACTGGGGCATCCGGGACTGGCTGCCGGGTCTCGCCGAACCCGGGCAGTGGATGTCCCAGCAGTACGGCATTCCCTGGTACGCCGCCAACCGCGTGGTCATCTACCGCAAGGACCTGTTCGAGCAGGCCGGCATCACCGAGCCGCCCCGCACCCGCGAGGAGTGGCTCACCGCCACCGAGAAGCTCGACTCCGGCGGTGACCAGGGCATCTACCTGGCCGGACAGGACTGGTACACGCTCTCCGGCTTCATCTGGGACGAGGGCGGCGAGCTGGCCACGGAGGCGGGTGGTGTCTGGTCGGGCGCCCTGGACTCCGAGGCCGCCCTGCGCGGCATGGACTTCTACCGCGAACTGCAGGCCCTTGGCGACGGGCCGCTGGACGCCGACGAGGAACACCCCCCGCAGGCCGGCGTGTTCGCCCGGGAGCGGGTCGCGCAGATCGTCGCGGTGCCGGGACTCGCCCGGTCCATCGTGCGCGAGAACCCCGGACTCGAGGGCAAGCTCGGCTTCTTCCCCGTGCCCGGCAAGAGCGCCGGCAAGCCCGGCGCCGTCTTCACCGGCGGCTCCGACCTCGTCGTACCGAAGAACACCGACGAACACGACGGCGCCCTCGCCGTGGTCGAGGCGCTCGTCGGCACCAAGTGGAACACCGACCTGGCCCGGACCATGAACTACGTCCCGAACAAGAAGTCGCTCGCCGCGGCCGTCGCGGGCGAGGAGGGGGTGGCCGCCATGGCGGCCGGCGCCGCGCAGGGCCGGGCGACCCCCGGCACGCCCCGGTGGGGCGCGGTCGAGGCGGACAATCCGATCAAGACGTACATGACGAAGGTGCTCACCGGGGGCGACGCGGAGTCGGAGGCCCGCAAGGCCTCCGACCGCGTCACCGAACTGCTGGACCTCGACGCGCGCTGAGGCGCGCCGCCGCGTCGGCCGGCCGCGCTCGGCACGCGCACGTGCCGCGAACCGTCCTCGGCGAGCCGTCCTCAGCGGGCCACGCTGAGCGACAGCGCGAAACGGTCCTCGCCGTCCGTCCACCAATGGGCCAGCTCAAGTCCCGCCGCGGCCAGTTCGGCCCGCACGCCCTCCTGCCGGAACTTCGCGGACACCTCGGTACGCAGCTCCTCCCCGTCCGCGAAGTCCACGGCCAGGTCGAGCGCCTGGACCTTGACCGTCTGCGCGGTACGGGAGCGCAGTCGCATCTCGATCCACTCGCGTCCGGCGTTCCACAGCGCCACGTGCTCGAAGGCCGCGGGCGCGAAGTCGGCGTCCAGCTCCCTGTTGATGACGGACAGTACGTTCTTGTTGAACGCGGCCGTCACCCCGGCCGCGTCGTCGTACGCCCGGACCAGTACCTGTTCGTCCTTGACCAGGTCCGTGCCCAGCAGCAGGGAGTCGCCGGGGGAGAGCAGGGAGCGGACGGAGGCCAGGAACGCGGCGCGCTCGCCGGGCAGCAGGTTGCCGATGGTGCCGCCGAGGAACGCCACCAGCCGGGGACCCGGCGTCCCGGGCAGCGCCAGCCCTGCGGTGAAGTCGGCGATCAGCGCGTGCACCTGGAGGTCCGGCCGCTCGGCGACGAGCGCCTGACCTGCCTGGGTGAGGGCGCTCCCGCTGACGTCGACCGGCACGTAGCCGCGCAGACCGGTCAGCGCGTCGAGCAGGAACCGCGTCTTCTCCGAGGAACCGGAACCCAGCTCCACGAGGGTGCGGGCACCGGTCGCCGCGGCGATCTCACCGGCCCGGTCGACGAGGATCTCCCGTTCGGCCCGGGTCGGGTAGTACTCGGGCAGCGCGGTGATCTCCTCGAACAGCTCGCTGCCCCGCGCGTCGTAGAACCACTTGGGCGGCAGCCACTTGGGCGTGCTCGTCAGGCCCGCCAGGACGTCGGCGCGCAGGGCGGCGTCCGTGGCGTCCTCGGGCAGCGTGCGGGTGAGGCGGAACGGGCTCACGTACGGGGCTCCTTCGGAGAGACGAAAGCGTCTGCGAGTGCGGTGCCGCCCGGGTCCTTGAGCGGGGTGAGCAGCACGTCCGTGCGGCTCGCCGCGAGCAGGGTGCGGTCGGGGACCTCCTGCCAGTGCGGGTCGTCGTCGTACGGTTCCGAGGCGACGACCGTGCCGCCGCCGGGCCGCGTCAGATACCACAGGGTGTCGCCCCAGGTGGTGGCCGTGACGGTGGCGCCGTCGGTCAGCAGCAGGTTGAGCCGGGAGGCCGGGGCCGCGTCGGCGACCTCCGCCACCGTCTCGGCGAGCGCCCGGCCCGCGTCGTCCCCGGCGCGCAGCCGGGCCAGCACCAGCGCCCACACGAGCGCCGAGTCGTTACGGGCCTCCAGCGCCAGCAGGTCCTCGGGCGGCAGCGACGACGCCACCCCGGCCAGCGATCCCGGCCAGCCGGCCACGGCGCCGTTGTGGCTGAACAGCCAGGTCCCGGCCGCGAACGGGGCCGCCGCGGCCTCCGCGTCGGCCCCGGAGAGCGTCGCGTCCCGCACGGCGGCCAGCAGCGCGCCGGTCCGCACCACCCGCGCCAGGTCGGCCAGGGACCGGTCCGCCCAGATCGGCCCGGCCCGCCGGTACCGCGCCGGCACCGGATCGCCCTCGGCGTACCAGCCGACGCCGAAACCGTCGGCGTTGACCGTGCCGTGGCGCTGGCGCCTGGGTGCCCAGGACTGGCGGTACAGGCCGTGCGGCGGCGCCACGAGGAGCCGGCCGAGCGGCTCCTCGGGTCCCACGTAGGCGAGGTGCCGGCACATCAGGAGGCCTCCGCGGTCCGGGCGGTGCGGAAGCCGGAGAAGATCTGCCGCCGTATCGGGTAGTCCCAGTTGCGGAAGGTTCCCCGGCAGGCCACCGCGTCCACGGCGAACGAACCGCCGCGCAGCACCTTGTACTCGGGCCCGAAGAACACCTCCGAGTACTCCTTGTACGGGAACGCCCTGAAGCCCGGGTACGGGGTGAAGTCGCTCGACGTCCACTCCCAGACGTCGCCGATCAACTGCCGCACCCCGAGCGGCGACTCACCGGCCGGGTAGCTGCCCGCCGGCGCCGGGCGCAGATGCCGCTGGCCGAGGTTGGCGTGGTCCGGCCCCGGGTCCGCGTCCCCCCACGGATAGCGGGCCGAGCGGTCACCGGCCGGGTCGTACCGGGCGGCCTTCTCCCACTCGGCCTCGGTGGGCAGCCGCCGTCCGGCCCAGCGGGCCCAGGCGTCCGCCT
This sequence comes from Streptomyces sp. WG5, assembly GCF_049974565.1. Taxonomy (NCBI): domain Bacteria; kingdom Bacillati; phylum Actinomycetota; class Actinomycetes; order Kitasatosporales; family Streptomycetaceae; genus Streptomyces; species Streptomyces sp. WG5. The sequence continues at coordinate 27,553 of NZ_JBNGGC010000014.1, read as the reverse complement.
CGTACCAGCAGACGTGCACCACCGGCTCGTCGGCCGGCACCACCTCGATGACCCCGAAGCGCCGACGCAGCCACTGTGCGCCGTCCCGGCGCCAGAACAGCGGGGCGGTCACGGAGTGCCGGCGGATGTGGTCCCAGCCCTGGGGGGTCCACCAGCGCGGGTCGTCGTAGCCGCCGTCGTCGATGAACGCCTGGTACGCGCCGTTGGTCACCGGCGTGGTGTCGATGAAGAACGGCGCCACCTCGCGCCGGTGCGCGGGGCGTTCGTTGTCCAGGGCCCACGGCTCGGTCGACGTGCCCATCGTGAACGGGCCACCGGGCACCAGGACCTCCGCCGGGCCCGTGTACAGCGGCACGGGGTCCGGGTCCGGGGCGGACAGGACCCGGGGGCCCCTGCGGAGCTGATGGGTGATCAGCATGGTCTCGTCGTGCTGCTGTTCGTGCTGGGCGATCATCCCGAAGGCGAAACCCGCCTCCGTCAGCCGCGTCCCGTGGAACGCGGTGCTCTCCAGAACGTCCAGGGCCCGTCCGCGCACGTCGGCCGCGTACCGCCGGGCCTCGGCGGGCGACAGCAGCGGTAGCTCGGGCCGCTCGGAACGCGGATGCTCGAAGGCGTCGTAGAGACTGTCGATCTCGGGCCGTATCGCCTCTTGCCCGGCGACGGCGCGCAGCAGCCACTGCTCTTCCTGGTTGCCGATGTGCGCCAGGTCCCACACCAGCGGGGACATCAGCGGCGACACCTGGGACGTCAGCTCGGGGCCGTCCACACAGCTGGTCAGCAGCGTGGTCCGGTCGCGGGCCGTGACGAGCGTGGCCAGGGCCCTTTCGCGCAGGGACCCGACGTCGACGGCCGTTCCACCAGGGGGGTCGATGGGGGTGTCGGTGGCGGTGTCCATGGCGGGGTCGGTCATGGGCGGGTCTCCCTCCCGTGCGGGCCACGGCTCGCGCCGTCCGGCGTGTCCAGCAGGTCGTCGGCGGGGCAGCGGCCCCTGAGGACGTAGCGCTCCAGGTGCGCCGCGACGGCGTCCGTCACCGGTGCGGTGGCTCCCAGCCGGGGCAGGGCGGCGAGCGCCGCCGTGAAGCACACGGTGGCCGCCTCGCGCAGCTCCGGATCGGTGAGGCCGTCGCGGGCGGCGTCCCGGTACAGCGGGTTGTGCGGGGCGGGGAGACCGAGCGTGCGCTCGGCGAGCGGCTTCACGGCCCGGTAGGCGGTCTCGGTGGCCTCCTGGTCGTCGAACAGGGCCGCCGTCACGGCGAGCGGCACCATCCAGCCGTCGTCGCCCGGCTGGGCGTCGATCATGCGCAGCTCCAGATGTCCGCGCGGCCGGACCGGCGGGAAGAGTGTGGTGAGGTGGTAGTCGAGGTCCTCCCGGGTCGGCGCTCTCGACGCCCCGCTCCGGGTCCACTCCCGGAAGGTCAGACCCTCCGGCACGTCCCACGGTCCTTCCTCCCGGCGTACGCACATCACCGGCGCATCGAGGACGTGCCGGGTCCACGCGCCGCGCGGGTCGGAGTCCAGCGGGGGGCCACCGGCCCGGCCGCTGCCGATCTGCGTCCACCGCAGCTGCCGGGTGGACCGCCAGCCGGTGGGCCGGCCGTCGGCCAGCGGGGAGTTGGCGAACGCGGCCGCCAGGACCGCGCCCAGGTGGTGGGCCAGCCACCAGCGGCGTACGTGACCGAGCGGGCCGGGTTCCTCGTGCCCGGCGTCCACGCACACCTGCACGGACGCGGAGGCGCACATCATGGAGCGCCCGGCGGGTCCGGTGCGGTCGAGACAGGCCTCCATGGCGTCGTAGCGCGGCTGCCTCAGATAGCGGCGGGGGGAGTGCCAGGGGTCGTGACCGAGGCCCACGAGGGCGAGGCCGTCGTCGCGCAGGACCGCGCGGACGGCGTCGAGATCGGCGGAGACGGTACCGATGCACTCCATCAGGGAGGTGGCGGGGAGCGAACTCAACTCCAGCTGGCCGCCGGGTTCGACGGTCAGCGCCGACCTGAGGGGCACGGTCCGCAGTACGGCGTACATGGCTCGCAGTCGTTCGGGTGACACGGGGAGCCGGGGCGCGCGCAGTTCGTGGACGAGCCATTCCACTTCGACACCGAGCAGCCTCGGCGGGCCGGTCTTGAAGCAGATGCCGTGGACCAGCGCCTCGACCTCGGCTTCGGTGACAGAGGTACGTGGCCGCGTGCAGCCACTTACCGCATCGGACATGTCGGGATCCTCCTGAGATTCCATCCATGCCGCCGACCCTTCAGCGGTGGGCCTGGTCGGCACACTCGTCCCACCCAAGACCCTCATGCGGCCCCGCACAAGGGTGCATAACGGGACGTACCGGCTCGGACATCTCCGTGCCCCGTCCGTTTCCGGGGGCTTTCCCCGTCGTTCCCGGGCCCGGAAACTGCGTTGCACCGCATCACCAGCATCACCCAGGATTCCTGCATGAGCACGACGGGGGACACCGCGCGGCGCGCGGTCACGGCGTCCACGGGGGTGGCGCCGTGAGCGCGCGCCTGCGGGGCATCGCACAGCAGACCGAGCAGATCGTGATGGCGGGTTGCTACCGCGCGTCCGACGGGCGCGAGGTACCCATCGCCGCGGCGGTCGAGAAGGCTCGGGAGCGCACACGCGTGTTCGGCCCGTCGCCCGTGGAACCGGCTTCGCCCGTTCCGGTGCGAACGGTCTTCGAGGTCACCGGCGAGAGCAGCCTCGAGGCCGCCCGCCGCCTCGGCGGCGAGGTCGCCGTGCTGAACTTCGCCTCCGCCCGCAATCCGGGCGGCGGCTACCTCAACGGCGCCCAGGCCCAGGAGGAGGCCCTGTGCCGGGCCTCCGCGCTGTACACCTGCCTGCTGCGGGCACGCGGGTTCTACGACCATCACCGCGCCCACCGCGACCCGTTCTACACCGACCGCGTCATCCACTCGCCCGGCGTGCCCGTCTTCCGCGACGACCGCGGCAGGCTGCTGGACGAGCCGTACACCGCAGGCTTCCTCACGTCCGCCGCACCCAACGCGGGCGTGGTGCTGCGCACGGCCCCGGAGCGCGCCGCCGAGCTGCCCGCGGCCCTGACCGCACGCGCCGGGCGGGTGCTGGAGACGGCCGCCGCCCACGGGTACCGCCGGCTGGTGCTCGGTGCCTGGGGCTGCGGAGTGTTCCGCAACGACCCGGCCGAGGTGGCGGGCGCCTTCCGTACGCAGCTCGGGCCCGGTGGACGGTTCGCGGAAGCCTTCGAGCGGGTGACGTTCGGCATCCTGGACCGCACGCCCGGCGGCAGGGTCCGGGCCGCCTTCGCGCGCGTCTTCCCGGAAGGGGCGGGCCGTCCCGGTCGGCTCCAGCCGTAGCGCTCGGATCTGCGGCGCCCGCGATCGGATGGCAGGCTGATCACCGGGGCCCGCACCGCCCCGGCACCGACCGGCCGGTCACCGGGGCCCGCACCGCCCCGGCACGACCTGCCGGTCACCCGGGCCCCGCCCGGCCCCGACCGTACGAGCGGAGAAAGCCGACGTCATGACCGACCAGCTCACCGTGAGCGTCCTGGGCACCGGCATCATGGGTGCCGCGATGGCCCGCAACCTCGCCCGGGCCGGACACACCGTCCGCGTCTGGAACCGCACCCGGGACAAGGCCGAGCCCCTGGCCGCCGACGGCGTGCACATCGCCGCACGCCCCGAGGAGGCGGTGCGGGACGCCGACGTCGTCGTCACCATGCTGTACGACGGTCCGGCCGCTCTCGACGTCATGCGGCAGGCCACCGCCGGTCTGCGCCCCGGCACCGCGTGGGTGCAGTCGACCACCGCCGGCGTCGACGCGGTCGCCGACCTGGCCGCCTTCGCCGACGAACATGGCCTCGTCTTCTTCGACGCTCCCGTCCTCGGCACCCGCGGGCCCGCCGAGGCCGGTCAGCTCCTGGTCCTGGCCGCCGGCCCGTCCGACGCACGGGACAGGGTGGCGCCCGTCCTCGACGCCGTGGGCTCCCGCACGGTCTGGACCGGCGAGGACGGCGCGGCCGGCAGCGCCACCCGGCTGAAGCTGGTGGCCAACAGCTGGGTCCTCGCCGCCACCAACGCGGCCGGCGAGGTCCTGGCGCTCGCCAAGGCACTGGGTGTGGACCCGGACGGTTTCTTCGACGCCATCGCGGGCGGCCCGCTCGACATGGGCTACCTGCGCGCCAAGGCCGCCCTGATCCGCGACGGCGCGCTGACCCCGGCCCAGTTCGCGGTCACCACCGCCGCGAAGGACGCCCAGCTGATCGTCGAGGCCGGCGAGGCGAACGGCGTCCGCCTGGACGTGGCCGCCGCCGGCGCGGAACGCCTGGCGCGCGCCGCCGAGCAGGGCCACGGCGACGAGGACATGGCGGCGGCCTATTTCGCCAGTTTCGAGGAAAAAGCGACCGACTGAGTCCACCCGGGGTACCGGACGAGCGGTACGACCGGAACACCGGCATAGTCTCGGCACACCAAGACCGAAGGAGTCCGCATGTCCAAGCCGCCCCTGCCGCCCGAGGCCGTCGACCTGCTGCGCCGCCCCAACCCGTGCGTCATGGCCACCCTCCGCTCGGACGGCGCGCCCGTCTCCACGCCCACCTGGTACCTGTGGGAGGACGACGGCCGGGTCCTGATCAACTTCGACGAGGGCCGGGTACGCCTGGGGCACGTGCGCCGGGACCCGCGCGTGACCCTCACCGTCCTCGCGGGCGACGACTGGTACACGCACGTCACCCTCATCGGCCGCGTCACCGAGACCCGCGACGACGAGGACCTCACCGGCATCGACCGCCTCTCCAGGCACTACACGGGGGACCCGTACCCCGACCGGGTCCGGGCCAGGGTCAGCGCCTGGGTCGAGGTCGAGCGCTGGCACGGCTGGGGCGCCATGAAGGACAGCGACCAGGCGTCCAGCTGAGAAACGGCCGCGATCTCCGCGTCCGGACCGCGGGACCCCAGTCCGTGCGTCCGGTCGGCGCCACGGGGGCCGGGGGCCGCGGTCAGCAGGAACGACGACGCCGCGGAGGCGAGCAGACGGCCGGGCGCACGGTGGCCCCGTGCAAGCACGGGGCCGGCACCCCGTGCCAGGGGATGTCGCCGGGTATCGACAGCACCGGCCGCCTCGTCTAAGATCCACGGCGCGGCATCGCGTGTCGGTCACCGTCCGGGTGAGGCATGGAGGCGCCGCGGAGATGCCCGTGGAGGCATTCACCCGTGTCAGTCGAGTTCAACCACACCATCGTTCTCTCCCGGGACCGGGAGAAGTCCGCCCACTTCCTCGCCCGAATCCTGGGGCTGGAGGTCGGTGAGCCGGCCGGAATGTTCCTGCCCGTGACGACCGCCAACGGCGTCACCCTCGATTTCGCCACCGTCGACATCGACATCCCGGCGCAGCACTACGCGTTCCTCGTCTCCGAGGACGAGTTCGACGGGATCCTCGCCCGGCTCGTCGAGGACGGGGTCCCCGTCCAGGCCGACCCGCACGGCCGGCACCCGCGCCGGATCAACCGCAACGACGGCGGACGGGGCGTGTACTTCGGCGACCCGTCCGGGCACGGCATGGAGGCTTTCACCCGCCCTTACGGAAGCGACCCGTCCTCGCCGTTGAACGGCGTCACCCAGGACGTCCCCGGGGCACGCTGACCGGTCGTCGGCGACCGTTGTCGTACCCCCTCCGCATACTGGTGGCCTCAGGGAGCCGGACATGAGGAGGGGGGCGGCCGTGCGGACGGTGTACAGCGGTGAACTACACGTCAGCTACGGGCAGTTCTACGTGGACAGCCGACTTGACGGGGAGGACACGGGTCCGTCGCCGGCCTGCGCCGGACAGACGGACGGACTGTGCGGGGCGGCCGTCCCCGGGCGCCTCTTCCTCGTCACGGGCCTGCACACCGGCCGCGTCGGTCTGACCGTCGAGGTGCACGGGGCGGCACCGCCGCTCGACGACGGCTGGGAGGACGTGGTGGAGGCGCCCTTCCGGCCGGTTTCCGCCAGGACGGTCGTCCTGCCGTGGGGCGACGGCCCCCTGTGCACGCTGGACCTGCTCCCGACCGACCACCGGGTGCGCTACTGCGGGCGCGGCATGGACCGGGGCCGGGAGGAGGAGCTCGCCGTGCTCGACGGCGGCGCGCCGGTCGACCACTACCTGCTCCAGTTCTGGCCCGCCCCGCCCGCCGCGGGCCTCGTCGTCCGGCAGACCTCGCGCAGCGCCGCACGCCGGCACGCCCGCAGCCTGCCGCCGCCCCCCGCACCCGAGGAGCGGGCCGCGGCCGAGCGCCGCCTGCGGGAGGAGCGGGCCGCGGCGGAGCCGGCCGCGCAGGAGCGTGCGGAAGCCCTGTCCTGGGGCGGCCGGCTGCCCAGCCGCCGCCTGCGCGAGGCCGGCGGCAACGCACGGGGACTCGTGCCGCTGGACCGCGACCTGCTCGACGCCGTCGACGCGGCCTGCCCGGCGACGCAGCGTAGCCTGGCCCGGTGGGCCGCCCACCGGGCCTTCGCCGCGGCCGGGCTGGGCGACGTCGACTGGATCGCGCCCGCGCTGGCGGCACTGGACCGCGGAGAGCCCCTGCCGGCGCCGTTCGACGACCCCCAGCGGGCCTGGGACCGGTTCTTCGCCGACGACCGTCTGACCCACACCGAGACGGACTCGGCGGACGGATGCCGCGACAACCTGCTGCAACAGGCGATGGCCATGCCCGCACTGCCCGCCGCGGCCGGACCGGACCCGTTGTGCGCCGCCCTCGACGCCCTCTTCGCCGCCGCGGTCACCTACGGCACCGACTATCCCGCCCTGTTCGCGCAGGCCCGCCGCCGGTTCCCCACGCTGGGCCCGGGGACACCGCCGTCCTAGACCGGCGCATGGTCGTGCCGGGGCAGCAGCGGGGTCGCCAGGACCGGGCAACCGGCCGTGGACCACGCACAACCGGCCGTCGTGCACCGGTGCGCACCGGCCGGTGCACACCGGTGCACGAGGGGCGGACGGCGGGCGGACGCCCTACCGCGTCAGCAGGTTCCGCAGCGCCCCGGCGACCTCGCCGGGCGCCTCCTCCGCGATGAAGTGGCCGCAGCCGACGGTGTCGTGCCGCAGGTCCGGGGCCCAGGCCCGCCACAGCGCGGCGGCATCGTAACCGAGTGCGGCGCCCCAGTCCTGCTGGAGGACGGACACCGGCATCCCCAGCCGGTTGCCGCTGGCGCGGTCGGCCCGGTCGTGGACGACGTCGATGCCGGCCGAAGCCCGGTAGTCGGCCACGATGGACGGCACCGCCTCGTGGGACGCCTTCAGATAGGCGGCGCGGACGTCGGCGGGCAGGGCCTCCGGGTCCCGCGTCCAGATGTCGAGGAAGTGACCGAAGAACGCGTCCGGCGCGGCGCCGATCAACCGCTCCGGCAGCCCGGGCGGCTGCGCCATCAGGTACAGGTGGAAGCCCACGGCCGCCGAGGTGCCGTGCAGGACGTCCCACATGTCCAGGGTCGGCAGCACGTCCAGCGCGGCCAGGTGCGTCACCGCGTCGGGATGGTCGAGCCCGGCCCGCACCGCGACGAGCGCGCCCCGGTCGTGCCCGGCCAGCGCGAACCGCTCGTGCCCGAGCGCCCGGGCGAGGGCGACGACGTCGGCGGCCATGGTGCGCTTGGCGTAGGCGGTGCCGTCCGGATCGGCCGGCTTGTCGCTGTCGCCGTAGCCGCGCAGGTCGGGGCAGATCACCGTGTGGTCGGCCGCGAGGTCGGCGGCCACGTGCCGCCACATCAGATGGGTCTGCGGGAAGCCGTGCAGCAGCACGACCGGACTGCCGGAGCCGCCGACGGCCACGTGCAGGGCGACACCGTCGGCGACCGTGACGCGGTCGTGGGTGAAGCCGGGGATGGTAGGTGCCATGGCAGGTCTGCGCCTCTCTGATCCACGTCGTGGCTGTTCCACGCCGTGTCCGTGCACGTCGTCGCGGTCCGCGTCGTCTCGGTTCGCGTCGTGTCCGACGTCGTGCTGGTGACGGCTCCGAGCCTCCCGCGCGCGAATCAGCAACCGATCAGCACGCGTACCGTGGTGATCGGCGAGCAGTGGTGCGGATCGGAGCGGACGGAACATGGAAGCGGTCACGTTCGGTGTGCTCGGAACGGTCACGGCCGGGCGCGACGGCGACGTGCTCGCCCTCCGGGGGCCCCGGCACCGCGCCGTGCTGGCCCGGCTGGTCCTGGCCCGGCGGCGGGTCGTCCCGCTCGCCCGACTGGTCGACGACCTGTGGGACGCACCGCCGCCGCGGGCCGTGGGTGCGGTGCGCACCTTCGTCGGCGATCTGCGCCGCGCCCTGGAACCCGACCGCCCGCCGCGGGCCCCGGCCCGGCTGCTGGTCACCGAGGGCCCCGGGTACGTCCTGCGCGCGGCACCGGACGCCGTGGACGCCTGGCGCTTCGAGGCGGCCGTCGCAGCGGCCGGCCGACTGCCGGCCGCCCAGGCCCCGGACCGGCTCCGGGCGGCGCTGGGGGAGTGGCGGGGTCCCGCCTACGCCGAATTCAGCGAGGCGCACTGGGCCCGCGGCGAGCGCTCCCGGCTCACCGAACTGCGGCTGCGCGCGGTCGAACGCCGGGCGGAACTCCTCGTGGACCTGGGCCGGGCCGCGGAGGCCGTCCCCGACCTGGACGCACACCTGACCGAGCACCCTTGGCGCGAGGAGGCCTGGCGCCTGCTCGCCCTGGCCCTGTACCGGACGGGACGCCAGGCGGACGCCCTCGCGGTGCTGCGCCGGGCCCGCACCCTGCTGGCCGGGCACCTGGGCGTCGACCCGGGGCCCCGACTGCGCCGCCTGGAGGCCGGCATCCTCGCCCAGGACCCGGACCTGGACCCGCCCGCCGAACCCGCCGAGGCGGCGGCCCGGCTCTGGAACCGGGCGACCGAGGCGTACGACCGCACGGTCGCCGCCGGTGCCCACGCACGCCTGGAGTCGGCCGTCGGCCTGCTGAGCAACCTCGCGGTCACCGGCGGCGGCGGTCTCCGGGCGGCCCGGGAGCACCGTATGACCGCGGTCGCGGCGGCGGAGGAGACGGGTGACGCGGAACTGACGGCCCGGGTGATCGGCGCCTACGACGTCCCCGCCAACTGGACCCGCAGCGACGACCCCGAACTGGCCCGGCGGATCGTCGCGGCGGCCGAACGCACCCTTGCCGCCCTGCCGGACGACACCACCGCCGACGCGGCCCGCTGCCGGCTGCTGGCCACCGTCGCCCTGGAGTCCCGGGGGGTCCGGTCCCCGCGCGGTCCCCGGGCGGCGGACGAGGCCCTGCGGATCGCCCGCCGCCTGGACGACCCCGCGCTGCTCGCCTTCGCCCTCAACGGAGCCTTCATGCAGTCCTGCACCACCGCGGGACTGGCCCCCGGCCGGGACGCGATCGGCGCCGAACTCGTCGCGCTCGCGGCCCGGCACGGCCTGGTGAGCCACGCGATCGCAGGCCACCTGATCCGCATCCAGGCCCGCTCGGCCCTCGCCGACTTCACCGCCGCCGACGAGCACGCCACCGCCGCGGACCGTCTGGCCGAACGGCACGAACGGCCGCTGGTGGCCGTCTTCACCGAGTGGTACCGGGCCCTGCGCCTGGCCGCCACCGGCGGTCCGTACGACCGTGCCGCGGCCGCCTACCGGTCCGCCGCGGCACGGCTCGACGACGCGGGGATGCCGGGCCTGCGACGCGGGCTGCTGCCCCTGGCCCTGCTGGGCCTGCGCCTGGCCCACGGCCGGCCGGCGGACGTGGAACCGGGCGTGGACTGGGGGCCGTACCGGCCCTGGGCCGAACCCTTCGCCCTGCTGGCCGACGGCCGTGACGCCGAGGCCCGGACGGCGCTGAGCGCCCTCCCGGAGCCGCCGCCCGACCTCCTGTACGAGGCGCTGTGCTGTGCCGAAGCCGCGCTCGCCCTCGGACTCGGCGACCGCACGGCCCTGCGGCGGACGTACGAACGGCTGCTGCCCGCGGCCGGGGAACTCGCGGGCGCGGGCAGCGGGCTGCTCACCTTCGGACCCGTCGACGACTGGCTCGCGGCGATCCGGCGGGCACTCGGTCCGTGAGGCGCCCGGACCGTGAAGGGCACCGCCGGCCGCCCCCGCGGGTCCTCGGGAGTGCTCCCGTGCGCCTCCACCCGCCGCGGACCGGTCGGACGGCGGGTGGAGGCGCCGATGCCCGCCCCGCCCGCATCCGCCGCCCGCATCCGCCGGGCGGGGCCGCCCGGCGGCACCGCCTCCAGCTCCGCGCGCGTGCGGAGCGAGGGTTGCCCCGACCCGCGCCGGGTACCCGACCGGGCATGAAGTGGCGACAGGTGCAGGACGGGCCGTCCGCGGTGTACGTGGTGGTCCTCGACCCCGGCGAGGACGCGCTCGCCGAGGTCACCGCCTTCGCCCGCGACCGGTCGCTCGGGGCGTCCCAGGTGACGGCCGTGGGCGCCTTCTCGGAGGCGGTCGTCGGCTGGTTCGACCGGCAGGCCGGGGACTACCGGCGCATTCCGGTGGGGGAGCAGTGCGAGGTGCTGTCCCTGATCGGGGACATCGCCGTCGCCGACGACGGACCGGCCCCGCACCTGCACGCCGTACTGGGACTGTCCGACGGCTCGACCCGCGGTGGCCACCTGCTGTCCGGGCGGGTCTGGCCGACACTGGAGGTCGTCGTGCGGGACAGCCCGGCCGAACTGGCCAAGACCCACCGCCCCGACATCGGCCTGGCCCTGATCGACCTGGGCTGAGCCGGCCGCAGCGGAGCGGTTTGCCGGCCCGGCCGCGGGCTACGCGGCCCGCACGGAACTCCGCACCCACCCCGGGAGGCGCGACCATGACACGGCGCATCCGAGACGTGATGTCACCCGCCGTGGTGGCCGTCGAGCCCATGACCACGGTGGCGCGGGCGGCCCGGCTGATGCGCGAGGAGGACATCGGCGACGTCCTGGTGACCTACGACCGGGACCTGTTCGGTGTACTCACCGACCGCGACATCGTGCTCCGCGGCGTCGCCGACGGCCGCGACCCCGACGACACCACGGTCGGTTCGGTCTGCACGCCCCCGCCCGTCGTCACCCTCGAACCGGACGACACCACCGACTACGCGGCCGAGCTGATGCGACGCCACGCCGTGCGGCGGCTGCCGGTCGTCGAGCACGGCGGCGTCCCGGTCGGCGTGGTCACCCTCGGTGACCTGGCCGCCACCGACGACCCGCACTCGGCCCTGGCGGACATCAGCGAGGCCCCACCCGACCACTGACGCCCCGAACCCGCACGGAGGGAACGGCATGAGCGACCGACGCCGGCCCCGAAGGGCCGCGGAACCCGACCCTCGCGCGCGGCCCGGCGCGACCGGCCGCCGCTTCCCGCGCACCGGCACCGAACCGGTCACCGCACAGAGCCCGCTGCGGCTGCGGCTGCTGTTGTCGGCCCTCTTCCTGCCGCTGTTCGTCGCCGGAGCCGCGTTCTTCGGCGTGTGGGCCGCGGACACCGGCTCCGGCGACAGCCCCGGACGGGGCAGCCTGGTGGTCCTCGCCGTCGTGTGCGCGGCGTTCGCACTGCTGGCGGCGGCCGGCCTGGTGGTCGTGACCGGCCGGTTGCGGCGCGGACGCGGGACCCCCGTACCGCACTGACCCCGAGAACCCGAAGAAGGGGACGGAGGAAGCGACATGGCTCCCCCGGCACGGACCACGGCGGCAGGCGCCCGGGAGGACCGGCGCGCCGCCACCCGCACCGCGCGGCTGCGCAACCGGATACCCGAACCCGACGAGGAACCCGACCTGCTCGGCCAGTACCTGGCCCAGATCGGCGCCACCCCGCTGCTGACGGCCGAGGACGAGGTGAGCCTGGCCCGGCGCATCGAGGCCGGGGTCCGGGCCATGGAGGAGCTCGAGTCGGCCGACACCGGCGAGCCCGCGCCGACGCCCGACAGGCGCCGTGCGCTGGAGGAGGCCGTCCACGACGGCCAGGCGGCCAAGGACCACATGGTGCGGGCCAACCTGCGGCTCGTGGTGTCGATGGCCAAGCGGCACGCCCACCGCGGGCTGCCCCTCCTGGACGTGATCCAGGAGGGCAACCTCGGACTCATCCGGGCCGTGGAGAAGTTCGACCACACCAAGGGCTTCAAGTTCTCCACGTACGCCACCTGGTGGATCCGCCAGGCCATCGAGCGAGGCCTGGCGACCCACGCGCGCACGGTTCGGCTGCCGGTGCACGTCGTGGAGCAGTTGCAGAAGCTCGCCAAGGTCGAGCGGCGGCTTCGCGGGAGCCTCGACCGCGAGCCGACCGCCGAGGAGGTGGCCGCCGAGAGCGGCATTGACGGCGACAAGGTCGTCTGGCTGCGCCGCGTCGGACGGGACGCCGTCAGCCTGGACACCCCGGTGGACGAGGCGGGTGAGACCGTCGTCGGCGACCTCATCCCCGACACCGAGGTGCTCCAGGCCCCCGAGGTCGCCGAGTTCCAGGCTCTCGCGGCGGAGCTGCGGGAGGCCGTCGGCACCCTCGCGCCCCGGGAGGCCCTGATCCTCAGCCTGCGCTACGGTCTGCACGACGGCCGCGCCCGCACCCTGCAGCAGGTGGCCCAGCACGTGGGCCTGACCCGGGAACGCGTCCGCCAGCTGGAGAAGGCCTCCCTCGACCACCTGCGCGCCCCCGAGACCCGGGACCGCCTGCTGGACTGGGCGAGCTGACCGGCTGACCCCGGGGCTCGTCCGTCCCGCAAGGGTCGCGGGCCCCACTCGTACGTACGCCCGGTCTCCGGCCTGTCCCGCAAGGGTCGCGGGCCTCACCTGTCCGTCCCGTCCAGCAGGGGGCACCAGCCCATCCCGTCAGGACTCATCCGTCCCGCAGGGGTGTCACCCGTCCGCAGCCGTGGGGCCGGTCCGCAGCCGGGCCCCCTGCCGCAACAGCTCGTGCTGGACCAGCCGGTAGGGCAGGCCGCGCGGACCGCGCCCGTGCCGGACCGTGAGCGCCGCGCACACCCCGGCCGCCTGGCCGGTCGCCATGGCGATGGGCATCACCCGGTACGACGAGTGCGCCACATGCGTCCCGGAGATGCAGCGTCCGGCCACCAGCAGCCGCTCGGTGCCCCGTGGCACCAGGCAGCGCAGCGGGATGTCGTAGAAGCTGCCCCGCGGCACCCGTTTGAGGACGGTGCCGGAGCCGCGCGGGTTGTGGATGTCGACCGGGTAGGCGCCGTGCGCGACCACGTCCGGGAAGGTGCGTGCGGCCAGGATGTCGTGGCCGGTCAGCTGGTAGTCGCCGAGTACGCGCCGGCTCTCCCGTACGCCGATGTGCGTGCCGCTCTGCACGACGTACGACTCCTCGAAACCGGGCACGCGGGTGCGCAGGAAGCGGTCGATCTGGGAGAGCTGGCGGCGGGCCGTGTACTCGGCGCGGGTCAGGTCCCACACGCTGGTGCCGAGCACGCGGTTGACCCGGGTGCTGTTGACGGCGATCTCGCGCGGGTGCGGGGTCGCGAAGAAGAGGATGTCCTCGCGCGGCAGCCGGAGCTCGCCGTTCGCCCTGGCCTCCTCGATGAGGTCCCACAGCCCGTGTACGCCACGCCACTGGTCGGGGTGCGCGCGTACGTAGTCGGCGAAGTCCGGCCGCGCGAAGTCCGCGACGCGGAACATCAGCGTCATGGGCTGCACCAGCCCGTCCTCGGGCCGGCCGATCTCGTACGGTGCCCCGCAGGACGTCGCCACGTCGCCGTCGCCCGTGCCGTCCACGACCACCCCGGCGTCGATGACCACGGGTCCCGACTTCGTCTCGAACACCACCCGCCACCCGGAGCCGTCGTCGAGGGGCAGCGCGCCGGAGGCGAAGGAGTGGAACAGCATCCGCACCCCCGACTCGTCCATCATCTCGAGCAGGGAGAGCTTGAACAGCTCCGGGTCGAAGGGGACCGTGTACCCGGTCTTCGGGGAGGGCGGCAGACAGCCGCCGCGCCCCATGAGCCGGTCGAGCAGCTGCCAGAGCACGCCCGCGACCACCGGCTCGCCCTCGCCGTGGTCGGTGGGCAGCAGCCGCGAGGTGTCCCCGGACTCGGTGAACGCGGCCTGCTTGTGCTCGTTGTGGAACGACATCAGCGGCATCACCAGCGCCACGGTCGCGTTGCCACCGAGGAATCCGTACCGCTCCACCAGGACGACGTCGGCCCCGGCGTCGGCCGCGCCCACGGCGGCGGCGAACCCGGCGGGACCGCCGCCCACCACCAGCACGTCGCACCGGCCCCCGTGCCGGGCGGGCCGCGGGGGCAGGGTGACCGTGCGGGGTTCGCGGGGTTCTTCCAGGATCGGCATCGCTCTCCTCGGAGGTCAGGCGTCGGCCGTCACGCGTGCAACGGGCGGGGCTCGGAGACGCACGGCTCCGGGCCCGGCCCCGCCGCCTGCGCCCCGTCGCCCGCCTCGCCGGCCGCGTTCACCTCGCCGATCGCGTCGAGCAGCGAGCCGCAGCGCACGCAGGTCTCCCGGGCCGCGGCGGACAGCTCCCGCATCCGGGACCGGAGGTCCTCCCGGCGCCGCGGGTACTCGTCCCACATCCGGTCGACCTCCGCCAGCAGCAGGCCGGCCTGCTCCCGTGCCACGCCCACCAGGGCCGGGGCGCCCAGCCGGCGGGCGAAGTCGAAGACCTTGCCGGAGTAGGGCAGCGGCAGCACCGGCACGCCGGTGAGCGCCGCGAAGATCACGAAGTGCAGTCGCATGCCGACGGCCACGTCCAGATGGCGCATGAAGCCGAGGACCTGCCCCGGGCTGTAGTCGCCGTGCAGGATCCGGCCCTTGTCCGGCGCGGTCATGTGGGACAGCACGGCGTGCGCGTGCCGTACGTCGTGCCGCTCCATCGGCAGGAACACCACGTGCGCGTCCAGCCGCCGCACGAGGAAGTCCGCGACGTCGGCGAGCAGCGCGTGGTAGTCGCCCTCGTCGAGTTTCTCGGCGGCCCGGCCCGGTTCGCGCACCGACATGCCCACCAGCCGGGCACCGGAGGGGATGCCCTCGTCGCGCATCATGGCCTCGGTGAAGGGCTCGGGTCCCAGCAGCAGGGCCGGGTCGGCGGTGACCGCGACCTCGCGTTCCAGACCGACCTCCTCCAGGACCAGCCGGGACTCCTCGTCCCGCACCACGACGTCGTCCATGTCCGCCAGCACGGTGCGCACCGCGTCCCGGTCCTCGGCGTCCGTCAGCGGCCCCGCACCGACGGCGTAGGCGAAGGTCGGCACGTCGCGGGTCTGCGCGGCGCGCACCAGTCGCAGATAGCGCCGCGCCTCACCGTCGTAGAGGATGCCGCCGCCGCCCAGCACCAGGAGGTCCAGGCCGGGCAGTACGTCGAGGACGTGGTTGCGGCTGACGCCCTCCCAGGGCACCACTTCGTCGGCGTCGGGGTGATGGGTGCGGGTGTGCTCCGCGTTCCGGCTCAGGACGATCAGGTGCGCGTCGGGCCGCTGGGCGCGCAGACAGCTCAGGACGCAGGTCAGGATCGCCTCGTCGCCGATGTTGAAGCCGCCGTAGGAACCGAGCACGCCGATGCGCGGGCGCGGCCGGGCGGGGGGCGGAAGCAAGGGGGCAGTGGTCATGCAGGGGCTCCCGTCACGTCGGGGTCGGCCGGCCCGCCGGCCTCGGTGCGCAGACCGCGCACGGTGCCGGGTTGCCTGCACCGCATTACGGAAACACGCTGGCCGGGAAACCCGTACGCGGGCCGCCCCCTCACCCGTATCAGGAGCACCAGTGGACGTCTCACTCACGGTCTGGCTGCTGTCCGTCGCGGGCCTGTGCGTCCTCGTGGCCGCCGACTTCTTCATCGGCCGGAAGCCGCACGACGTGTCGATCAGGGAAGCCGGGATCTGGACGGCCGTCTGGGTGGTTCTGGCCTGCTTGTTCGGTGTGGGGCTGGCGGTGTTCGCCGGGGGCGGGCCCGCCGGCGAGTTCTTCGCCGGCTACATCACCGAGAAGTCGCTGAGCGTCGACAACCTGTTCGTGTTCGTCCTGATCATGGCGAAGTTCGCGGTGCCCTCGCAGTACCAGCAGCGGGTACTGATGGTCGGCGTCATCGTGGCCCTGGTGCTGCGCGCCGCGTTCATCGCGGCCGGCGCGGCGATCATCTCCGCCTTCTCCTGGGTGTTCTACCTCTTCGGCGCCTTCTTGATCTGGACCGCCTGGAAGCTCATCCAGGACGCCCGCAAGGGCGGGCACGACGAGGAGTACGAGGAGAACAAGCTGCTGAGGACGGTCGAACGCCGCTTCGGGGTGGCCGACCGCTACCACGGCACGACGTTGTGGATCGAGGAGAACGGCAAGCGGGTCATGACGCCGATGCTGGTCGTGATGCTCGCGATCGGCTCCACCGACGTCCTGTTCGCCCTCGACTCCATCCCGGCCATCTACGGCCTGACCCAGGACCCGTACATCGTGTTCACGGCCAACGCGTTCGCCCTGATGGGTCTGCGCCAGCTGTACTTCCTCATCGGTGGCCTGCTGAAGAAGCTGGTGCACCTCTCCTACGGCCTGTCGGTCATCCTGGGCTTCATCGGCGTCAAACTGATCCTGCACGCCCTGCACGAGTCCGGGGTCCACGTCCCCGAGATCGGTATCCCCTTCTCGCTCGGCTTCATCGTGCTCGTCCTCGCGGTCACCACGGCGACGAGCCTGTGGGCCGCGAGGAGACCGGAGCGGGAACAGGAGGAGGAGCGGGATCGCGACGCCTGACGGAGGCCTACTGGATGGTCCAGCCCACGCTGCCGACCCCCGAGCTGTAGATCGCGCAGACGCCCGAGGACTCGCCGTACCGCCCGGGGGCCAGCGTCACCCACTGGCCCGAGACGTCGGGTGCCCGGCCGCAGACGATCTCGGCGCGGAAGGTGACGGTGCGGTCGGTGTGGTTGCTGCAGCCGACGATGCCGTGGTCCGGGTTGTTGTTGTGCACCCAGCCCTCGCAGTCGACACCGGCTGCCGCTGCCACTGTCGCTGCCGTGGCGGCGGCCGTGCCGGGCGGCGTGGCCTGCGCCGGAACGGCGGAGCCGGCCGCCGTGAGGGCCAGCACCGAGACCGTGGCGGCCATCCCGGCCATGACGACGTTCTTCCCGCGCTTCATACGTACCCCCGTGAGGTCGTGCGTCTTCCGGTTGCGCGACCAGTCAAGGGCACGACGGCTCCCCCGTGAACCTCACAGGTGTGAGGGTCTGTCCGGGGGCGTCGAGGTCCGCACGGCACCGCGAGACCCGGGCGCCGGCGCCCGGGGGGTGCCGTCTCGAGGCGGCGGGCCCGGCGCCCCTCCGGCGACCCGCCGTCCCTCCGACGGCCTGCCCTCAGAGCCGCGGAGCCGCACAGCCTCTGAGCCGCGGGACCGCGGGCCCCGGCTCACGCCGGCCGCGTGCAGCGACACACGTACGGGACCGGAGCTCGGCGGAGCTCCGGTCCCGTACGCGGCGCAGGCGGGCGTCAGGCGGCGACGGCCTCGTCGGCGTGGCCGTGCAGCCGGGCGACGACCTCGGTCAGCTGGGCGGCGACCTCGGCGTCGTCGGCCGGGTGGGTCTCGGCGAAACGAGTCACCGAACCGGGGATGGACAGCTTGAGGTCCTCGATCACCTTGCCGCCGGCGATGCCGACGGCCTTGCGGGTGTCGTCCTGCGCCCACACGCCGCCGTACTGGCCGAAGGCGGTGCCCACCACGGCGGCCGGCTTGCCGGCGAAGGCGCCCGCGCCGAACGGACGGGACAGCCAGTCGATGGCGTTCTTGAGGACGGCCGGCATGGTGCCGTTGTACTCCGGCGAGAAGAACAGGAAGGCGTCGGAGGCCTGCGCGGCCTCGCGCAGCTTCACGGCGGCGGCCGGGACGCTGCCCTCGACGTCGATGTCCTCGTTGTAGAAGGGAATCTCGGCCAGCCCTTCGAACAGCTGCACCTCGGCGCCCTCCGGCGCGTACTTGGCGGCGGCCTCGGCCAGCTGGCGGTTGTGCGAACCGGCGCGAAGGCTGCCGACGAGCGCAAGGATGCGGACAGACATGAGTACTCCCAAGGACGGAGCAGACGCTGACGGGACAGACGCTGCTGAAACACTGCCGTAAAGGATCCGGACCGAGGTCCGTTTAATTTCTAACATCCCAAACGGACCGCGGTCCAGTTTTCTTCCCGATGCCTTACGCTGGCTTCATGTCCGCCGCCCTGCCCCCCTTCCCGAAGCCCCAGGAGACCGCCGGTCCAGCCGAACTGCTGCAGCTCGGCACGGGGACCGAGGAGGACGAGCCGTGCCTGCGCGCCGACGCCGCGCGCAACCGGGCCCGGCTGCTGGAGGCCGCCGCCCGGCTGGTCGCCGAGCACGGCGCGGCCGGCGTCACGATGGAGGCGGTGGCCGCGGCGGCCTCGGTGGGCAAGGGCACGGTCTTCCGCCGCTTCGGCGACCGCACCGGCCTGCTCATGGCGCTCCTCGACCACTCCGAGAAGAAGTTCCAGGCCGCGCTCCTCGGCGGCCCGCCGCCCCTGGGCCCGGGGGCGCCGCCCGTCGAGCGGCTGCGCGCCTTCGGCTGCGCGATGCTGCGCCGCTCCATCGACGAACTGGAGCTGCAACTGGCCGCCGAACCGAGCGCGGAACGCCGGTACACCTCCGCGCCGCGCCGCTTCCTGCGCGGCCACGTCGCCCTGCTGCTGCGGCAGGCGGTCCCGGACGGTGACAGCGAACTCCTCTCCCACACGCTGCTGGCGTATCTCGACGCCGCCCTGGTCCACCACCTCACCGAACAGTGCGGAGTGCCCCCGGCGCGGCTCCAGGCGGGCTGGCTGGACCTGGTCGCACGGGTGACCCGCACCGACACCCCGGCCGAGCCCGCGACCACCGTGCCCACGGGCTGAGTTCTCGTCGTTCTCGTCCGGTCCGGACGACGTTCCCCCGCCCGCCGCCCCCCGCCGGCCTTCTGCCAGGATGCCGTACGTCATGGTGCAGATACCGAAACCGCCCGCCCCCGAGTCCCTCGCACCGCGCTCCGTTCCCACGAGCGCCGATGTGGCCCGCCTGGCCGGCGTCTCGCGCGCGACCGTCTCCTACGTCCTCAACAACACCAGTGCCGTCCGGATCAGCGAGCCCACCCGCCGCCGTGTCCACGAGGCCGCCAGGGAGCTCGGATACGTCCCGCACGCGGCGGCCCGCTCCCTGCGCGCCGGGCACAGCCGTACGGTCCTGATGCCCGCGCCGTCCTTCCCCGCCGGCCCGCTCTACCGCCGGTTCCTCGACGAACTCCAGCAGGCCCTCGGCCGCCTCGACTACACCGTCGTCCAGTACGGCACCGTCGGCCCGTACGACGACGAGGCCGCCCGCGCCTGGGCCGAGTTACGCCCGGTCGCCGTCCTCGTTCCCGGACCGGGTCTCGGCCCGCGTGGCGTGGAGGTCCTCAAGCGTTCGGGCGCCCGGGCGGTCGTCACCCTCGGCCCCGAGGCCGTCGAGGGAGCGCACGCACTGCTCATGGACCACGAGATCGTCGGTCACCGCGCGGTCCGTCACCTCTACGAACGCGGACGCCGCGGTATCGGCGTCGTCGTGCCCGCGGAGGACGGGCTCGAGGTCTTCTCCGCGCCGCGTCTGACCGGCGCCCGCCGCGCCGTGCGCGACACCGACGCCACCGTCACCGAACTCCGCCTCGCCTACCAGGAGCAGGACGCCGCCCGGCTGGCCGCCCGCTGGGAAGCCCTCGGTCTCGACGCCGTGTACGCGTACAACGACGAGTACGCGATGCTGCTGATGCGGGCGCTGCAGGACGAGGGTCTCGGCATCCCCGGCGACGCCGCGGTGATCGGCGCCGACGACCTGATGCTGGGACGCCTGCTGCGGCCCCGGCTCAGCACCGTCCACCTGGAACTGCCCGCCGGCCGCGACCTGGCCGCCCTGGTCGACCGAGCGGTCCGCGACCCCGGCGCCGCGCCCGAGCGGCACAAGGTGCTGGGCGCGGCGGTGGTGCACCGGGAGTCGAGCTGACGGTCGGGTCGGCCGGAGGCAGGACCGCCTACTGGCCACCGCCTACTGGCCGTCCTGCGCGGTGCCTACTGGCCGTCCTGCGCAGCCTGGCCCCCGGCCTGCGCCTGCTGCTCGGCGACCGACTTGCGAACCTCGTCCATGTCCAGCCTCCGGGCCTGCCCGATGACGTCCGTCAGCGCCTCCTCGGGCAGCGCGCCCGGCTGCGCGAACACGGCCACCTGGTCCCGGACGATCATCAGCGTCGGAATCGACTGGATGCCGAAGGCCTGGGCCAGCTCGGGCTGCGCCTCGGTGTCCACCTTGCCGAACACGAGGTCGGGGTTGGCCTCGGCCGCCTTCTCGTAGACCGGGGCGAACTGACGGCACGGACCGCACCACGACGCCCAGAAATCGATCAGGACGAACTCGTTGTCCGTGACCGTCTGGTCGAAGTTCTCCTTGGTGAGCTCCACGGTGCTGGTCATGCGTGATCCCTCTTCCTGGGTTCGGGGGCGTGAGCCGTCGGCACAACACTGCCGACCTGCTGCGTATTCCGCGCACGTACCCATGTGGCCACGCCGCACACCACCCACCAGACTGGCCCCATGACGCAAACGGATTCCATCGCGTACGACGTCGTCGTGATCGGCGCGGGCCCCGTGGGGGAGAACGTCGCCGACCGTACCCGCGCGGCCGGGCTGTCCACCGCGATCGTGGAGAGCGAACTGGTCGGCGGCGAATGCTCCTACTGGGCGTGCATGCCCAGCAAGGCCCTGCTGCGCCCGGTCCTCGCCCGCGCGGACGCCCGCCGCCTGCCGGGCCTGAGCCGGTCGGTGCGGGACCCCCTCGACGCGGCGGCGGTCCTCGCCCGCCGGGACGAGTACACCTCCCACTGGAAGGACGACGGCCAGGTCCAGTGGGTGAAGGGCATCGGCGCCGACCTCCACCGCGGACAGGGACGCCTCGCCGGTCCGCGCACGGTCGAGGTGACCGCCCCCGACGGCACGCGCCGGGTACTGACCGCCCGGCACGCCGTCGCCGTCTGCACCGGCAGCGCCGCCGCCCTGCCCGCCCTGCCCGGGCTCGCCGAGGTACGCCCCTGGACCAGCCGCGAGGCCACCAGCGCCGAGAGTGTGCCCGGCCGGCTGATCGTGGTCGGCGGCGGAGTCGTCGCCGTGGAGATGGCCACCGCCTGGCAGGCCCTCGGCTCCCGGGTGACGCTCCTGGTGCGCGGCGACGGCGGCCTCCTCGCCCGCATGGAGCCGTTCGCCGGCGAACTGGTCGCCGAGGCGCTCACCGAGGCCGGCGCCGACATCCGCACCGGCACGTCCGTCGAGTCCGTCACCCGGGAGGGCGGCACCGTCGTCGTGGTCACCGACACCGGCGACCGCGTCGAGGCCGACGAGATCCTCTTCGCCACCGGCCGCGTCCCGCGCACCGACGACATCGGTCTGGAGACCGTGGGACTGGAGCCGGGCTCCTGGCTCCGGGTCGACGACAGCCTCCGGGTGGCGGGCCACGACTGGCTCTACGCCGTCGGCGACGTCAACCACCGCGCCCTGCTCACCCACCAGGGGAAGTACCAGGCCCGCATCGCGGGCGCCGCCATCGCCGCCCGCGTCTTCGGCGCAGCGGACCTGGACTGCGGCCCGTGGGGCGCGCACGCCGCGACCGCCGACCACGACGCCGTCCCCCAGGTGGTGTTCACCGACCCCGAGGCGGCGTCCGTCGGCCTGACCCTTGCCGAGGCCGAGCAGGCGGGCCACCGCGTCCGCGCCGTCGACGTGGACCTCGCCACGGTGGCCGGCGCGAGCCTGTACGGCGACGGCTACAAGGGGCGCGCCCGCATGGTCGTCGACCTGGAGGACGAGATCCTCCGCGGCGTCACCTTCGTCGGCCCCGGCGTCGGCGAGATGATCCACTCCGCGACCGTCGCCGTCGTCGGCCGGGTTCCGCTCAGCCGCCTGTGGCACGCGGTCCCGTCCTACCCGACGATCAGCGAGGTGTGGCTGCGGCTGCTGGAGGCGTACCGGGACCAGTGACCCCCTCGCACGGCTGAGGGCAGCCGCCCCGGCGCGCCGGCCGAGGGGCAGTCGTGTCTCGCCCCTCGGTGCCCGCACACCCCCGGCAGGCACTCCCGGTGCGGCACGGGCGGGTGCAGCGGCACCCCGCGACCGCGGGTGCGCACCGCCCGCCCGTGCCGCACCGGCGGCCGGTCAGACCGCCGGGCCGGGCAGCCCGAACCCCAACTCCGCCGCCGCCCGTTCCGGCGTCGCCTGCCCCCACCGCTCGGCCATCGCCCGGTCCGACGACAGCGACCGCGGCTCGGCCCGGTCCAGATACAGCGTGCCGTCGAGATGATCCGTCTCGTGCTGCACGATCCGGGCCGGCCAGCCCGAGAACACCTCGTCCACCGCACGCCCGTGCTCGTCCCGCGCCAGCAGCCGCACCTCGGCGTGCCGAGCCACCACCGCCTGCCAGCCCGGCACGCTCAGACAGCCCTCGAAGAACGCGGCGCGCGCGGCGCCGACGGGCTCGTACGACGGATTCACCAGCACCCGGAACGGCTGCGGCACCCGTCCCCGGACCACCCGTACCTCGTCAGGTACCGGCGCCGGGTCCTCGATGACCGCGATCCGGAGCCCGACACCCACCTGCGGCGCGGCCAGGCCGACGCCCGGCGCCGCGTGCATGGTGAGGCGCAGCGCCTCGACGAACCGTGCCAGCAGCGACGGCTCCAACTGCCCGTCGAAGGGCTCGGCCACGCGCCGCAGCACCGGATCGCCGGCCGCGACGATCGGCAACGGGCCGCCGACGGCGAGCAGTTCCCCGACCCGCTCGGCACAGGACGCACGATCACTCGGAGTTCCCATCGCGCCAGGATGCCACGGCGTACGGCGACCACCGAGACCTCCGATGTGACGTACGCCACCAAAAGGTCGGGGAACCCGGGGCGTTCCGGCCCCGACCACTGGGAGCACCCCGCCCCCACGACGTCCCCGGAGCGCCCACCGATGACCACCACCTCCGCGACCCCCACGCACGAGCCCCCAGGACCGGCGGCCCCGCCACCGCCCCCACCCGGCAGATGGTCCACGCTGCGCCCGCTCGTCCTGCGCCTGCACTTCTACGCCGGGCTGTTCGTGGCCCCCTTCCTGCTGATCGCGGCGGCCACCGGCTTCCTCTACGCCGCCTCCTTCCAGGCCGAGAAGATGGTCTACGCGCACGAACTGACCGTCCCCGACGTGGGCGAGAGCAAGCTGCCGGTCTCCGAGCAGGTCGCCGCCGCCCGGCAGGCCCACCCCGAGGGGACGGTGTCGGCCGTACGCCCCTCGCCCGAGGCGGACGCCACCACCAGGGTGCTGCTGTCCGGTGTCGAGGGCGTCGACGCGGACCACACCCTGGCGGTCTTCGTCGACCCGTACACCGCGAAGGTGCGCGGCGCCCTCGAACAGTACGGCTCGACCGGCGCGCTGCCGCTGCGCACCTGGATCGACGAGTTCCACCGCGACCTGCACCTCGGCGAACCGGGCCGCCTGTACAGCGAGTTCGCCGCCAGCTGGCTGTGGGTGATCGCGGGCGGCGGCCTGGTGCTGTGGTTCTCCCGCCGCAGGGCGAGGCGCAAACTGCGCGGCACCAGCGGCCGGCGCCGCACCCTGGGCCTGCACGGCACGGTCGGTGCCTGGGCCGCGGCCGGGTTCGTGTTCCTCTCGGCCACCGGCCTGACCTGGTCGACGTACGCCGGAGCGAACATCGAGGACCTGCGTGTCTCGCTCGGCCAGACCACCCCGTCCGTCTCGGCCTCGGCGTCGGGCGCGTCGGGCGGCGAGCACGCGGGCCACGGCGCGGCGGCGGGCGCCGGCGGGGACGCCGGTCACGGGGTCGGCCTCGACAAGGTCCTGGCCGCCGCGCGCGCCGAGGGCCTGGGCGACCCCGTGGAGATCGTCCCGCCCGCGGACGCGTCCTCCGCCTACGTCGTCAAGCAGGTGCAGCGGAGCTGGCCCGAGAAGCAGGACTCGGTCGCCGTGGACCCGGCGACGGGAGAAGTGACCGACGTGCTCCGCTTCGCCGACTACCCGGTGCTCGCCAAGCTCAGCCGCTGGGGCATCGACCTGCACACCGGCAGCCTGTTCGGCCTGCCCAACCAGATCGCCCTGATGCTGCTGGCGGCCTCACTGATCCTGCTCATCCTCTGGGGCTACCGCATGTGGTGGCAGCGAGGCAGGGGTTCCGCGTTCGGCCGCCCGATCCCGCGCGGCGCGTGGCAGCAGGTGCCGCCCCTGCTCCTCGTCCCCCTGCTGGCGGCGGTCGCCGTCCTCGGCTACTTCGTGCCACTGCTGGGCATACCGCTGGCCGCGTTCGTCGCGCTCGACGTCATGCTCGGCGAGATCGCTCACCGCCGGGGCCGTCGGACGTACGCGAGCGGTGCGACGCCGAAACGGTGAGCGGCTGCGCCGAGTGCCGAGTCGTAACGGCGCAGCGGTGAGCCCTGACGGCGGAGCGGTGAGTACGGCACCGCACTCACCGCTCCGCCGTGGGCACCGCCGCTCAGCGGCCGGCGAAGTCCCCCGCCAGGGCAGCGGCGATCCGCAGCTGCGCGTCGGCCTCCTCCTGCCGCCCCTGCCGTTCGAGCGTGCGTCCCAGCATCAGCCGGGCGTACTGCTCGACGGGATCGCGCTCGACGACGACCCGCAGCTCCGCCTCCGCACGCCGCAGTTGGGCCGAGTGGTAGTAGGCGCGCGCCAGCAGCAGCCGGGGTCCGGTCTGCTCGGGCACCTCCCCGACCAGCCCGCTCAGGACACGTGCCGCGGCCGCGTAGTCCTTGGCGTCGAAGAACAGCCGCGCGCGCTCCCAGCGCTCCGTCGGTGATCCGTGGTCGTAGTACGTCGTGTCCACTGGGACCTCCTTCGGCGTACTCAACCGCGCGACAGGGTGGAGCATTCCACAACCGCGCGTAACCTGGACGACGGCGTGCGGTCCGGCCACGGTGACGGCCGGAGGACGGTCTGACGCGGCGGGGCCGTCCGGGGCTAGGTTGGACAGCATGAGCAATCTTGATCGTGAGGCGGTTCCCAGCCTGTGCGGCGGCCGCGGCTTCGTGGTGGCGGAGCCCGTGCGGGAACTCCTCAGCCCTCGCCACGTCAGGCTCGGCGAGTCCACCGAGGTCCGCCGGCTGCTGCCCAACCTGGGCCGGCGCATGGTCGGAGCCTGGTGTTTCGTCGATCACTACGGTCCCGACGACATCGCCGACGAGCCCGGCATGCAGGTGCCGCCGCATCCGCACATGGGCCTGCAGACGGTCAGCTGGCTGCACGAGGGCGAGGTACTGCACCGCGACTCCACCGGCAGCCTGCAGACCATCCGCCCGCGCCAGCTGGGCCTGATGACCTCCGGCCGGGCGATCAGCCACTCCGAGGAGAGCCCGCGCTCGCACGCCCGTCATCTGCACGGCGCGCAACTGTGGGTGGCCCTCCCGGACGCCCACCGCCACACCGACCCGCACTTCGAGTTCCACGCCGACCTGCCCCTCGTCACGGCCCCCGGCCTGACGGCCACCCTGCTCCTCGGCACCCTCGACGGCACCACCTCACCGGGCACGACGTACACCCCCCTCGTCGGCGCGGATCTGACTCTCACGGGCGGCACGGACGTACGCCTCCCGCTGGAACGGGACTTCGAGTACGCCGTCCTGTCCATGGCCGGCGAGGCCCACGTCGACGGCGTGCCGCTGGTGCCGGGTTCGATGCTCTACCTCGGCTGCGGCCGCGACGAACTCCCCTTGCGCGCCGGCACCGACGCGAGTCTGATGCTCCTGGGCGGCGAGCCGTTCGAGGAGGAGCTGATCATGTTCTGGAACTGGATCGGACGGTCGCAGGAGGAGATCGCACAGGCTCGCCGGGACTGGATGGAAGGGTCCCGGTTCGGTGAGGTCCAGGGCTACGACGGCGCCCCGTTGCCAGCCCCCAAGCTGCCGGCGGTCCCGCTGAAGCCTCGCGGAAGGGCACGTTGACCTGCGAGAACGGCTGACAGGCTGGTGACGGCCAGCCGGGCGGCCGTCCTATGTCCTCCCTGAAGGGGTTCTCGCGGGTGCAGTGTGGCTGGGTGTGCGGCAAGCTCGAAGTGCTGTGCCGTGCCCGGCGAGGATGTGTCCATCTGTGGGTGGCTGTGGCAGGACACTTGCCCCTTTGCTAACTCTACTGACGCGTCATCAGGTTATGGCGAAGCTCGATGCATACGTCTACCGCGATGGCGTTCAGCATCGCGATGATCGACCTGATGAGCCGCAGGCTCACGCAGGAGTCGACTCCGAACTGGAAGGACTCATGGCCTCCGGGCCACACTGACCCGCACGTCCTCGCCCCTCAAGGCCTGCGGCCACCGGTCATCGATGACACCGGCCGCTTTCTGGCAAGCCGCACAGGCGTTCCCTCGCTGCGGCACCCACCCGTATTCGCCCGTATTCGGATGGCGACATGCCGGCTTGCTGGATTCCGCACAGCGTCCTGTCGAAAATGCCGAAGTGGGAGACATCGAGGGGCAGTGCATTCGCGACGGCCCTCTCCCGGCGCATCTCCACGGGCAAATACGGCGGCCGCGCGACCTCGAACCAATCGCCACCCGCATGGGTGGAAGCGTGGCACCAAGAACAGGACCAGATCTCCTCGTCCCGCACAGTCGGCAGCGTCGGCCACCGCCACATCACCCGTCCACACACATCGCACTCCACAAGCGGATCCCTCACACGCCTCCGGACGCGACCCCAATCCGCTGACTTTGGGCGACTCACCAAACACCCCGGACGGGATAAAACGCTCTTTCAGGAAGCGCCTTGTCCGGCGTTCCGGCGATCCGATGGATCGGCGCGCAGACCGCCGGATCGTCCACAACACGGCTGAGGTCCGTCATCTGGAGATTCTCCAGCCAGTGCGACAGAACCAGTGCCTCGTCACTCGCCAGCTTGATCGTGAGCTGGTTACCGCTCATGCACCCCCTACGGCTCCCCGCAGGAAGAGGGGAGAAAAGACTTCCGGTGCGACAGCGAAGATGTAGGTTCAAGCCAAGTCGGCGCACTTCGACCTATAAAGACGCAGGTCATAGAGGAATGTGACTGATATTCGCCACTCACTGGCCAACTACGCCATGGTCGAGTGATCGACAGGGGGATAGCGTGCATGTTGTTGGGTGCTCGAAAGTTGAGACGTCAACACGTTGGTTCCTTCTTTGACCAGTGGGATCGACAAGCTTCATGTAATTGGGGGAAAGAAGCCAGGGGGCTTTCGGTTCCACGCCCGTTCGGGTCTTCCTGTGGGCTTGCTCCCCCTTGCGGCAACGTGAGGGGTAACGCGAATGAACCGTAATACTCTGCGCATGGCAGCCGTTTCGGACGCCACTGCCATAGCCCTTGGCGGGGCTGCCAGCCTGGCGCAAGCATCCCAGGCACCGGCGGCCGCACCTCAGGCTGTGTCGGTCACGCAGCAGGCCGAGGCCCAGCAAGCTGCGCGCGCCCTGCTGGCGAGCCCGTTCGCGGTCAGCCTTTCGGCTGCCGAGCGGACCGAGATGACCAAGATCGCCAGCGGCGAGGTCTCGGCCGCCAGTAAGGGATCATCTCGTTTGGTGGATCGAAGTGAAGGTGCCCCGGCGGACTGCATCTTCAGTGCTGGTGCGACGATGC
>NZ_JBNGGC010000013.1:0-231363 GCF_049974565.1 Streptomyces sp. WG5 | reverse complement strand
ACACTCTGACAACGACACTCACTCATACATGGTTACGCTCACCTACTCGACTTCGACGCCCAGCAGGTGAAGACCCCGTCCGAGGCTGAGCCCGGCGTCGGACGGCCCCGGGCGCCGGACCACCTCGCGGCAGGGACTCCTCGCACATGCCACCCGCCGGTGAGATACTTCCCGGCCATGTGCGCAGTGGGTCGTTCGACCGCTTCGCGCGGCACGAGGAGGGGCACAGCGGATGCGAGGCGGGCGGGAACAGTGAGGGGCGTGGACTTCGACCCGACCGGGCTGGTCGGCCGAGACCGCGAGCTCGGCGAGCTCGCGATGTTCCTGGACAAGGCCGCGACGGACGGAGCCACCGTCCTTCTCACCGGTGAGCCGGGTGTGGGGAAGACGGCACTCCTCGACGCGGCCGCTGAGCTGGCGGCCGCGAAGGGCGCCCGGGTCATCCGCGGGAGCGGCGTCGAGTACGAGACGGACATCAGCTTCGCGGGACTCCACCAGCTCGTCGCCGCACTGACGGACGAGCTCGGTCGTCTGCCGCGGCCCATGCGGGAGGCCATCGAGGTCGCGCTCGGTCTCGGCGTCGGTCCCGCGCCGAGCCGGATCACCGTCCTGAACGCGGCACTGTCACTGTTCGAAGAGGCCGCGAAGGAACAGCCGCTGCTCCTGGTGGTCGACGACCTCCATGTCGTCGACCACGCGAGCCGGTCCGCGGTGGGATTCGTCGCCAGAAGACTGGGCGGTCGCCGCATCGGGCTGCTCGGAGCCCAGCGGCCGCAGTCCGGTGAGCCCTTCCCGTCCACCGGCCTGACGGAGGTCGAGGTCACGCCGCTCAACGACGCGGACGCACTGCGACTGCTGTCCCGGCGCTTCGCCCACCTCCCCCGTCGAGTCCTGTCGTCCGTGGCGCGGGATGCGCAGGGAAACCCCCTCGCACTGCTCGAGTTCGCCGCATCCACCCGTGTGTCCGGCGACCGGAACGGCAACGGGGCAGGGTGGGGGAGCGGCCCGGGACGAGACGTCCGTGCTCTGTACGCCGCCCGCGTCGAACGGCTGCCGCAGAGAACACGCGACCTGTTGCTGCTCGCGGCCCTCGAAGGCTCCGGCGACATCGGTGTCCTCGAGGAGGCCGGCGGGCCGGGCGGGCTCGAAGGGCTCGCACCCGCGGAGCGCGACCACCTGGCCATGGTCACGGAGGACGGCCGCGCCGTGCGCTTCCGGCATCCGCTGGTCAGGTCCGCGGTGGTCGACGGTTCCACCGGCGAGCAGCGGCGCAGCGCCCACCGCCGGCTGGCCGACGCGCTGGCGGACCAGCCCGAGCGCCGCGGTGACCACCTCGCGAGAGCCACGACGGTGCCCGACGAGGCGGTCGCCGCGGTGATCGAGTCGGCGGCCGGGACCAGCCTGCGGCGCGGTGACGCCGACGGCGCGGTCGCGAGGCTGCGGCGCGCGGCCGAGCTGAGCCCCGGCCGGGCGGACCGCAGGCGCCGCCTGTCGCAGGCCGCGTACATCGCTGCCTGGGTCGCGGGCTACCTGGAGGTCTCGCACGAGATCATGCGCGAGGTGCAGGGCGACCCGGCGGCCCGGTCGCTCTCCTCGGCTGCGGCCGCCGGCTTCCTGGCGCTCGTCACGGAGGGCGACGCCGACACGGCCCACGTGCTCCTGATGAAGGCGATCGAGCAGGCCCCGGCCCCGTCCGCCCTGCCACAGGACGAGCTGGAGAACGCGCTGTTCACCCTCACGCTCGCCAGCCAGTTCTCGGGCCGACAGGAGCACTGGCACCCTCTGGTGGACGTGCTCGCCCGGCTTCCCGAAGCGTCGCCCGCTGCCGCGGCGTCCCTGGGGCGCATCCACCACGACCTCGGCTCCGTCACCGACGACATGCTGCACCGCCTGGACGAGGAGATATCGCGGCTGAAGGGCCAGACCGACGCCGACGTGGTCATCCGCACCGCCCTGGTGGCCGAGTACTTCGGTCGGCTCCCGGGCTGCCGCGAGGCCGTGCTCCGGGTCATACGCGACGGCGGAGCGGTGGGGGCGAGCATGCCGGGCCTGATCTTCATCGCCGTCGACGACCTGTACGCCGGCCGGTGGCAGGCGGCGGCCGACGCCGCGGCCGAACTCATCGCGCTGTGCGAGGAGACGGGCTACCCCCTGTTCGCTCAGGTGGGGCACTACATCGCCGCGATGGCGGCGGCAACGCGCGGCGACCTCGACGTGTGCCACGAGCACTGCCGGAACATCTGGGACTGGTCGGGGCCCAGGCGCCTGCGGCGGCTGGAGAACCACGCCCACCAGGCGGCGGCCCGGGCGGCCCTCGGCACCGCCGACTTCGAGACGGCCTACCGGCACGCCGCGGTGATCTGCGCCCCGGGTGTGCTGCCGCCCTTCAACCCCGACGTGATGCTGTCCGCACCCGACCTCGTCGAAGCCGCCCTGCGGTCCGGGCGGCACGCGGAGGCGCGACGGCATGCGGAAGCGGTACGCGACGCCGGCGTCGGCCGCCTGTCGTCGCGCCTGGCGCTGACGGTGGCCACGGTCACGGCGATGACATCGGCTCCCGAGGACATGGCACGGTGCTTCGAGGAGGCGCTCGGAGTGCCCGGCTCCGAACAGTGGCCCTTCGAGGTCGGCCGCGTTCATCTGGCGTACGGCGAGGCGCTGCGCCGTCAAGGCCTCAACCGGGAGTCCCGGACGCAGTTGACCGCCGCCCGCAGACACTTCGAGCAGCTCGGGGCGCGCCCGTGGGAGGCCCGGGCCGTGGCGGAACTCCGGGCCACCGGAATGACGCGGGCCACCCGGGGCAAGGCGGGGGAGGCCCTGACCCCGCAGGAACTGGAGGTCGCCGGGCTGGCGGCGACGGGACTGTCGAACCCGCAGATCGCGTCGCGTCTGTTCCTGTCGCCGCGGACGGTGTCGTCCCATCTCTACCGCGTGTTCCCGAAGCTGGGCATCACCTCACGCGCCGAGCTCCGCGACGCCCTGGACGCTCTGCCACCCGAGCCGCCGACCGGGATGTAGTACTGCCCCGGCCCCGGCCTGAGTAGTCCGTCGGCCGGATGTCAGTCAGCTGACGGAGGCTGTCGGCACGGTGGCCGAGCGATTCTCGTGGAGACATCGCATCCGCCCGGCACTCGGGCCGGACCACGAGGAGTAGACCATGCCCTTCGTCACCACCGGCGACGGAACCGAGATCTTCTACAAGGACTGGGGTGCGGGCCGGCCGGTCATGTTCCACCACGGCTGGCCGCTGAGCTCGGACGACTGGGACGCCCAGATGCTGTTCCTCGTCCGTCGGGGCTACCGCGTCATCGCCCACGACCGCCGCGGGCACGGGCGCTCCGCCCAGGTCGGCCACGGCCACGACATGGACCACTACGCGGCGGACGCCGCCGCCGTGGTGGCGCACCTCGGCCTGCGCGACGTCGTCCACGTCGGCCACTCCACCGGCGGCGGAGAGGTCGCCCGGTACGTCGCCGGACACGGTGCCGGCCGGGTCGCCAAGGCCGTCCTCATCGGAGCGGTTCCGCCGCTCATGGTCCAGACGGAATCGAATCCCGGGGGGCTGCCGGTGGAGGTCTTCGACGGCTTCCGCGAGGCCGTGGCCACCGACCGCTCCCAGTTCTACCTCGACATCGCCTCCGGGCCGTTCTACGGGTACAACCGCCCGGGCGCCGACGCGTCCCAGGGTGTCATCCGGAACTGGTGGCGTCAGGGGATGGCCGGTGGCGCGCAGGCCCACTACGAGGGGATCAAGGCGTTCTCGGAGACCGACTTCACCGACGACCTCCGGGCGATCGACGTGCCCACGCTCTTCATGCACGGCGACGACGACCAGATCGTTCCGATCGCCGGCTCCGCCGAGGTGGCGGTCACGTTGGTCAAGAACGCGAGCCTGAAGGTCTACCCGGGGCTGTCGCACGGCATGTGCACCGTGAACGCCGAGACCGTCAACGCCGACCTCCTCGATTTCATCGAGAGCTGAGACCGGCCGGGTTCCGGCGGACAACTCGTCGGCACAGTACGGACGTATACAGGAGAGCAGGACATGACGACCACATTGATCACCGGTGCCAACAGAGGCATCGGTTACGAGACGGCGCGCCGACTCGTCGAGGCGGGCCAGAGGGTCTGGATCGGAGCCCGGGACGCCGAGAACGGCCGCAAGGCCGCCGACCGGCTCGGCGCCGACTTCGTCCAGTTGGACGTGACCGATGACGCGTCGGTCGACGCGGCGGCCGAGACGCTGCGCGCGCGGGCCGGCCACCTGGACATCCTCATCAACAACGCCGGAATCCTCGGTGAAGTGGCCGCGCCCGACAACATGACGGCCGGTCAGCTCCGCCACATCTACGAGACCAACGTCTTCGGGCTGGTACGCGTCACGCACGCGTTCCTGCCTCTGCTGCGAGCGGCGGCCGTCCCCTCCGTCATCAACGTCACCAGCGGGCTCGGGTCGTTCACGCTGGTCCAGGACCCGGAGCGGGTCGAGTCGCAGTATCCGCTCGCCGCCTACGGCTCGTCCAAGAGCGCGGTCACCATGCTGACCGTGCAGTACGCCAAAGCGATTCCCGACGTCCGTTTCAACGCGGTGGACCCCGGCCAGACCGCGACCGAATTCACCGGCCGCATCGGGCACGGTGTCGAGGAGGGCGCCGAGGCAGCGGTGCGCATCGCCACCCTCGGGCCGGACACGCCCACCGGCACGGTGACCGACCGTTCCGGTGTGCTCCCTTGGTGACGGTCCCGCCGCGACCGTCCTGAAAACCGCGGACCGAACGCAATCCCCCCGCATCGACGTCGGTTTCGTCAGCAGGCACCCAGGCAGCCAGGCCGCCGAAGCCGCCATCACCCAGGCCACCACCGCACTCCGCTCAGCCCTCCACGCCGCCTGAACCCACACCACTGCAGCACCGCGCGGCCAGACCGTCCACGGGTGAGTCCCACGGCGAGACGCCGCTCGGTCACGCCCCGGGTCCGGGGCGCCACAGAAAGGGAAAGACCCATGTCCGACACCACCACCGACCTGCGCGACTTCTACGAGCGCTACGTCGAGGCGCTCAACGCGCGCGAGTTCGACCGCATGGACGAGTTCGTCCACGAATCCATCGTCATGCACAGCGAGCCGAGCTCCCGCGCGGCCCTCGTCGCACAGTTGCACAGCATCGTCGACGCGGTCCCCGACTTCCACTGGGAGATCCAGGAGCTCGCCATCAACGGCGACAACATCGCCGTCCGTGCGATCAACACCGGCACCCCCACCAAGGAGTGGCTCGGGGCGGCTCCCACCGGCAAGTCGATCGAGATCGTCGAGTACGCCATCTACCGGGTCCACGACGGGAAGTTCCTGCACATGTCGGCCGTCCACGACGCCGAGGCCCTGCAAGAGCAGCTCGCAGGCTGACCCGGTCGGACCCGGCCGACGCGGAGTCCTACGCAAGCGGGGTGCCCCGTCCTTCCGGACGGGGCACCCCGCTTCTGAGGCAGTCGACCACCGGCTCGCACGTCCTCGCGATCCGCAGCGGGTACCGCTCACGTCCGCCCGGCCCCGCTGCTCGCACCAGGAGCGCGGCGTCATCGGCCGCCGGCACGCCGAGCCGCGTGCCACCGACCGCACCGGTGACCGTCGCGCACCCCCGGGCTCAGTCGGTCCTGAACTTGTCGGCGAGCTGGAACTCGAACTCCTCGGGCAGGTCGTAGTGGAAGACCTCGGGGGCGTCGCGCTCGACGTGGGCCTTCCAGTAGAGGTCGGCGATCACGTCCGGCTCCGAGTTCGGCCGGCCACTCCCGATCTGCGCGCCCAGGGCGACGTGCGCGACGTGCACTCCCCGGCCGGCGACGGACTCGTTCAGTGCGAGGAGCCAGTTGCGCAGGGCGGCGTTCGCGACGTTCGCGTTGGCGACCTGCGGGACGACCATCGGGCCCGATCCGGCACCGCTCGTACCGATGATGGTGCCGGCACCGCGGTCGATCATGCCGGGGAGCACCTGGCGAACAGCGGCGATCGCGCCGAAGAAGTTGGTCTCGAGCTCGGGCAGAACCGCTTCGACAGTGAGATCGACCGCGGGGACGAGTGGCCGGTCCGCCAGGTCCGACAGCGTCGGGGCAGGCGAGTACTCCAGGACGTCGATGGTTCCGAAGTGCTCCTCTGCGGCCGCCAGCGCCTTCTCCAGCTCCGGCCGGTCAGTGACATCGGCTGGGAAAGCGGCCGCCGACACCCCTGCGCTCCGGAACCTGTCGACCATGGCCCCGAGTTGCGCTTCACGTCGCGCCACGAGCGCCACGTCGAAGCCGCCCTTCTCCGCGAACTTCGCACCGATGGCGAACCCGAGTTGCGGCCCCGCCCCCACGATCGCAATGGTCGACACGGCTCGTCCTCCAACAGCAGATCCGTATGTTCCGGTTGTCGGCTGTCGCAGCGTCGGACCCGGGCCCGGCTCACCGGCCAACCGATACTCGACCTCGCTGTCGAGTCCTGTCGTTCATAGTGTCACGGCTTCCTCCCGCATGAGTCGCTCGGGCCGACACGGTCTCCCGGACCGGCCCGAAGGCCCCTGAGAAGTCCCACAGGCGGAGCCGAACCCCTCCCGGACGCGACTGGATTCCTCAGCCCGCCCCGCGTGGCAGGAATCGACCGGCGCTGCCCCCCCCGGCTCCCGTTCATCCGCCCAGGGCGGGTCCGCTCCCGGAACGGACCTTCCGCCAGGACTCCCTCGGCATGCGCCTCTTCGACGACGGCAGCGTCATCAAGTCCATGACCGTCTGGAGGATGGGCAACACGACCGACTGACCCGGCCACCCTGTTCGACGGCCCCCGGGGGCCCACGCCCGTGCCGGCCCGGTCCGCGGTCTCACCGCGGCCGGGCCGGCACAGGGCTCACGTCCTCGGGTAACCCTCAAGCCTTCCCGACGAACCCCGCCCACGCTTCACGTGAGACACGAATGACGGGTCCGGCCATGGCCTTGGAGTCCCGGATGTGTACGACTCCCGTGTCGGCCGCGACCTCGACGCACTGGCCACCCTCGGCTCCGCTGTAGCTGCTCCTGAACCAAGCGAGGCCGGAGGCTACGGCTGAGGACTCAGAGCTCTTCATAGCGATCTCAGCAACCTTTCCACGAAGTCGAACGACTCTCGGGATGGGAGAGCCTGCGATCGGATGATCCCATAGCGGGCGGCGGCGAGAGTCGTCTGCTCCGGCTCGGTTTGAAGGGCGCTGGTTCCTTGCACTTCGGTGTAGACGAACCTCATTCCGTCCTTGCGTGTGATCACCGTGAACGCGCCGTCTACCCCAGCGTTGTGCTCGCGATCTGTTGGCATGACTTGCAGCTCGACATTCTGCTTCTCGCCGATCAGGAGCAGATGTTCCAACTGACCCCGATGCACGGCCTTGCCTCCCCAAGGGTGCCGCAGCGCCGCTTCTTCGAGTACGAAGCTCAGTAGAGGCGCGGGCCACCGGTTGAAGATGTCCTGCCGGGCCAACCGGGCCGCCACCCGTTGCTCGACGGTCTCCTGGTCCAGGACCGGGCGCCGCATGTCGAGTACGGCCCTCGTGTACTCCTCGGTCTGGAGTAGACCGTTGAGTACGTGGGTGTCGTAAGCAAGCAGCTCAAGGGCCTCCTTCTCGAGCGTCGCCATTCCCTGGAAGAACACCGGATACTGAGCCCGCTCCACCTGCTCCTTCCACACCGTCAGCAACCCGCCCGCGTCCAGAACCTCGTCGGCACGCTCGATGGTCCTGGGTGAGGGGATCCGCCGCCCCTGCTCGTACGACGCGACCGTGGACGCCGAATAGCCGATCCGCCGCCCGAACTCCTCCCGCTCCAGCCCCGCCCGTACCCGCAGCGTCTTCATCGTCTGCCCGAACGCGGCGACCACGGCCTGGCCGGACGTGTCCGCCGTCGCCTGGCCCGCGTCGTCCGCCACCACGGTGTCGGCCCCCTCGCGTGCGACCTCGGTCATCGCTACCGCCTCCCTGCCCCAACGCCGCCCCGGCGACCTCGTCACGCCGCGCACCGCGTACCCGTACCGCCGCAACGCGTACAACGGGCCGTGTCGGTGCGTCACCACTGGTCACGCTACGCGACCGAAGGCACCGTCGTCGGCATGACGAGCCAACTCCCCAGCCCCCCCAGTGCCTCCCAACCCACGCGTCCCAGCGATGTCTTGAGCCACACCTTCGAGATGCGGTTCACCTCCACCCCGCGGGGCGCCCGCCTCGCCCGCCGGCTGGCCGCACACCGGTTGGACGCCTGGGGAATCCCGTACGGCACCGGCCCGCACGAGGAGATCGTGCTGATTGTCGGTGAGCTGACCGCCAACGCGGTACGGCACGGCCACGTCGCCGGCCGGGACTTCCATCTGCTCCTGCGCGCGAGCGAACCCGCCCGCACGGTCAGGATCGAGGTCACCGACACCCGTACCGAATGCACACCACCCGAACCGGACGCGCTGCCCGCACCCGACCCGCAGGACAACAGCGGCCGAGGTCTGCTGCTGGTCGCGGGTCTCGCCACCCGCTGGGGATGGCACCTCCGGCCGGGAGATCCGGGCAAGACGGTCTGGGCGGAGTGCGTGTTCGCAACTCCCCTGTGAGCTCGGGGCCCTGGTGGAACAATGTGGCGAGATGACCGCCAGTGACTACTCTCCGTTCGCCCACCTCACCGTCCCCAACGCCCCCCTCTACCGCCAGGTCATGCGCGCGTTCCTCGCCGCCAAGGAGCGGTTCGCGGTGCATCTGCGGCCGGAGGACGTGTACGCCGCCCTGGACGCGGGGAGCCGGCCCGCCGACCCGGACGCGGTGACGCAGGCGCTGGACAAGCTCG
Source organism: Streptomyces sp. WG5 (assembly GCF_049974565.1). Lineage (NCBI taxonomy): Bacteria > Bacillati > Actinomycetota > Actinomycetes > Kitasatosporales > Streptomycetaceae > Streptomyces > Streptomyces sp. WG5. The sequence goes on along the minus strand of NZ_JBNGGC010000013.1, from coordinate 222,543 downwards.
TGGAGTGGGGCAATCTGCGGGCCGACCCCGATCACGCGCGGGTGACGGCGGTCGAGGACTTCTACCGCAGGCGGTTCATCTACCAGCTCACCCGGGCCGGTGAGGCGGCCGAGGCGGCGTTGGGGACGTACGACGAGGTGCTGGGCCGGCGCGGCGAACTCCAGGCGGTCGCGCTGCACGACATCGTGACGCAACTGCGTGCGCTGCTGGTGATCGCCGCGGAGGGAGAGCCCGACCCGGCCAAGACCTACGTCGCGCTGTCCGTGCTGACGGCGCGTTTCACCGACCTCGCCGACAACGCCCGCGCCTTCATGGGCTCGCTCCAGCGCACCATCGACCTGCACGACATCGAGGTCGAGGCGTTCCTCGCGTACAAGGACCGGCTGATCCAGTACCTGGAGCGGTTCATCCAGGACCTCATCACCCTCGGCGGGCGGATCGCCCTGCTCATCGGGGAACTGGAGGAGCAGGAGCGGGTCGGTCCGCTGCTGCGGCTCGCCGCCGCCCGCGAGGCCGCCGACGCCGCTCCCGAGGACGCCGAGCGGGCGGAGGCGGTGGCGTACGAGCGGTGGACCGCCCGGTGGTCCGGGCTCGCCGAGTGGTTCGTGTCGGGGGAGGGGCGGGAGTCGCAGGCCAGACTGCTGCGCGGGCGGGCACTCGGCTCGATCCCGCAACTGCTGGCCGTCGTACGGCAGCTCAACGAGCGGCGGGCCGGACGCTCGGACCGGTCGGCCGACTTCCGCACCCTCGCGCGCTGGTTCGCCCAGGCACCCGACGACGCGGCACGGCACCGGCTGTGGCGGGTGGCGTTCGGGTTGCACTCCTCCCGGCACCTCACCGTCGACGCCGACACCCTCGCCGAACGGACGGCCGCCCCTGAGCCGGCCTCCACCCCGTGGCACGAGGCACGGCCGCTGAGTATCAGCCCCCAGTTGCGTCGCACCGGCAGCTATGAGAGGCGTGGCAAGCCGCGCCGGGTGGCCGACCGGGGTGAGGCGAAGCGCCGGCTCGCCGAGATCGCCGCCCGGCAGACGGAGGAGACCAGGCGGGCGCGGGACCGTCTCGTGACGGACGGACCGGTGCGGCTGTCCCGGCTCGGCGGACTCGACCCGCATGCCTTCCAGTTGTTCCTGCGGCTGCTCGGCGACGCGCTCGCCACCTGGCGGCCGGGCACCATCACCACAGTCGCCACCAGCGGGGACGGTTCGATGGAGATCCGGCTGACCGCCCTCGACGACGGATCGACAGCCGAAGTGCGCACTCCCGACGGTGTGTTCAGCGGCCCCGATCACCTGATCGACATCGTCGACCTCACGGTGGGGCAGGGCGACCGCGCCGCCGCACCGCCATCGGCACCCGTTTCCCTCCCCGCCCCGCGGCGGGACACCGTTCCCCAACTCACGGAGGACCGATGAGTGGCCCCCGCCCCCTGGCCGAGGTCCTGGACGGCCAGCGGCAGGCCGACCTCCAGAAGGCCGCACGAGCCCTGCTGAAGAAGCCGCTGCTCACGGCCGACGGACCGTACGCGGACGAGCTCAAGCTGGTGCGCCGGCACACCGCCGAGCTGCGGGAGTGGTTCGAACGCAACGTCGGCTGGACGCTGCGCACGGACGCCGACGCCGCCCGGCTGCGCAAGACACCGGGCACCCTCACCGACGCCACACACCCGGCGCGCGAGGCCACCCGCAGCGCCCTGCCCTTCACCCGCCGCCGCTACGTCCTGCTCTGCCTGGCCCTGGCCGCGCTGGAACGGGGCGAGTCCCAGGTGGCGCTCGGACGCCTCGCCGAGCAGGTCGTCCTGGCCGCAGCCGATCCCGAACTCGTCGCTGCCGGGATCACGTTCACTCTGGAGCGGCGCGACGAGCGCCTCGACCTCGCGGCCGTCGTCCGCCTGCTGCTGCGGCTCGGCGTGCTGCGGCGGGTCGCCGGCGACGAGGACGCCTACGTCAGCGGATCGGGCGACGTGCTGTACGACGTGCGGCGGCGCGTGCTGGCCGGGATGCCCGCGTCCCTGCGCGGTCCCTCCATGGTCGAGGCCGACGGCTTCGAGGAGCGCCTGGTGGAGATGACCGCGTCGACCGTGCTCGACAGCGACGAGCTCAGGTTCCGGGCGGTCCGCTGGAAACTGACCCGCATCCTGCTGGACGACCCGGTGCTGTACTACGACGACCTGACCGACGACGAACTGGCCTACCTCACCCGGCAGCGCGGCTTCATCACCGCCCGCATCAACGAGCTGACGGGACTCGTCCCGGAGACCCGGGCCGAGGGCATCGCCATGGTCGACCCGATGGACGACCTCACGGACGCGCGCATGCCGGAACAGGGCACCCACGGCCACATCACCCTGCTGCTGGCGGGGCACCTGGCCCGGGCGGACGGGCCCGTCGAACCGGCGGAACTGGCGGCACGCGTACGGGAACTGGCCGTGGAGCACGGCGGGTTCTGGTCCAAGTCGGCGAGGGAACCGGGAGCGGAGCCCGAACTCGTCGAGCAGGCGCTGGCCAGGCTGGTGGCGCTGGGACTCGCCGAGCGCACCGAAGGGGGCGTCGTACCGCGGCCGGCCCTCGCGCGGTACGCGGTCGGCGAACCTGTCGTCAGGGAACCCGGACGGGCCCGCAGGTCCGCCACGACGGAACGACCAGTGCGGCCCGTGCAGCCCGTGCAGGACGAAAGGTGAACCGCCCCGTGACCGCGCTCCCCGGCCCCGAGTCGCCCGGCCCCGCGCTGCCCGTTCCCGCGCCCGGCCGGTGGCGGCCCCTGCGCATCGGACTCGTCGATCTCTTCCACTACGACGTCGAGGAGTTCTGGTTCCGCGACGGCCGGCTGCTGTTGCGCGGCAACAACGGCACCGGCAAGTCGAAGGTGCTGGCCCTCACCCTGCCGTTCCTCCTGGACGGCGACCTCTCCGCCCGTCGCGTCGAACCCGACGGCGACCCCGGCAAGCGCATGGAGTGGAACCTCCTCCTGGGCGGCGCGCACCCGCACCCCGAACGGCTCGGCTACACCTGGATCGAGTTCGGACGACTCGACGGCAGCACGGGTGAGGCGCACTTCCGCACGCTGCTGTGCGGACTCAAGGCGGTCGCCGGGCGTGGCATCGCCCGCCACTGGTTCGCGGTCACCGGCCAGCGGGTCGGCGCCGGCCTCGGCCTGCTGGACGCGACCGGGACGGCACTGTCCCGGGACCGGCTCGCCGAGGCCATCGGCGCCCACGGCATGGTGTACGACACGGCGAAGGCCTACCGCAGGGCGGTCGACGAAGCCCTCTTCGGGCTGGGGGAGCGGCGCTACGGCGCCCTCGTCGACCTCCTGATCCAGCTGCGCCAGCCCCAGCTGTCCAAGCGCCCCAGCGAGGCCGCCCTGTCCCGGGCACTGACCGAGGCACTCCCGCCGATGGACCAGGCGGTCGTCGCCGACGCGGCGGAGGCCTTCCGGTCGCTGGACGAGGAGAAGGAGGAACTGCGGGCGGCCCGCGAGGCCGAACAGGCGTCCAGGGCGTTCCTCGACCACTACCGCCGCTACGCCCGCCTCGCCTCCCGGCGCCGCGCCCGCCTGCCCCGCCGCGAACACTCCCGGTACGAGAACCTGCAACGGGAACTCGCCAGGGCACAGGGGGACCGGGACCGGGCCTCGGCGGAACGCGAGCAGGCCGCGGCGAGGGGCACCGCCCTCGACGAGCGGGCCGCACGGCTGGCCGCCCAGGACGCCACGCTGCGGTCCCGGCCCGAGATGCGCGACGCCCGCGCGCTCGACCGGGCGGCGGACGACGCCTCCCGCACGGCGGCAGACCTGAAACGGGCCGAGGCGGACCGGCGTACGGCGGCCGAGGCACACACCCGGGCTCTGGGCCGGCTCGCCACCGCGGCCAACCGGCTGACAGCCGCCCGGGAGGCGTTGGACGGGATCCGGGACCGGGTGGCCGAGAGCGCCGTAGCCGCCCGGCTCGAGCTCCCCAGGACGGAGGGAGCCCCCGACCCGGTTCTGCGCCGGGAGGCGGACGAGGCGACCGCGAGCAGGCAGCGCGCCGTCGAGCACGTGGGGGATCTCGTCGCGCGGGCCGAGCAGGCCGAGGAGCGGCACCGCGCCGTTCGGCTGCGCGTCGACGAGGCCGACGAGGAGGTCGTGCACGGGGAGGAGCGACTGGCCGAGGCGGAGGAGGACGTGGCCCGGGAGGGGTGGGCGCTGGTCACGGCCGTGCGGGAGCGTCTTTCCGGATGTGTGGAGCTGCGGGTGCCCGGGCTGCCCGGGGTCCTGGACGCCGTACAGGACTGGTCGAGCTCTCTGGACGGCCCGATGCCCGCCCGTACGGCGGCGAGCGAGGCGCATCGCGCCGCCGCCTCCGGCCTGGCCGACCGGGCGGCCGGACTGGCCCACCGCGAGGCGGCGACGGCGGAGCGGCAGCGACTGGCGGTGGAGGAACTGACCGCCCTCGAATCAGGCGGGGAGCGCGGCCCCGCGGCTCCCCCCACCCGCACACCTGGCGTACGGGACCGGGACCCCGGCGCCCCGCTGTGGCGGCTCGTCGACTTCCACCCACACGTCACCGCGGCCGACCGTGCGGGACTGGAAGCCGCGCTGCAGGCGTCGGGGCTCCTCGACGCCTGGGTGCGGCCGGACGGCTCCGCGGTCGCGGCGGACGGACACGACGTACTGCTCGATCCGGTCGGGCTGCTCGGCGGACCCGGACTCGACCGTGCGCTGTGCCCGGCCGTCGACCCCGCGGACGCGGGGGCCGCCGCAGTGGGGGAGGAGACGGTCGCGCGCCTGCTCGCCTCCATCGGGCTGGCCGCGGGCGACAGCGACGGGTCCGGCGAGGCCTCCTGGGAGGCCGGCGGCTACGACACCTGGGTCTGCCGGGACGGGCGCTTCCGCGTCGGGGCGCTCACCGGGAGCTGGGCCAAGGACAGCGCCCAGTACGTGGGGGAAGGCGCGCGGGAGCAGGCACGCCGTGTCCGCACGCGGGAACTGCGCGCCGAGATCGACGGCCTGACGGCGGAGCGGGAACGACTGGCCGAGGAGTCCCGCGCCGTGGCCGGGCGCCGTGCCACGCTGGACGCCGAACTCGCCGCACTGCCCGGCGACGACGACCTGCGGCGCGCCCACGCACGCGTCACCGCCGCGGCCGAAGCGGTCCGTCGGGCCCGAGCCCGGCGGGACGAACGTGCCGCGGAACTGGCTCCGGCGGCGGAGCGGGCCGATCGTGCGGCGGCCGAACTCACCGACACCGCGGCGGCCCTGAACCTCCCCGCCGACCACACGGGACTCGGCGCCGTGCGCCAGGCGCTCGCCGACCACACCGCGCTCCTGGCGGCCCTGTGGCCGGCACTGCGCGAGCGCGCGGAGGCCGAGCGCGCGGTGGCCGGTGAGCGGGAGGAGACCGGCCGGGCCGAACTCCTCGTGTCCGGACTCGCGGAGCGCGCCACGGAGGCGGCGCGGTCGGCCGCGGCGGCGGACGAACACCTCACGACGCTCCGCTCCACCGTCGGAGCGGCCGTCGCCGAGCTGCAGAGGCAACTGGAGGAGACGGCCGAGGCGGCCCGGGCCTGCGAGCACGAGCAGCGGCAGGCCCGGGCGGACTACGGTGACGCCGACCGGCGGGCCAGCCGAGCCGAGGGACGCATCGAGCGGCTCACCGAGGACGTCACCGAGGCGACCGCCGCGCGGGAGGAAGCGGTCGCGGCGCTCCAGCGGTTCGCCGCGACGGGGCTGCTCGCCGTCGCGCTGCCCGACATCGACGTACCGGACGACGGCGGAGGGACATGGGCGGCGACCCCCGCCGTCGCCCTCGCGCGGGCGGTGGAGTCCCGGCTCTCCGCGATCGACGACACCGACGCGGCGTGGGAGCGCGTCCAGAAACGGCTGAGCGAGGAGTTCGGCAGGCTCCAGGACGCGCTGTCGCGGCACGGCCACACCGCCACCGCCCGCCCGAGCGAGGACGGCATGCGGGTCGACATCGTCTATCAGGGCCGGGAACGGGCCGTGCCCGAACTCGCGGAGGCGCTGGCCGTGGAGGTAGCGGAACTGACCCGCATCCTGTCCGCACGCGAGCGCGAGATCCTCCAGACCCATCTGATCACCGAGGTCGCCGGGACGCTCCAGGAGCTGATCGGGGCGGCCGAACGGCAGGTGGCTGCCATGAACAGGGAGCTGGAGGAGCGCCCGACCTCCACGGGCATGAAGCTGCGGCTGGTGTGGAGAGCGTCCCGCCGGGCTCCGCAGGGACTGGCTCAGGCCCGCGAACGGCTGCGTCAGTCCGCCGACGCGTGGTCCCCCGAGGACCGGGCCGCAGTCGGTGCGTTCCTCCAGGAGCAGATCGCCCACCGGCAGGCCGACGACAGCGCCGGCAGCTGGCTGGAGGACCTCACCGCAGCCCTCGACTACCGGTCCTGGCACGAGTTCGGCGTCGAACGCCACCAGCACGGCAAGTGGGTCCCTGCCACCGGTCCCGCCTCGGGCGGGGAGCGGGTGCTGGCCGCGTCCGTACCCCTGTTCGCCGCCGCGTCCTCGCACTACGCGAGCGCGGGCGGCGCGCACGCCCCGCGCCTGGTCACCCTGGACGAGGCGTTCGCCGGCGTCGACGACGACTCCCGCGCCAAGTGCCTCGGACTGCTGCGCGCTTTCGACCTCGACGTCGTCATGACCAGTGAGCGCGAATGGGCCTGCTACCCCCAGGTGCCGGGTATCGCCATCGCCCAGCTCTCCCGCGTCGACGACATCGACGCCGTACTGGTGACACGGTGGGAATGGGACGGCAGCGAACGGCGGCGCGGCACGGAGCCCGGTGACGGGGCGGACGCGTTCGCGGCGGCCACCGGTGCCGGAGACTCCGGCGAGCGGCCCGACGGCCCTGTGAGTCCATCCCGTGGGACAGGGCGGACCGCCGTGGTCGACAGTGCCGGCGGGCAGGGGGCCCCGTGGACGTGAACCATGCGACGGCCCCGCCCGACCGCGACGGCGGCCGGACGGCACCCGGACGCACGACACCGCCGGACGTGACCACGGACGAGGTGCCGAGGGGGCCCGCACCGGCGGAAGCCCGGGCCGACGTCGACCCCGAGCGCCTCGGACGCCTGCTCGGCGATCCCGGCCTCACCTGGTTCGTGGACCGCGTGCGGCAACGGATGGCACGCGGCCGGCCGCTCACCGGCACCGTCACCCTGTCCGACCCCGACGAGTCCCAACGCCGTGCCGCCGAACGCCTCCTGGGACGGGCACCACGAGCCCGCGGCTCCCTCGGCATCCGCCTCGACATCGTGGACGAGATCCTGCGTCGCTCCGGTGTCAGCCCCGGCGGCCTGGCGGCGGCCGTCGTCGCCCTCGCCGGCCCGGTCGTACTCCACGCCGAGACGCGGAACAGAGAGGAGCGGGCCTGGGAGGAGGCGTACGCCCCGCTCGGTACCCTCGACGCGGAGCTGGCCCCCTGGGCCGAACGGATCCGCGGTGACGGTCTCGTACGACGCCTCGCCCGCACACCGGAGGCGGCGGCCCCCTTGGTGGAGGCCGCCGTGCGCGCGTTGCGTGCACTGCCCGCGTCACCCCCGACGTCGCGGGCGACGTTCGCGGCACGGGACCTCTCGGGCGCCCATGCCCTGGACGAGGGGACGCCGCTCGCCACTCTCGTCCTGTCCGGCATCCGGTGCCTCACCGGCTTCCCCGACGGATCCGGGGCGCAGTGGCGGCGGGAGGCGTGGGCCTCGGCGGGCCTGCTCAAGGACGACCTGTCATCGACCGTCCTCACCCTCAACCTGCGCGGTACCCCGGCCCTCGACTGGATGGCCGACGCGGGGGAGCCGGCGGTGCTGACCCTCCGCTCCCTCACCGGCCGCGCACCGGTTGCCTCCGTTGCCCCGACGGGAACCGTCCACATCTGCGAGAACCCCGCGGTACTGTCCGCTGCCGCCGACACCCTCGGCCGGGCGTGCCCGCCCATGGTGTGCCTTCAGGGGCAACCGTCCGCCGCCGCGCTCACGTTGCTGCGCGACCAGTCCTCGCGCGGAGCCCGCCTTCTCCATCACGGCGATTTCGACTGGGGCGGGGTGCGCATCGCCACAGCACTGGGGCGAAGCGTCCCTTGGCTGCCGTGGCGCTACACGGCGGCGGATTACCGAGCAGCGGTGACCGCGGTGACCGAAGCCCCGGATTTGACGGGCCCGCCCGCTGCGACCCCCTGGGACCCGGCCCTGGCCGTCGCTCTCGCCGAGTGCGGTGTCCGGGTCGAGGAGGAAACGGTACTGAACGACCTGCTCACGGACCTCGGCACGCAGTCCCGCTGAGGCGCGTCCCCCGGCCGCGGCGGGCGCGGAATCCTGCGCGTACCGACTGACACACCCTCGTCACGCGCGTCCTCGTGCACCACCTCGCCCGGTACGGGACGCCGGCCTGCCGGACGACTCCGAAAGGTGACTGCGCCGTATCGTCGAGTGAGGCACCTGTCTCCGCAGGGTGACGAGAGACGACCGCCGGGTGACCGGCTCTGTGAGGACGCGCACAGGGCTCACGTCACACGGGGCCGGGGTTAGTAGACGCCCGGCGGCCGCTCGCCCGCGTGGTCGCCGACCGTCCGGGCACGTCACGCGGCCGGTCTGCGAAGCGGCGTAGTAGGTCACACACTTGTCGCGGCGCCGGAGCGTTCCGCAGTGTGTTCGACGTACCGGGGAGCCGAGCGCCGGGACCGGACGGGAAGAGCCCGTTCGTGATCCAGACACCGGCCCTGATGACGCGAAGCCGCGTCCAACGCGGACACCGCGTCGCCGACCCCCCGTCGGCCTCCCCATCACGTTCCCGAATGGAGAGGTACACCCGTGCACGCCATCATGAGCCGTCCCAACTTCCGCAAGTCCGCCGTGGCCTCCCTCGCCGCCGCGGGCGCCGCCGCCGTCACCCTCACCCTCGCCCCGAGCCCGGCACACGCCGCCGAGCCGGCCAAGGCATCCACCGCGCAGACCCAGGCCCAGACCGACGAGATCAAGGCCATCGTCAAGGCCGGCGAGAAGAAGCACGGCGACGACCTCGACGGCTGGATCCGCACCGCCCTGGACGTCATGGACGCCAAGAACATCCCGGGCACCTACGAAGGCCTGCACCGCAACATCATGCGTGAGTCGTCCGGCAACCCGAACGCGCAGAACAACTGGGACGTCAACGCCCAGAACGGCATCCCCTCGAAGGGCCTGCTCCAGACGATCCAGCCCACCTTCGACGCCTACCACGTCAAGGGCACGAAGGACTCCATCACCGACCCGGTCGCCAACATCGTCGCCGCCTGCAACTACGCGGCCGACAAGTACGGCTCCATGGACAACGTCGACTCCGCCTACTGACCGGCGGACCCACCGACCGCCTGAGCCCCCGGGACAACCGGTCCCGCGCGGAGGCCGGCGGGGCCCAGGCAGCACGGCGGGGCCGGAGGCACGACACGTCCCTCCGGCCCCGCCTGCGTCGCACCCCGTGCGTCCCAGAAAAGTCGCAGAGGTGCCACCACGCCCCCTACGGCCGTACGGAGCTGCCCGACGATTGAGCGGGCCGTCGGCAGGCTCCGAGGGACCCTGGCCCGGCCCCGCATGCAGCTCAGTCGAACAGCCGTGCCGACGCGGTCTCGCCCGGCAAGATCCGCCAGGCGGGCACCCGCACCGTCCGGCTCACCGAACAGGGGCTGGAGATGGGCTCGCGGAGGGTGTGTGAGTGTGACCGTAAGGCAGTGAGCCGACCACACGGCCCCGCTTGTCCTCGTCCATGAGTCGTTCAGGCCGACGCCCTGCCCGTGACCCGTCACGTGTGTAGTGCCGGGCATTCCGTCCCTCAGCCCCTGAGCCCGTTCTGCGACCTGCCGCGATGAGCAGCTGCGGGGCGGCGAGGCCGGCGAGCACGGTCAGCCCTTCATGGAGGTAGCGGTAGGCCGTCGGGGCGGAGATCCGGTTGTCGCGGGCGAGTTGAGTCAGCCGGGCACCGTCCAGGAACCAGCGCAGGATCAACACGCCCTGCTTGAACGGCCCTGGGGCGCGGGTGCCCTCTCGGGTCCCGAGACGCTCACGATGTTCGAGCAGCAGCGTCGCGAGTGCCTCAGCAGTGGCCCGGCTGACATCGAGCACGCCGGTGTAGGTGATACTGGCCAACGCGTGAAGCCTCTCGGTACCCGGAACCTGTTCTTTCGCAGACCTCCTACCAGGGGCTTCTCGCGTATCTGATGCCGGGTCAAGCCCGTCTGATGTCCCTGGTCGGGAAGATCTCGGGTCTGTCGGACGGGCAGCATACTCTGAGCGCCGTCCGCACTATCTGGGAGAGTCATGACAAGCAGGTTCACCGAGTTGGCCGTTGACTGCCGTGATCCGGAGAAGCTCGCGGCGTTCTGGTGCGAGGTCCTGGACTTCAAGGTGATCGACCGGAGCGAGGGCAAGGTCGAGATCGGCTCCTGGGTGCCGACCGTCGAGGATGTTCGGGCCCGCCAGATGCCGCCCACCCTGCTGTTCATCCAGGTGCCCGAGGGCAAGACCGTGAAGAACCGGCTTCACCTCGACGTCAGCCCGATCGACGGCAGCACCGAGGACGAGGTGACCAGATTGCTCCGCCTCGGCGCCACCAAGACGGATGTGGGCCAGGGCTCGGACCGGAACTGGGTGGTCATGGCAGACCCCGAGGGCAACGAGTTCTGTGTCCTGCGCACCCTGGCACCGCAGAGCTAGACCGCGAGCGGGCACCCGCACCCCGTCACACTCCGCAACTATCACGTTGCCGAGAAGACCTCAGTAGGGACTTCGGTGGCTAGGTTGTTGCCGAGCCGTCCGAGGTGGCGCCGCAGCGCGAATACAGCTCATGCAGCATCTCTCGCTCACCCGCGGTGTCCGTCGCTCCCCGAGCGTGGCGACGGCCTCCTCAAGGACCGCCTGCCTCACGGGCCGACTTCCGGACCCATGGCTCGCACGTACGAGTGCCGTCCGATCCGAAGCCGTCGAGGGCGGTGGACGCACGGCCGGGCGGCCGGTGCGGTGGACCCCGCCGGCCGCGCACCGATCCTGTCGTCCCGCCTTCCCGGGCTATCGTCGGTTGATTCCGGGCAGACGAACGTCGGCATCATCGAGCATCAGCAGGGTGCGCGCCCGGGTCCGTTCCTTCATATAGAGCCAGGAGGCCTCCACCAGACCCCTGTCGAGGAGGAGCTGATCCAGCACCTCGAAGTAGACGGCACCGCCGACGTGCTCCGTGGAGTGGTCCACGATGCGCTCCACGAAGTCCCAGCACCGGGTGAGCAGCCGCGTGTCCGGGTTGTCGCTCCTCAGCTGCGGCAGCAGCACCGGCGTGGTGAAGCATCCGGCCAGCAGTTCGTACAGCATCACGGCCGCGTCCTCGGTCAGGACGGCCGCTTCCGCGGGGCGGCGGAACATCTCGGCGATGGAGTCGGCGGATTCGGGGACCATGCGCAACAGCAGCGGGGGGATCTCCTTGACCGGGATTTCCTCGACCGGATCCCCGGCGCGGGTGTCGCTCATGTCTACCTCAGCAGGTGTGTCGGTCGTGCCATGGGCATGGGCTCGGAGCCCTTCGTGCGAGATGTCCCGGACCTCGTGGGGGAGACGGGCGACAGAACGGGCGTGGACCCCCACCTCTTCGGTGTCATTCCTGCCCGTTCCTTCATTTGCTGGAGTGGATCCGGGCCATGGCCTGGTCGAACATCATCCGCCGGCGGGCAGGGCCCACGCCATGGTCCGCGGCCACCGCACGATCTTCGTTTGTCCCCACACCAACCGATGATCACGCGGTGGCCGTACCCGTTCCCAGCCGGGTCCGCGACAAGATCGCGAAGTCAGAGTGGAGTGTTAGGCCGTGTCCGCAAAGTCCCGTCTGCTGCCCGACGCCCGGCACGCTCCCCCAAGCTCTTCGAGCAGAGGGCCCACTCGCCGCATCGGACGTCGCTCGGCCCCCTTCACGGTCAGCCTCCGTGCACGGTGAGCCGGTAGCCCTCGGGTCCGGTGAAGGAGAACGTCGGCCCGAAAGGGCTGTCCTGGAGGGGGGTGACGTCCTGCGTGCCGGCGGCGAGGAGCTGCTCGCGCAGCGCCGGGGCATCAGAGGTGCGCAGCCACAGAGCCACGCCCAGGCCAGGACGGGCGACGGTGTCCAGGTCAACGCCGGGCAGCAGCTCCCGGACGGCGAACGGGATCGGGGTCGTGGCGAAGACGACCGCGTGCGCCGGCCCGGGGGCCCGGCGCAGTCCGAGTTTCTCCTCGAAGAACGCGGCCGCAGCCGGTACGTCCCTGACCTGCAGGGCGATGAAGTCGAGGCCTTCGACGGTGGCGGTCATGATCTCTCCCAGGGTTGGTCAGCGGAGCTGTGAAGTCAAAACTTTGACATAGGGGACAGTAGGCATCCGCCACCGCTATGTCAAAATGCTGACATGGAAGACCAGGTACCTGTTCCCCCGCCGCATCCGGCCAAGGACGTCACCGAACACGTGGGATACCGGCTCAAGAAGGCCTCCGCCGCTCTGCGCGGCGCCATGGACAAGGCCCTGCGCGAGCACGACCTCACCGTCCCGCAGTACTCCTGCCTCGAACTCCTCGACGAACAACCCGGCCTGTCCAACGCTGACCTCGCCCGCGGCACCTTCGTCACCCGGCAGTCGGCCAACGTCGTCCTGCGCGGCCTCAAGGACGCAGGCCTGATCACCCAAGCCACCAGCACCGACCACGGCCGCGCCCTGCCCATCCACCTGACCGAGACCGGCCGACAGCGCCTGCACGCCGCCCGCAGCGCCGTCTACGCCATCGAGGAACGCATGATCGACAGCATCCCCGCGCACCGGCTGACGGCGCTCCTGGCCGACCTCGACGCCATGACCGAAGCCTTCGACACATGACCACCGGCGCCTTCCCGCGGCCGGGAAGGGGCCGGGCAGCCGGCCCGAAGTCCGTGGCGGTGCGGTCGATGTCGCGGGCGGCGTTGAGAGCGGAACGGGCGAGAAAGCCGGCGACGGTCATATGGCATACGGCGGCTGTCCGGACGAGGAGTCGGTACTCGGCATCGTTGAAGTTGAGGTGTCGTGTCGGCCGTAGTCAGGGCTGGTCGACCTCGATGCGCAGGATGCGGTCGTCGCCTGGGCGCGGGTCGGTGCCGCCCCAGGTGGCGAGGTCGGTGTTGGAGGTGACGATCCACAGCGCTCCGTCGGGCGCGACCTCGACGGTGCGGATACGGCCGTAGTCACCTCTATGGTGGGTGATGGGCTCCGCGGTGGCGACGGTGGCGTCGACGGGCAGTTGCCAGAGCCGCTGGCCGCCGAGGGCGCCGATCCACAGTGACCCCTCGGCGTAGGCGACCCCGGACGGACTGGCGTCGTCGGGGTGGATGACCGCGATGGGTTCCTCGCCGGCCGATCCCCGGGTGCCCTCGGACTCGGGCCATCCGTAGTCGGCGCCCGCGCGGAGCACGTTCACCTCGTCCCAGGTGCGGTGCCCGAGTTCTGAGGCGTAGGCGGTGCGGTCGGGGCCGAAGGCGATGCCCTGGACGTTTCGGTGCCCGCTGGAGTAGATCGGTGAGTCCCCCGGATTGTCGCGCGGGACGGAGCCGTCGGTGGCGATGCGCAGGATCTTGCCGTTGAGGGATTCGTCGTCCGCCGCGTTCTCGGGTTCGAAGGCGTCGCCGGTGCCGATCCACAGGTGGCCGTCGGGTCCGACGACGATGCGGCCGCCGTGGTGACGGTCGGCGGTCCGGATGCCGTCGAGCAGGACCCGGTTGAGGGTGAGGGAGCGGAAGTCTTCTGCGATCGTGAGTGCGACGATCCGGTTCTCCCTGGCGCCGGAGACCGAGGCGTAGACCGTGCGGTCGTCGGCGAAGTCGGGTGAGGCGACGATACCGAGCAGTCCTCCCTCGGAGGTGGCGCGCACGTCGGGGACGACCCCGACCGTCCGCGCCCTTCCGCCGTCGGCAGGGATGCGCCGGATCTTGCCGGTGATCCGTTCGGAGACGAGTGCCGAACCGTCCGGCAGGAAGGTCAGCCCCCACGGTGCGTCGAGACCGGTGGTCACCTCGGTGGGCTCGCCGAGCGTCGCCACGGCGTCCCTGCCGCCGGGCGGCGCGGACGCGGTCGCCGGCAGCGACGCCCTGGACCGTGGCTCCTCGGGCGATCCGGAACAACCGCTCAGTACGAGGCCCAAGGACAGGACCCCGCTCGACAGCCCCAGGGCCGTTCGCCTCAACCTGCCGTGCGAACCCGCGCCCTGCCTGCGCGACACATCGTTCATCGCTTCATCTCCCGTGTCCCGGCGGATCCAGGCCGCCGTACGAAGACCTCGTGTGTCAGGTCGCCGAGCGCTGCGGCTGGGCGGTCCGTGATTCCCGGAATCACAGGTGCCCCGCCCCCGACAGGGAGGGAACGGCCGCCGGGGCCTCCTCCCGGTGGATCGGACCCGTGCCCCCGGACAGCCGGGCACCGCGGCCGCCATGGCGGAGGAGGAGGATTTCGGCGCAGACGGCCAGGGCGGTCTCCGCTGGATCGGCACCACCCAGGTCGAGCCCGGCGGGGGAACTGAGCCTGGTCAGTTCGTCGTGGCGCACCCCCGCGGCCTGCAGCGATGCCCCGCGTCGCTCGGTGCTCCGGCGGGAGCCCAGGGCGCCGACGTAGGCCAGGTCCATCCGCAGCGCCGCCTGAAGCAGGGGCACGTCGAACTTGGGATCGTGGGTGAGCGACACGACCACGGTCCGGCCGTCGATCCGCCCTGCCGCCGACTCGGCGGCGAGGTGGCGGTGGGGCCAGTCCACGACGACCTCGGCCGCGTCCGGAAAACGCTCGGGGGTGGTGAACACCGGCCGCGCGTCGCACGCCGTGACCCGGAAGCCGAGCAGTACGCCTTGGCGGGCGAGGGCCGCGGCGAACTCGTTGGATCCATAGATCAGCATGCGCGGCGGCGGCACGAGGGAGTTGACGAATATCCGCGGGCCGGGACTGGAGTCCTCGTCGGCCGAGTCTCTGCGCAACACACCGGAGCGCCCCTGCTCGAGCAGGCGTCCGACGGTACCCACGGTGTCACCGTCGAAGGCGGGATCGCCCGTGCTGCCGCTCGTGCCACCGTCCCAGCACACGAGGTGCTTTCCAGCGCGTACCGGCCCGTCGGCCTCGACGATCGTGGCCAGAGCGACGGCCACCTCGTCCCGTATGTGCCGGACAAGGGTGCCCAGTTCGGGGAAGGAGTGCCGGTCGACGCGCTCGATGAAGACTTCGATGGTTCCGCCGCACGTCAGACCGACCGCTCCGGCGTCGTCGTCGCTCACCGCGTAGCGTTCGAGCACGGGGATGCCGTCCTGCATGACCTGCTGCGCCAGGTCGTACACGGCGCCTTCGACGCAGCCGCCCGACACGCTGCCGGTGACGGTTCCGTTTGGGGCGCAGACCATGACGGCTCCGGGCCGACGGGGGGCCGAGCCGTACGTCGAGACCACCGTGGCGACCGCGCAGGGTGTGCCGGCTTCCCAGAAACGGTGGACCTGCTCCCACACGCCGGTCATTCCGCTTCCCCGTCCCCGATGATCCTGTCCTGGGTGAGGGGAAGATCGCGGATGCGGCGCCCGGTGGCATGGTAGACGGCGTTGCCGATGGCTGCCGTCATCCCGGTCATCGGCGTCTCCCCGAACCCCCGCGCTCCGAACGCTTCCTCGAAGACCGGGTCGGGCTTGTCCACGAAGCCGATGTGGATCTCGGGAACATCGGCGTTGACGGGTACCAGGTAGCCCGACAGGTTGGGGTTGACGATCCGCCCCAGGTGGTGGTCGACCAGGGTGTGCTCGGTCAGGGTGAAGCCGACGGCCCAGACCGCCCCGCCGATCGCCTGGCTGCGCAGTGTCCTGCGGTTGAGGATGCGGCCGGCGTCGAACACCCCGTGCATGCGGGTGACGCGGACCTGTCCGAGCCCGGGGTCGACCCGTACTTCCGCGAAAACGGCCCCCGTGGAGTAACCGGGGGGAGTGGCGACGGGGCTGGTGGTCGCCTCCACCGGCCGGCCGTGCCGGGTGACGACCGCACGGACGGTGTCGCGGCGCCTGGGCCGTTCGGTGTCGTACAGGACACCGCTCTCGACCGTGATCCGGTCGGCCGGGACGCGGTGGAGGGGAGAGCGTGTGTCCGCGACAGCGATGTCGATCACGGTCCGGCGCGCGGTGGTGCATGCGCGATTGACCGCGGCCCCCACGCCGGGGACGGTGGCCGACGCGGCGGAGACGAACGCGTACGGGAAATCGGTGTCGCCGAGTTCGAAGTCCACGTCGTCGAACTCGACTCCCAGGCTGTCCGCGGCCACTTGCGACATCACCGTGTACGTACCGGTGCCGATGTCGTGGGTGGCGACCTGGACCGCTGCTCTCCCGTCGGCGGAGATCACGACACGCGCGCCCGCTCCCGGCCTTCCGCCGGCCGTGTGCGCCGCGGACGCCATGCCCCAGCCGACCAGGGTGTCCCCGTCACGCATCGACCCGGGCCGCGGATCGCGCTTGCTCCAGCCGAATCCGTCCGCTCCGCGGCGGTAGCACTCCCGCAGGTGCTTACTGCCGAAGGCGGCTCCGTTGTCAGGATTGACAGAGGTGTGATTGCGCAGTCGAAGCTCGATGGGGTCCATGCCCAGTTCGTAGCTCAGCTCGTCGAGAGCCGTCTCCAGACCGTGGGAGGCCACGACCTCCGGTGACCTCATGTTGCTCGGAGCGGGCAGGTGCAGCTTCACGGCCCTGTGGGCCACGTGGACGTGGGGACAGGCGTACAGCATGCGCGTGGGTTCGCTGGTGTTGAACAGCAGGTCCTCGGTACGGCTGACCTGGGATGTGGTGACGTGGTCGATCGCGGTGAGCGTGCCGTCGCGCTTGGCTCCGATCCTGAACCGCTGGTGGGACTCGGGGCGGTGACCGTTGGAGGTGTACGCCTGGGCGCGGGAGAGCACCAGCTTGACCGGACGCTTCAGACGGCGGGAGACGGCGGCGGTGAACAGGGTGTGCGGCCACACCGGGCCCTTCGCGCCGAAGCCTCCGCCCAGGAACGGGGACAGCACACGGACGTTCTCCACAGGCAGGTCACCGAGCGCTTCGGAGAGGCTGAGACGGGTGGCGCCGATGCCCTGCGCGGTTTCGTACACCGTCAGCAGGTCGCCGTCCCAGACGGCCGTGGTCGCAGACGGCTCCAGGGCGTTGTGGTGGTGCATGGGGGTGGTGTAGCCGACGTCGATGCGGACGTCCGCCTGCGCCAGCCCCGCCTCGACGTCGCCGCGGATGACCTCGTTGGGACCTTCCAGGCCCGGCGGGGGTACGTACGCCTCGTCCATGGCGTCGGCGAGGCTGGCCCGGGGCGTGCGGGTGTCGTAGGAGACGCTGACGAGCGACGCCGCGTGCTGAGCCTGCTCCAGAGTGTCTGCCACCACATAGGCCACGGGCTGGCCGCTGTGGTGGATGTCCGCGTTCTGCAGGGGGACGGTGCGCTTCCAGTAGGCCGCGAGCTGCGAGGTGGGAACGGTCAGGCGGGGCATGTTCTCGTGGGTGAAGACGGCGACCACACCGGGCGAACGCTCGGCGTCCTGGGTGCTGATGCGGGTGACTCGTCCGTTGGCGACGGTGCTGAGGACGAGGTGGCCGTACAGGGCTCCGCGGACCTGGACGTCCGCGGTGTAGGTGGCCGCACCCGTGACCTTGGCGCGTCCGTCGGTCCTGGCCACGGGGCTTCCGACGATCGGACTCATGCGCGACCTCCGAGGTCCTCGAGGATGTCGGTGAGGGCGCGTTGCACCAACTCGACCTTGAACGCGTTGTGTTCACGCGGCTGAGCGTGTTCGACCAGGGCCTTGCCGGCTGCCGTGATGGTGGCTCGGGTCAGCGGGCGGCCGCTCAGGGCCGCCTCGGCGCCCCTTGAGCGCCACGGCCTGGTGGCGATGCCGCCGAAGGCGAGCCGCACGTCGGTGACGACCCCTCCCCTTCGGGTCAGGGCAGCCGCCACGGAGACTACGGCGAACTCGAACGAGGCCCGGTCGCGCAACTTCAGGTAGCGCGAGCCTGCCGCCGGTCCGCCTTCGGGGATGTCGACACCGGTGATGAGTTCGCCGTGCCGCAGCGCCGTCTCCCTGTCGGGGGCCGTACCGGGCAGGCGGTAGAAGTCCTCGACGGGGATGGACCGGCGCCCGTCCGGTCCGAGGGTGAGTACCGTCGCGTCGAGAGCGGTCAGCGCGACGGCCAGATCGGACGGATGGACGGCGATGCAGTGATCACTGCCTCCGTGGATCGCGTGCCAGCGGTTCTGCCCTTCGATGGCCGGGCATCCGCTGCCGGGTTCACGTTTGTTGCAGGGGCTGCCGATGTCCCGGTAGTACCAGCACCGGGTCCGCTGCATGAGGTTCCCGCCGATCGTGGCCCTGTTGCGGACCTGCGGGGAGGCGGAGGCCAGCAGTGCTTCGGACAGGACCGGGAACTGTTCGCGGACCACCGGGTGGTCCGCGACATCACTCATCCGGGCCGTGGCACCGATGTGCAGTCGGCCTCGCCTCATGCCGACGTCCGCCAGCGCCAGCGTGCTCACGTCCACGACGAGGTCGGGAGCGAGGACGCCGTCCTTCATCAGATTCGTCAGCTCGGTCCCGCCCCCGATGAACGCGCCACCGGGGTGGCCCGCAACCAGGCGCACGGCGTCGGCCGCACGCGCCGAACGCGCGTAGTCGAAGAGTTTCACCGCTTGTTCCCCTTCGCGGCGTCGCGTACCGCTTCGACGATGTTCGGATAGCAGCCGCACCGGCACAGGTTGCCGCTCATCCACTCCCGGATCTCGGCGTCGGACCCGGCATGGCCCTCCTCGATGCAGGCGACGGCGGACATGATCTGCCCCGATGTGCAGAACCCGCACTGGAAGGCATCCCGCTGGATGAACGCCGCCTGCACGGGGTGCAGTTCGTCGCCGCGGGCCAAGCCTTCGACCGTGGTGATCTCACGGCCGTCCTCCATGACGGCAAGCGTCATGCAGGACTTGATCCGCCGGCCCTCGACCAGAACGGTGCAGGCGCCGCACTCACCGCGGTCGCAGCCCTTCTTCGGGCCCGTCACACCCAGGCGCTCACGCAGGGTGTCCAACAAGGTGACGCGGGATTCCACCGTGACACGCCGCTCCCTGCCGTTGACGCGAAGGGTCACTTCGGCCGTCGGAACCGGGGACGACAGCGCGCCTTCCGCACCGGCGGCGGTCGAAGAACCAAACGCGAGCGGCGCTACGCCGCCCGCCGTGGCCACGGCGGCGCCGACGGCGCCGGCCTTGAGCACACTCCGGCGACTGTGCTCATCACCTGAAAGGTCGTCAGGATCGGACATGGTGTGTCTCTCCTCGCGGGGATGATTACGGCAGGATCTGCGTTCCTCGGCACGGCAAGGCATCAGCGCGTCGCGTGGGGGTACAACCGGTCGCCATGTGACCGAGAAAGGTGCTGCTCGGCGGCCGGCCTTCCGGCCGGGCAGGGTTCACCCCCTCCACAAGATATGGACGCCGCATCCACTTGAGACGATACACAGAAATGTACAAGCGGTCCACAAGAGAGAAACTTCGACGTGGCCGATCGCGGCTTCGAACTCACCGCGCACGAAGGGGGGTTGAAGGAGTCACCCTCGGACAGTCACCTTCGCGGGGTGACGCGCACCGCCGTCTCCGCCGTCTCGGGACGAGCGCCGCCTCCACGTGGCAGCGCATCCAAGCCGCCCCACCCCGCCGACCACGGAGATGCGGCACCGCGTCGAACTCGTCGCGCACTGCGACAGACACGGCAAGGCCCACCCCGTCGACGGGGTGCCGCTTCCGCCGCTCCGGCGACCAGGTTTCAGTCCTTACGTCGTCGAGGCGCCATCCAGGACGTTGTTCACGAGGGCGATGGCGTAGTCCTCGTTCAGGGGTGCGTCGGGGATGAGCAGACGGTTGTAGCAGGCGCCCCACAGCTGGTCCACGAGGATGCCGAGATCGATGTCACCGCGGAGCTGCCCGCGGTCGCGGGCCCTCTCGAACACGGTGAGCGCCAGGGCCCGGCGTGGTGCGGAGTAGTGCTGGGAGAACGCCGCGGACAGCTCCGGGTCGGTCTGCGCCACCCCGATCAGCCCCGCGATGGCCGTCCCCGTGTCGGCGTGCGTGATCAGCCGGACGAAAGCGCGGAGCTGGGAGGTCAGGTCGGCCCTGATGTCGCCGGTGTCCGGGAACTCCAGCTGGTGCTCGCTGTGCGCGAAGAACGCCTCTGCCGCGAGCGCTCCGGCGGACGGCCACCATTTGTACAGGGTCATCTTGCTGGACCCGGCCGCCTTGGCGACCCGGTCGAAGGTGACGGCCTTGATCCCCTCGTTCAGCAGCAGGGCGGCGGCTGCCCGCAGCACCCCCGCCCGCACTTCGGCCGCCGGTCGTCGCCCACGTCCACGACGAGGTGGGGATGCACTCAACGGCTCGTCCGTCATGGGGTCACTCCTTCCGCTGTGCCAGCGGTGCTCAGCTTAGTGGACGGGGTGTCTTTATTCGGCTACCGTTATATGTACAGGAAGTCCACATAACTAGGAGTCCTCATGTCCGCAACTCAGACCTCTTCACGCGTCGCCGTCGTGACCGGCGGCTCGGGGGGTATCGGCAGAGCCGTCGTCGAACGCCTGGCGAAGGACAAGGTCTCCGTGGTCGTGCACTACAGCTCGAACGAGGCGAAGGCGCGGGAGGCTGCGGAGGCTGTCGCCGCCCTGGGTGGTCGAGCCACAGTCTTCGGAGGTGACGTCGCCGACCCGGAGGCGATGGCGGCACTGTTCGACCACGCCACCGACATCTTCGGCGGTGTCGACGTCGTCGCGCACACGGCCGGCATCATGCCGCTCGCCCCGATCACGCAGATGGACCTGGACACCTTCGACCGCATCCAGCGGACGAACGTCCGCGGCACGTTCGTCGTCAACCAGCTCGCCGCCCGACAGGTCCGCTCCGGTGGGGCGATCATCAACTTCTCCACTTCCGTGACGCGGCTGCAGATGCCGAACTACGGCCCCTACGCGGCGTCCAAGGGTGCCGTCGAGGCAATGACCCTGATCCTCGCCCGGGAACTGCGCGGCCGTGACATCACTGTCAACGCCGTCGCGCCGGGACCCACTGCCACACCCCTGTTCTTCGAGGGCAAGAGCGAGCAGGTCGTTCAGCACATCGCGAGTCTCAACCCGATGGAGCGTCTGGGCACGCCCGCGGACATCGCCGAGGTCACGGCGTTCGTCGCGGGTCCGGGGCGCTGGGTGAACGGCCAGGTGCTGTACGCCAACGGCGGGGCCGCGTGATGTCCGTCGTCCTCATCACCGGTTCCAGTACCGGTATCGGCCGCCTGACCTCACTCACCCTCGCCCGGCAGGGTCACCGTGTCTACGCCGGCATGCGTTCCCTCACCAGCGAGGACGGCGCGGCCACTGCTGCTGAGATGGCGAGGATCGCGGCCGCCGAGAACCTCGACCTCGTGGCGGTGCCACTCGACGTGTCCTCCCAGGAATCGGCCGACGCCGCGGTGCGTACCGTGGTCGACCGTGCGGGCCACCTCGATGTCGTCGTCAACAACGCCGGTCATCTCTGCGTCGGCTACGCCGAGGCGTTCACCGACGACGACCTGACCCACCTCCTCGACATCAACGCGGTCGGCGCCCACCGCGTCAACCGCGCCGCCTTGCCCCACCTGCGTGAACAGGGCTCCGGCACGCTGCTGTACGTGGGCAGCACCATCATCGTCTCCACGCCGCCGTTCCTCGGTCCCTATGCGGCCTCCAAGGCAGCCTTCGACACGCTGGCCGTGGCGACCTCCTACGAGGTGGCCCCGTTCGGCATCGAGACCAGCATCGTCATGCCCGGTGCCATCACGCGGGGAACCTCTCATTTCCCCCGTGCGAGCCGCGCATCCGACGCCACGGTCGCATCCGCCTATTCCGCCCTCGACCCGATGGTCGCCCGCAACGAGGACGCCACGGCAAGTCTGGTCCGGCCCGGCCTTGACCCGGATCCTCAACGTGTCGCCGACGAGATCGCGCGGGTGCTCGCCCTGCCCCGCGGGCACAAACCCTTCCGTACCGTCGTCGACTTCACCGAAGCCGGTGTCGACCACGTCATGGCCTTCTCCGACCTCGTCCGGGAGAGCTTCGTCCACCGCATGGGATTCGGCGACCTGCTGCGACTGCGCGAGTAGACCCCCGGACGCGGTCTCCCGGGTGGTGTGGTGCCTTGGCCGCGGCGGCCCGGCGGGCCGCCGCGTGCGCGGCCGGTCCCGCACCTTCCTGGACATCACACGACAGGCCGAGGCGCTCTCGGTCTCGTGTCCGGCCGCCGGCTCACAGCGGGTGGTGCGGGTGCGGATTCACGGTCGTCACCGGGGAGGTCCGGGTGTCGGCCGGGCGGAGCATCTGGCCGGCGGCCAGTTCGCGGTAGGTGGGACTGCTGGTGAAAAGTTCCTCGTGACGTCCGCAGACGACGGCTCTGCCCTCGTCCATCACGACGATCCGGTCCGCGTGCTGGGCCGTGGACAGCCGGTGCGCGATCACCAGGACGGCGCACTCCTGCGCCACGTCCCGTATCGCGGCGGTGAGCGCGGCTTCGTTGACGGCGTCCAGGTGGGACGTCGGCTCGTCGAGCAGCAGGAAGACGGCGCCAGGACTTCAGGCGGGCGAAGCTTCGCCGTGGTGACCCAGTCGTCTGCACCGATGTAGGCCATGTCCGCGAGGACCGGGAGGTTTCGGTGCCCGAGGTCGCGGCCGCACACGCCGACGCCTTGGACGCGCAGATGCCCCCTCGGCTGCGGCGCGCGGCAGGGCTTGATCAAGTTTCCTGAGCGTCGGGGTTGTCGGTGGTACCCAGGAGTGGGAGGGCTCGTTCGGGCTGGTCTCGGGTTGCGCGGGTGGTTTTGGTGACGTTGGCGGCTCCGAGGGTTTTGAGCAGGCCGATGGCGAGGTTGCGAAGCTTGCGTCCGCAGGGAGCGGGACGGGCTCTGGGCGTGACAGGGGCAGGGAGCCGACACCTGCCCTGAACTGTGCTTTTCTATGACTCGCTCAGGCCGACGTCCTGCCGGTGACCCATTACGTGGAGTGCCGGGCAATCCGTCCTTCAGCCCCTGAGGCCGACATCTCTCGGCCTCTCGGCCTCGGCCCAAAAGTCCCTGAGAAGTCCCACAGGCGAAGCAGAACCCCTCCTGGCTTACATACACGCAGGTCAGGAGGGGTTTAGTGGCGTTGTTTCTGAAGGCTCTCAGATGTCCCGGAAGATCTCGATCTGCGCCCCGATCGAGTTCAGCCGCTCGGCCAGGTCCTCGTAACCCCGGTTGATGACGTACACGTTGCGCAGCACCGACGTGCCCTCCGCCGCCATCATCGCCAGCAGGACCACCACGGCGGGGCGCAGGGCCGGCGGGCACATCATCTCGGCGGCGCGCCAGCGGGTGGGGCCCTCGACCAGGACGCGGTGGGGGTCGAGGAGCTGGAGTCGGCCGCCGAGGCGGTTCAGGTCGGTGAGGTAGATGGCGCGGTTGTCGTAGACCCAGTCGTGGATGAGGGTCTGGCCCTGCGCGGAGGCCGCGATCGCCGCGAAGAAGGGGACGTTGTCGATGTTCAGGCCCGGGAAGGGCATCGGGTGGATCTTGTCGATCGGCGCCTCCAGCTTCGACGGCCGGACGGTCAGGTCCACCAGGCGGGTGCGACCGTTGTCCGCGAAGTACTCCGGGGTGCGGTCGTGGTCGAGGCCCATCTCCTCCAGGACCGCCAGCTCGATCTCCAGGAACTCGATGGGGACGCGGCGGACCGTCAGCTCCGACTCGGTGACCACGGCGGCGGCGAGCAGGCTCATCGCCTCGACCGGGTCCTCGGAGGGGGAGTAGTCCACGTCGGCGTCGATGACCGGCAGGCCGTGCACGGTGAGGGTGGTGGTGCCGATGCCCTCGACCCGTACGCCCAGAGCCTCCAGGAAGAAGCAGAGGTCCTGGACCATGTAGTTGGAGGAGGCGTTGCGGATGACGGTGACGCCGTCGTGGCGGGCGGCGGCGAGGAGCGCGTTCTCGGTGACCGTGTCGCCCCGCTCGGTCAGCACGATCGGGCGGTCCGGGCGCACCTGGCGGTCGACCACCGCGTGGTAGTGGCCCTCGGTCGCGGCGACGTCCAGGCCGAACCGGCGCAGCGCGATCATGTGCGGCTCGATGGTCCGGGTGCCGAGGTCGCAGCCGCCGGCGTAGGGCAGCCGGAAGTGGTCCATGCGGTGCAGCAGCGGGCCGAGGAACATGATGATCGAGCGGGTGCGGACGGCCGCCTCGGCGTCGATGGCCTCCATGTCCAGCTCGGCCGGCGGCACCAGTTCCAGGTCGGTGCCGTCGTTGATCCAGCGGGTGCGTACGCCGATGGAGTTCAGCACCTCCAGGAGGCGGTAGACCTCCTCGATGCGGGCGACCCGGCGGAGCACCGTGCGCCCCTTGTTGAGCAGCGAGGCGCACAGCAGGGCCACGCAGGCGTTCTTGCTGGTCTTGACGTCGATGGCGCCGGAGAGGCGCCGGCCGCCGACCACACGCAGGTGCATCGGGCCCGAGTAGCCGAGAGAGACGATTTCGCTGTCCAGCGCTTCGCCGATGCGGGCGATCATCTCAAGGCTGATGTTCTGGTTGCCGCGCTCGATGCGGTTGACGGCGCTCTGACTGGTGCCGAGCGCCTCCGCAAGCTGCGACTGTGTCCAGCCACGGTGCTGCCGGGCGTCACGGATGAGCTTGCCGATGCGTACGAGGTAGTCGTCTGCCATGAGGTTGAGGCTATCTCAGATATGAGATGGCGCCTCTCGGGGGGTCCGCTCGGGTGACGTGCCGTCAACGCCGCTTCAATGATGCCTGGTCGAGCGGGTGCGCCGCCATCCGAAAGGTCCGGGCATATCCCACGATGTCGTACGGCGTCCCGTGCTGCTACGGGTGTGGCGTGGGCCTTTCCCGCCGCCGGTCGTGACGGACCAGGAATGTTTGTTGATGTTCAGGCGTACTCCGGGGAGGATCCGGAAGCTCTTGCGGAACGTGAGGGGCATCGCGCCTCCTTCCGAGTCGTGCCGGGTGGTGCCGGTGCGAGTCGGATACCCCCGTTCGGCGTAGTGATGGCCGCACGGGTCACTCGGGGTGGGGTGCACGCCACACCGCGCCCGGGCATGACCAGGCCGCCCCCATGTACTAGAGTTATCTCGACATCGAGATATCTGCCGAGGCGCACCGCAGCCGCCACCCTGGTAAGGGTTACCTAACTTAGCCTTACCTTAGCGGATCGGCCAGGGCGGCGTGGCGGCAGGATGCGGTGGTACGCGCACATAAATGAAGGAGACTGTCGTGTCGGCGAACAGCTTCGACGCCCGCAGCACACTGCAGGTGGGCGACGAGTCGTACGAGATCTTCCGGCTGGACAAGGTCGAGGGCTCCGCGCGCCTTCCCTACAGCCTGAAGGTGCTGCTGGAGAACCTGCTCCGCACCGAGGACGGCGCGAACATCACCGCCGACCACATCCGCGCCCTCGGCGGCTGGGACTCGCAGGCCCAGCCGTCGCAGGAGATCCAGTTCACGCCGGCCCGCGTGATCATGCAGGACTTCACCGGCGTGCCCTGCGTGGTCGACCTCGCCACCATGCGTGAGGCCGTCAAGGCGCTGGGCGGCGACCCGAACAAGATCAACCCGCTCTCCCCGGCCGAGATGGTCATCGACCACTCCGTCATCGCCGACAAGTTCGGCACCCCCGACGCCTTCAAGCAGAACGTCGACCTGGAGTACGGCCGCAACCGCGAGCGCTACCAGTTCCTGCGCTGGGGCCAGACCGCCTTCGACGACTTCAAGGTCGTCCCGCCGGGCACCGGCATCGTCCACCAGGTGAACATCGAGCACCTGGCCCGCGTCGTCATGACCCGTGACGGCAAGGCCTACCCCGACACCCTGGTCGGCACCGACTCGCACACCACCATGGTCAACGGCCTCGGCGTCCTCGGCTGGGGCGTCGGCGGCATCGAGGCCGAGGCCGCGATGCTCGGCCAGCCGGTCTCCATGCTGATCCCGCGCGTCGTCGGCTTCAAGCTGACCGGCGAGCTCACCCCCGGCACCACCGCCACCGACCTGGTGCTCACCATCACCGAGATGCTGCGCAAGCACGGTGTCGTCGGCAAGTTCGTCGAGTTCTACGGCGAGGGTGTGGCGGCCACGAGCCTCGCCAACCGCGCCACCATCGGCAACATGTCGCCGGAGTTCGGCTCCACCGCCGCGATCTTCCCGATCGACGACGAGACGCTGAACTACATGCGCCTGACCGGCCGCAGCGACCAGCAGGTCGCCCTCGTCGAGGCGTACGCCAAGCAGCAGGGCCTCTGGCTGGACCCGAAGGCCGAGCCGGACTTCTCCGAGAAGCTGGAGCTCGACCTGGCGACGGTCGTGCCATCCATCGCCGGCCCGAAGCGCCCGCAGGACCGCATCGTCCTCGCCAACGCCGCCGAGCAGTTCAAGCAGGACGTGCGCAACTACGTCGACAGCGTGGACGAGGCGGGCCAGGAGTCCTTCCCGGCCTCCGACGCCCCCGCCGTCTCCAACGGCGTGCCGTCCAACCCGGTCCCGGTCACCGCCCCCGACGGCACGACCTACGAGCTGGACCACGGTGCGGTGACGGTCGCGGCCATCACCTCCTGCACCAACACCTCCAACCCGTACGTCATGGTCGCCGCCGCCCTGGTGGCCAAGAAGGCGGTCGAGAAGGGCCTGACCCGCAAGCCGTGGGTCAAGACCACCCTCGCCCCGGGCTCCAAGGTCGTCACCGACTACTTCGAGAAGGCGGGCCTGACCCCGTACCTCGACAAGGTCGGCTTCAACCTCGTCGGCTACGGCTGCACCACCTGCATCGGCAACTCCGGCCCGCTGCCGGACGAGGTCTCCAAGGCCGTCAACGACCACGACCTCGCCGTCACCTCGGTCCTCTCCGGCAACCGGAACTTCGAGGGCCGGATCAACCCCGACGTCAAGATGAACTACCTGGCGTCGCCGCCGCTGGTCGTCGCCTACGCCCTCGCGGGCTCCATGAAGGTGGACATCACCAAGGAGGCCCTGGGCACCGACCAGGACGGCAACCCGGTCTTCCTGAAGGACATCTGGCCCTCCGAGGCCGAGGTCAACGACGTCGTCGCCAACGCCATCGGCGAGGACATGTTCTCCAAGTCCTACAGCGACGTCTTCGCGGGCGACGCCCAGTGGCAGGCGCTGCCGATCCCGACCGGCGACACCTTCGAGTGGGACGCCGAGTCCACCTACGTCCGCAAGCCCCCGTACTTCGAGGGCATGGGCATGGAGCCGGCCCCGGTCGAGGACATCACCGGCGCCCGCGTGCTCGCCAAGCTGGGCGACTCGGTCACCACCGACCACATCTCCCCGGCCGGTGCCATCAAGGCCGACACCCCGGCCGGCAAGTACCTCACGGAGCACGGCGTCGAGCGCCGCGACTTCAACAGCTACGGCTCGCGCCGCGGCAACCACGAGATCATGATCCGCGGTACGTTCGCCAACATCCGCCTGCGCAACCAGATCGCGCCGGGCACCGAGGGCGGCTACACCCGCGACTTCACCCAGGACGGCGGTCCGGTGTCGTTCATCTACGACGCCTCCCGCAACTACATCGAGCAGAACATTCCGCTCGTCGTCCTGGCCGGCAAGGAGTACGGCTCCGGCTCGTCCCGCGACTGGGCCGCCAAGGGCACCGCGCTCCTCGGCGTCAAGGCCGTCATCGCCGAGTCGTACGAGCGCATCCACCGCTCGAACCTCATCGGCATGGGCGTCCTGCCGCTGCAGTTCCCGGAGGGCCGCAACGCCGAGTCCCTCGGTCTGACGGGCGAGGAGTCCTTCTCCGTCACCGGCGTGACCGAGCTGAACGACGGCACGACCCCGCGCACGGTGAAGGTCACCACCGACACCGGTGTCGAGTTCGACGCGGTCGTCCGCATCGACACCCCCGGTGAGGCGGACTACTACCGCAACGGCGGCATCCTGCAGTACGTGCTGCGCAGCCTGATCACCAAGTAGGCGGTACGGCACAGCGGTTCAGGGCCGCATCCCCGGCGACGGGGGTGCGGCCCCGCGCGCGTTCCGGCGCGGGGCGAGTTGCGTGACCACCGGTGCCTCGGGGCAGGGTGGCATCCGTCACCTGTGGGGAACGGGACGGCACACGGGAGTGGCGGGTCCTGGCCGCAAGCCCGGACCCGCCACTCCCGTTTCTCATCCGCTCACGCCAGCAGTTCCACCTCCGCCAGCGTGTGCTCGCCGTCCAGGACCAGCCGGTAGTGCGCGTACGTGCCCGGCGACGTCACCGAGAACGCCCGGGTCTGCCGGTCCCAGGCGAAGGACTCGCCGGAGCGCCGGTCCAGCGTCTTCCAGGTCGTGCCGTCGGCCGAGCCCTGGAGCTTCCAGCCGGTCGGGGCCTTCGCCCGGTCCGCCGACGACGTCAGCGTGTACTGGAGGGCCTCGGCGCCCTTCTCCGGCACCGGCAGGTCCACCGACGTCACGGCCGCGTCCGTCGCCGACGTGTCGTCGAACAGGGCGCCCTCGGCCTCGATCGCGTCCGCACGCGGGGCCGGCACCTCGTCGTCCTTCGTGATCGACACCGGCGCCGCGTTCTTACCGGTGCCCCACTTCGACGGCCGCGGGCCCATGTCGAACTCCAGGACACCGCCCTTCGCGATCAGCGAGTGGGGGAGCGAAGTCGAGTTCCAGCGCTTGCCGTTGACCTTCAGGCCCTGCACGTAGACGTTCTCCGTGCTGTTCTTGGGCGCCTTGACGACCAGCTTGCGGCCGTTCTCCAGCTCGACGGTCGCCTTGGTGAACAGAGGGGAGCCGATGGCGTACTCGCCGCTGCCCATCACCAGCGGGTAGAAGCCGAGCGCGGAGAAGAGGAACCAGGCCGACTGCTCGCCGTTGTCCTCGTCACCGTGGTAGCCCTGGCCGATGTCGCTGCCGGTGTACAGGCGGGAGAGCACCTCTCGGACGTTCTTCTGCGTCTTGTGGGGCTGCCCGGCCGCGTCGTACATGTACAGGGCGTGGTGGGCGACCTGGTTGGAGTGCCCGTACATGCCCATGCGGACGTCCCGCGCCTCGGTCATCTCGTGGATGACACCGCCGTAGGAGCCCTTGAACTCCGGGGAGGCCGTCTCCGGGGTGGAGAGGTACTCGTCGAGCTTGTCACCGAGGCCCTTGCGGCCGCCGTACAGGTTGGCGAGTCCGCGGCTGTCCTGCGGGGCGGTGAAGGCGTAGCCCCAGCCGTTGGTCTCCGTGTAGTCGTACCCCCACACGCGGGGGTCGTACTTCTCGGAGTCGACGCGCCAGTTGCCCGCGAGGTCCTTGCCCTGGAAGAAGCCGGCCTTCGCGTCGAACATGTTGACGTAGTCCTGGGCGCGGTTCAGGAAGTACGCCGACTCCTCCTGGTACCGCTTCTCGCCGGTCTCCGCGTAGAGTTTCTCGCCCATCTTCGCGATGCCGTAGTCGTTGAGGTAGCCCTCCAGCGCCCACGACATGCCCTCGTGCGTCGCCGTGCTCGTGTAGCCGAGGAACGGCGAGGTCTCCATGCCCTTGCGGCCCACGCCCGAGGACGGGGGCACGGTGGTGGCGTTCTTGACGGCCGCGTCGTACGCCGCCTTCACGTCGAAGTCGTCGACTCCCTTGACGTACGCGTCGGCGAACGCCACGTCCGAGGAGGTGCCGGTCATCAGGTCCGCGTAGCCGGGGGAGGACCAGCGGGAGGTCCAGCCGCCGTCCTTGTAGTGCTGCACGAAGCCGTCGACCAGCTCACCGGCCTTGGACGGGGTGAGGAACGAGTACGCGGGCCAGGTCGTCCGGTAGGTGTCCCAGAAGCCGTTGTTGACGTACACCTTGCCGTCGACGATCTTGGCGCCGGTGTGCGTCGGGGTGTCCTCCTGGACCGCCTTCGAGAACGGGGAGGCGTACTTGTACGTCCCGTCGACCTTCTCGTGGCCCGCGTTCGGGTACAGGTACAGCCGGTAGAGGCTGGAGTACAGCGTGGTCAGCTGGTCCTGCGTGGCGCCCTCGACCTTCACCTTGCCGAGGATGCGGTCCCACTGCTTCTGGGCGTCGCGCTTGACCTTGTCGAAGGAGGTGCGCTCCGGGATCTCCTGGCGCAGGTTGTCCTTCGCCTGGTCGACGCTGATCAGCGAGGTCGCGATGCGCAGCGTCACGGTGCGGTCCCGGCCCGCGTCGAAGCGCAGGTGGCCCTTGACGCCGCTGGAGCCGCCGCCGGTGACCCTGCTGTCGAACTCGCCGTGGACGAAGAGCCGGGTGGCGCCCGCGGACCCGTCGGACTTGACGTCCGAGTAGCCGGAGAAGGTGCCGTTCTCCTTGTCCAGGGTCAGGCCGGCCTTGTCCTCGACGTTGTCGAAGATCACGCTCGCGTCGTCACCGGGGTAGGTGAAGCGCATCATCGCCGCGTGGTCGGTCGGCGCCATCTCGGCCTTCAGGCCGTTCTCGAACCGCACTCCGTAGTAGTACGGCCGGGCGGTCTCGTTCTCGTGGCGGAAGGCCAGCTCGCGCTCCTCCCGGCCGGTGTCCGGGGTGCCGGAGGCGGCGGACGGCATCACCTGGAAGGTCTGCCGGTCGCCCATCCAGGGGCTCGGCTCGTGGCTCGCGCCGAACGCCTGGAGGGTGGGCAGGTTGTCCTCGTTGTTTCCGCGCGCGTAGTCGTACAGCCAGTTCAGCACGCCGGCGTTGGTCACCGGCGTCCAGAAGTTGAAGCCGTGCGGCACGGCGGTCGCGGGGAAGTTGTTGCCGCGGGAGAAGCTGCCGCTGGAGTTGGTGCCGCGGGTGGTCAGCGCGTAGTCGGAGAGGTGCGCCTTGGGCCGCTCGGGCTTGACGCGCTCGATGGCCACGTCGTCCAGCCAGCCGCGGAACTTCGCCGGGCCCTTCGGGGAGTCGTACGCCACCAGGATGCGGTCGACGGTCTTGCCGGCCGCGACCGACCCGATCCCCGACTTCACGCTGTTCCACTGGTTGACGTACAGCACCTTGGCGTCGCCCTGGCCGCGCGGGGTGAGCGGGAAGCCGTGCTGGTCCGTCGCCTCGAGGTCGCTCAGGTAGCTGCCGTCGGTGAAGGCGAGGTCGACCGCGACGTTCGTGGCGTCGTAGTCGAGGTCGCCGTCCGCCATCGACGGGAAGATCTTGTAGGAGAGTTCCGTGCGGCGTTCGACCTTCACATTGACGTCGAAGACCTTGTTGTACGAGTACGCCCGGCCGTCCGCGGTGTGCCGGCCGGCGTACTTGAGGGCCCGCTTCCCGGTGAAGCCGGCGCCCGCCTTCGCCGTCGGCGAGCCGCTCGGGCCGCGGTCGACGAGGGAGAGCATGTCCTCGGGAACGGGCGTGTCGGTGGCGGCGGTGGCCAGTTGTACGTCGGCGAGCTGGAGCGCGTCGCCCGCCCCGTTGTTCCTGGTGACCTCCAGCCGGAAGTGCTGGAACTCGGCGGCCTCGGCGAGCTCGTACGTCTTCGTCTGGAAGCGCTGTCCGAAGGACTCCCCGGAGCGGGTGTCCAGCGTCTGCCAGGTCTCGCCGTCCGCGGAGCCCTTCAGCGTCCAGTCCACGGGGTCGCGTTCGGCGTGGTCGTTGGCCGAGGTGAGCGCGTACTTGGCGATCTTCGCCGGTTCGTCCAGGTCGAACTCGACCCAGCCGGTCGGCGCGAAGGTCAGCCACTTGGTGCCCGGTTCACCGTCGACGAGGTTCTCCTTCACCTCGCCGCCGCCCGTGTTCTCGGCGCTGGCCCGCACGCCGGTGACGTCCTCGGTGACGTTGCCCGGTATGCCGGTGCTGTAGCCGCCGTCCAGGCCCGCGGACCGCTTGTTGCCGTCCGGGTCGGTGTCCACCGTGCTGAGCCAGTCCGGAACCGGGTCGTCCGACTCGAACGAGGACGCGAACTCCCGGTCGGCCTTGGCGGGCGCGGTGGGCAGCGCGACCGCCGCCCCCTGTGAACCCACCGCCAAAGCGAAGGCGGTCGTCACCACGACCGCCGGACCCCATCTGTGCCGAACTCTGTACTGCATGCTCTGGCCACCCTCCCTGCGCTGGGGACAACGTTGTCAACTCAACTGGGCAAGGACCAGTAGGGGTCAAGTGGCATGTGATGTCAAGGGTGTTGGATGTGGCGTTCGGGGCTTATGCCGCGGATTCTTCCGGCAAGTGGCGCACAGGCCACTCATATTTCCGGGAGGTCTCAACTCGGAAAAGACGTACCGCCAACCTTGCATTCGATCTTGCTCCACTGGCGGGAAGTGGACTATACCTGTCGGCCATCGGGGGATCCGGGGGGAACACGCGAAAGGAACCGCCAGAGCGCCCGAACAGCGGTGTTCGACAGCAGTGCCCGCATGGAGGCCCCGCACGCAGCACCCGCACGGCCCGCAGCACCCGCACGGCAGTACGCGCACGCAGCGCCCGCACGGCACAAGCGCACGGCAATGGACACACGGCAGTACCCGCACGGCAGTACCCGCACTTCCTGCACGACCCAGCGTGACCCGATCGCGGTGCCGGGGAGGATCCGGTTCACCGCCTGAGTCCTGGAGAAGGCGAGGACTTGAGCATGGGATCCACTTCCGCCGAGTACGACGGCAAGGGCGTCGGCCGCCGCGATCTGATCAAGCGGTCCGCCGCGCTCGGCCTGGTCTCCGTACCGACCATGAGCTTCCTCTCCGCCTGCGCCAGCGGCGGCGGGGACGACCAGGAGAAGGCCGAGGCGGGCAAGAAGTCCGCCGAGAACCCGCTCGCGGTCAACGAGAGCGCCCAGATGGAATTCGTCCTCTTCGACGGAGGCTTCGGCAAGGAGTACGCCGAGGACGCCGTGAAGCTGTACGAGAAGGCCTTCCCGGAGGCCACGGTGAAGTTCGCCGCCACCCAGAAGATCCAGTCCACCCTGCAGCCGCGCTTCAACGGCGGCAATCCGCCGGACCTCGTCGACAACTCCGGTGCCGAGCAGATGGACATGGGCGTCCTGGTCGGCAAGAAGCAGCTCGCCGACCTCACCCCGCTGCTGGACGCCCCGTCCTACGACGACCCGAACAAGAAGGTCCGCGACACGCTGCGGCCCGGCATCGTGGAGATGGGCCAGTTCGACGGTGACCCGATCTGGATCCTGTACTACGCCTACACGGTGTACGGCAACTGGTACTCGCAGAAGGCCCTGGACTCCCTCGACGCGGAGTACCCCAAGACCTGGGACGAGATGCTCGCGGTCTGCGAGAAGGCCAAGCAGAAGGGCATGGCCGGCTGGACGTACGCGGGCAAGCACCCGTACTACATCCCCTTCGCGATGTCCCCGATGATCGCCAAGGTCGGCGGCGTCGAGGTGCTGAACGCCATCGACAACCTGGAGCCGAACGCCTGGAAGCACCCGGCGGTCAAGACGGTCTTCGAGGCCTGGTACGAGCTCTACAGGAAGGGCTACATCCTCAAGGGGACCCCGGGCCTGGACCACATCCAGTCGCAGACCGCCTGGGCCAAGGGCGACGCCCTGTTCCTCCCGAACGGCTCCTGGGTGGAGAACGAGTCGGCCAACGTCATCCCCGGCGACTTCCAGCTCAGCGTCTCCGCCCCGCCCGGCATCGACGGCTCCGACAAGATGCCGTTCGGCACCATCTGGGCCTCCGGCGGCGAGCCCTTCATCGTCCCGGCCAAGGCGGCCAACGGCGCCGGCGGCATGGAGCAGCTGCGCATCATGCTCAGCGAGGCCTCCTCGAAGAACTTCACCAGCAAGGTGAAGTCGCTGAGCGCCTACAACGGCGGCACCGACGGCATCGAGCTCACCCCGGGCCTCAAGTCCGGTGTCGCGGCGCTGGAACTGGCCGGCGACAACGTGGTGAACCCGCGCATGCAGGACTGGTACGTGCAGCTCCAGAAGGAGAAGATCGGCGTCGGCTGCCTGGGCGAGATGATGGCCGGCCGGCTCACCCCGGCCGAGACCATCAAGAAGATCCAGGGCTACGCCGACGACGCCGCCAAGGACTCGTCGATCAAGCACTACAAGCACCAGTGAGGACGTGTCACCAGGGCCTGTCCGGCGCCGGTGTGCCGGACGGGCCCTGGCGGCACCACCCGCGCGCAGATCGGGGTCGGTAGCAATGCAGCACGGCAAGTACCGGTTCATCGTGGGGTTCCTGGCGGTCCCCCTGGGGCTGTACGCGCTCTTCGTCATCTGGCCGTTCATCCAGTCCATCTACTACTCGTTCACGAACTGGACCGGCCTCAGTCCCGAGTTCTCGATGGTCGGCTTCGACAACTACTCGCGGATGCTCGACGACGACATCTTCTGGAAGTCGTTGCGGCACAGCGTGATGTTCGCGCTGCTGGTGCCGCTCGTGACACTCGGACTGGCGCTCTTCTTCGCCTTCATGATCAATGTGGGCGGGCGCCGCCGCCGCGGCGGGCCCGCGATCACCGGTGTCCGCGGCTCCGGCTTCTACAAGATCGTCTACTTCTTCCCGCAGGTGCTCTCCATCGCGATCGTCGCCCTGCTGTTCGCGTTCGCGTACAACCCGGACAGCGGAGCGATCAACTCCCTGCTGCGCGGCATCGGCCTGGACTCCGTCCAGCCGCTGTGGCTCGGTGACCCGAACCTCGCGCTGTGGTGCGTGATGGCGGTGCTCGTCTGGTCGACGGTCGGCTTCTTCGTGGTCCTCTTCTCCGCGGGCATGGCCTCCATCCCGGCGGAGTTGTACGAGGCCGCGCTGCTGGACGGGGCCAACCGCGCCGCCACCTTCTTCAAGGTCACCCTGCCCCTGCTGTGGGACACCGTGCAGTCCGGCTGGGTCTACATGGGCATCCTCGCGCTGGGCGCCGAGTCGTTCGCGGTCGTACAGATCATGACGACCGGTCCCGGCGGTCCCGACTACTCGACCACCGTCATGGTCCTGTACGTGTACCAGAAGGCGTTCCGTGACGGTCAGGCCGCCTACGCCACCACCATCGGCGTCGCCCTGCTCCTCGTCACGCTGGCCTTCGCCGCCATCGTGATGCGGCTGGGCCGGCGCGAGCGGCTGGAGTACTGATCACATGAAGACGACCGAGACCCCCGCCCCCGTACCGGCCGAGTCCGGCGCGCCCGTCCGCAAGACCGGCGCACCGCCCAGCGGGCCCCGGAAGGGGAAGAAGGAGGGCACCACCCTCAACGTCTTCTCCCACGGCGTCCTCGTCATCTGGGCGATCATGGTCGGTATGCCGCTGGTGTGGGCGGTGATGACCTCCTTCAAGGACGACGCCTCCATCTTCGGCTCGCCCTGGTCGCTCCCGGACAAGCTGAACTTCGACAACTGGTCGCGGGCCTGGTCCCAGGCGCACATGAGCGACTACTTCCTCAACACCGTCCTGGTGGTGGGCGGTTCGCTCGTCGGCACGTTGGTGCTGGGGTCCATGGCGGCCTACGTGCTGGCCCGGTTCGACTTCCCGGGCAACCGGTTCATCTATTACTTGTTCATCGCCGGCATGAGCTTCCCGATCATGCTCGCGCTGGTCCCGTTGTTCTACGTGGTGGACAACATGGGGATGCTGAACACCATCCACGGGCTGATCCTGGTCTACATCGCCTATTCGCTGCCTTTCACGGTGTTCTTCCTGACCGGGTTCTTCCGTACCCTGCCCACCTCGGTGGCGGAGGCGGCGTTCGTGGACGGGGCCTCCCACACCCGGACGTTCTTCCAGGTCATGCTGCCGATGGCCAAGCCCGGCCTGATCAGTGTGGGGATCTTCAACTTCCTGGGGCAGTGGAACCAGTACATGCTGCCGACCGTGCTGAACACGGACCCGGACAAGCACGTCCTCACCCAGGGCCTGGTGCAGCTGGCGGTCAGCCAGGGCTACAAGGGCGACTGGTCGGGTCTGTTCGCGGGCCTGGTGATGGCGATGCTGCCGGTGCTGGCCGCGTACATCGTCTTCCAGCGCCAGGTGGTGCAGGGGCTCACCGCGGGCGCCCTGAAGTAGCGCCGCCGCCCCTCGTCCGCGCGTGCCGCCCCCGGAATCCCGGGGGCGGCACGCACGCGTGTGCGGTGGCATGCGCGGGTGTGCGGTGGCACGCGCGCGTGTGTGCGGTGGCATGCGTACGGGTGTGCGGTGATCTGCGTCGGGCACCCGGATG
Organism: Streptomyces sp. WG5; assembly: GCF_049974565.1. NCBI lineage: Bacteria > Bacillati > Actinomycetota > Actinomycetes > Kitasatosporales > Streptomycetaceae > Streptomyces > Streptomyces sp. WG5. The sequence goes on along the minus strand of NZ_JBNGGC010000013.1, from coordinate 186,423 downwards.
CGGTTCAACCTCTTGACGGGAGGCGACCCGAACGGCTCAGCTTAGGGTTCACTAGTTGGACATGGACGGGGCCTCATTGAAGCGGTCCCGCGCGCAGGAGGTCGTCGTGGAGACTCCGGGGTCGCAGTCGTCGCTGCACCGAGCCAACCTTGAACGGGTCGTACGAGCGGTACGGCTCGCCGGGTCGCTCACGCAGGCGGAGATCGCGAGGGCGACAGGCCTGTCCGCGGCGACGGTCTCGAACATCGTCCGGGAACTGAAGGAGAGCGGAACGGTCGAGGTCACGCCCACGTCGGCGGGCGGCCGGCGAGCCCGCAGCGTCTCGCTGAGCGGGGACGCCGGCATTGTCATCGGCGTGGACTTCGGGCACACGCACCTGCGCGTCGCGGTCGGCAACCTCGCCCACCAGGTGCTCGCCGAGGAGTCCGAGCCGCTGGACGTCGACGCGTCGGCGGCGCAGGGCCTCGACCGGGCGGAGCAGCTGGTCAACCGGCTGATCGCGGCGACCGGCGTCGACCGGGCCAAGGTCGCCGGAGTGGGTCTCGGCGTGCCCGGCCCGATCGACGTGGAGTCCGGGACGCTGGGCTCGACCGCCATCCTGCCCGGCTGGGGCGGCACCCGGCCCGCCGAGGAGCTGCGGGGGCGGCTCGGCGTGCCGGTGCACGTGGACAACGACGCCAACCTCGGCGCCCTCGGGGAGCTGGTCTGGGGCAGTGGCCGGGGGGTGCGGGACCTGGCGTACATCAAGGTCGCCAGCGGCGTCGGCGCGGGCCTGGTGATCAGCGGCAAGATCTACCGCGGACCCGGCGGCACGGCCGGCGAGATCGGGCACATCACGCTCGACGAGGCCGGTCCCGTCTGCCGCTGCGGAAACCGGGGCTGCCTGGAGACCTTCGCGGCGGCACGCTATGTGCTCCCGCTCCTCCAGCCCGGCCACGGCGCCGATCTGACGATGGAGGGCGTCGTGCGGCTGGCGAGGGACGGTGACCCGGGCTGCCGCCGGGTGATCGCCGACGTCGGCCGCCACATCGGCAGCGGCGTCGCCAACCTCTGCAACCTGCTCAACCCGAGCCGCGTCGTCCTCGGCGGCGATCTGGCGGAGGCCGGTGAGCTGGTGCTCGGCCCGATCCGGGAGTCCGTCGGCCGTTACGCGATCCCCAGTGCGGCGCGTCAACTCTCCATCCTCCCCGGGGCACTTGGGGGACGCGCGGAGGTACTCGGGGCGCTCGCCCTCGCCCTCAGTGAGATGGGTGATTCGACGCTTTTGGACGGAAGCGCGACCGGGGCCCTGTCGGCGGCCAGCCCTGCCTTCACTTAGAGCACGGATGGCACCGTTGTCATCTCGTTAAGGATTTACTTCTTGACGCCGCACGTGCGGCCGAGTTGACTTCCAGCCACCTCGGCCGCAACGACGCGGCCTCGTCAGGGAGGTTTCTGAAGTGAACACGCGTATGCGTCGTGCTGCCGTTGCCGTTGCCGCTACCGCCATGGCCTTCTCGCTCGCCGCTTGCGGCAGTGCCGCGGAGTCCGACGAGAACAAGGACGCGTCGGACTCGTCCGCCAAGAAGGGCGACGACATCAAGGTCGGTCTGCTCCTGCCGGAGAACCAGAACGCGCGGTACGAGAAGTTCGACAAGCCCTTGATCGAGAAGAAGGTCAAGGAGCTCACGAACAACAAGGGCGAGGTCGTCTACGCCAACGCCAAGCAGGACGCCACGGTGCAGTCCCAGCAGGTCGACACGATGATCACCAACAAGGTCGACGTGCTCATCGTGGACGCCGTGGACTCCAAGGCCATCGCCGGCTCGATCAAGAAGGCCAAGGACCAGGGCATCCCGGTCGTCGCCTACGACCGCCTGGCCGAGGGCCCGATCGACGCCTACACCTCGTTCGACAACCACACCGTCGGCAAGGTGCAGGGCGAGGCCCTGCTGGAGGCGCTGGGCGACAAGGCCAAGGACGGCCAGATCGTCATGATGAACGGGGCCTCCACCGACCCGAACGCCGCCCAGTTCAAGGAGGGCGCCCACTCCGTCCTCGACGGCAAGGTGAACGTCGGCCGCGAGTACGACACCAAGGAGTGGAAGCCGGAGAACGCCAACTCCAACATGCAGGCGGCCATCTCGGCCCTCGGCAAGGACAAGATCATCGGTGTCTACTCCGCCAACGACGGCATGGCGAGCGGTGTCATCACGGCGCTGAAGCGCGCCGGTATCGCGAACATCCCGGTCACCGGCCAGGACGCCGAACTCGCGGGCGTGCAGCGCATCCTCACCGGTGAGCAGTACATGAGCGTCTACAAGTCCTACCCGCAGGAGGCCACCGTCGCGGGCGAGATGGCCGTCGCCCTCGCCAAGGGCGAGTCGCTCGACTCCATCGCCAAGGAGAAGGTCGACAGCGCCACGACCAAGGGCATCCCCACGGTCCTCATCCCGGTCGTCTCGCTGACCAAGGACAACATCAAGGAGACCGTCGTCAAGGAGGGTTTCTACACCCTCGACGAGATCTGCGCCGGCAGCTACAAGGCCGCCTGCGACAAGGTCGGTCTCAAGTAGGCAGCCCCGCGCCCCGTACCGCGTGAGCGCGTACGGGACCGGCTGCACGCAGCTTCCTCCGGCGCCCCGCACTCATCAGCCCCGCAAGCTAGGCGGGGCGCCGGACGGAACACCCCCCAAACTTCTGCACAACCTCCCGCCGGGTCAGGCGGCGAAGGAGATGGTTCACGTGTCCGCTACGCCCGTGCTGGCGTTGCGCGGGGTCTCCAAGCGATTCGGTGCCGTCCAGGCGCTCACCGACGTAGAGCTTGAGGTCCACGCCGGTGAAGTGGTCGCCCTGGTGGGCGACAACGGCGCCGGAAAGTCCACGCTGGTCAAGACGATCGCCGGCGTGCACCCCATCGATGAAGGCGCCATCGAGTGGGACGGCAAGACCGTTTCGATCAACAAGCCGCACGACGCCCAGAATTTGGGCATCGCGACCGTCTACCAGGACCTCGCGCTGTGCGACAACATCGACGTGGTCGGCAACCTCTACCTCGGCCGGGAGATCCGCAGGCGCGGCGTCCTGGACGAGGTGGAGATGGAGCGCCGCTCACGCGAGCTGCTGGACACCCTGTCCATCCGCATCCCCAGCGTCCGCATCCCGATCGCCTCGCTCTCCGGCGGTCAGCGCCAGGTCGTGGCGATCGCCCGGTCCATGCTCGGCGAGCCCAAGCTGGTCATCCTCGACGAGCCCACCGCCGCCCTCGGTGTCGAGCAGACCGCCCAGGTCCTCGACCTCGTGGAGCGGCTGCGCGAGCGCGGCCACGCGGTCATCCTCATCAGCCACAACATGGCCGATGTCAAGGCGGTCGCCGACAAGGTCGCCGTCCTGCGCCTCGGGCGCAACAACGGCGTCTTCGAGGTCAGGTCGACCTCGCAGGAAGAGATCATCTCCGCCATCACGGGCGCCACGGAGAACGCCGTGACCCGTCGTGCGGCGCGCACCAATGGGGAGATCAAGAAGTGAGCATCGACAAGACCTCCACCGCCGCCGCGGACAGCGCGGCGGAGAACCCCGACGCGGCCCCCGCCGCCGTCGCCGCGGTCGACCCGCGGCTGCTGGTCCGCGAGCAGGGCTTCGCGGGCTACCTCGGCGAGTTCAAGCGGAAGATGAAGGCCGGTGACCTCGGGTCCATACCGGTCGTCGTCGGTCTGCTGCTCATCTGGGCCATCTTCACCAGCCTGAACTCCAACTTCCTCACCGCCGGCAACTTCTCCGACATGTCCGTCGCCATGGTCGGCACGGGCATGATCGCCGTCGGTATCGTCTTCGTCCTGCTGCTCGGCGAGATCGACCTGTCGGTCGGCTCGGTCAGCGGCGTCGCGGGTGCCACCTTCGCGGTGCTGAACATCACGCACGGGATGAACGAGGTGCTGGCCCTGGTGCTGGCCATCCTCACCGGCACCGTGGCCGGCACCATCCACGGCTTCGTCTTCGCCCGCATCGGCGTCCCCGCCTTCGCCGTGACGCTGGCCGGCCTGCTGTTCTGGCAGGGCTTCATGCTGCAGATCCTCGGCAGCAACGGCACCATCAACCTGAACAGCGACGGCATCGTCGTCAAGCTGACCAGCTACTACTTCAGCGACGTGGCCGCCGCCTACGGCCTGGCGATCGTCGTGACCGCGGGGTACTTCCTCTCCGCCTTCTTCGACAACCGCCGCCGCGAGGCCGCGGGCGTGCCGTCCCGGCCGCTGAACGAGGTCATCGTGCGCACGGTGCTGCTGGCCGTCCTGGTCTTCGCCGCGGCGATCGTCTTCAACCAGTACAAGGGCCTGCCGCTGGCCGTGGTGATCTTCCTCGCGTTCCTGCTGCTCACGGACTTCGTGCTGCGCCGCACGTCCTACGGCCGCATGGTCTTCGCCCTGGGCGGCAGCGTCGAGGCGTCCCGCCGCGCCGGTATCAACGTGGAGCTGGTCCGGATCTCGGTCTTCGCGATCGCCGGCACCTTCGCCGCGATGGGCGGCCTGTTCGTCGCGTCGCGGATCGCCTCCGCCAACCAGGGTGCCGGGGCCGGCGATTTCCTGATGAACGTCATCGCCGCCGCCGTGATCGGCGGCACGTCCCTCTTCGGCGGCCGCGGCCGCACCTGGGACGCGCTGCTCGGCGTGATGGTCATCGTCTCGATCCAGTACGGCCTCGCCCTGCAGGGCGTCGCCTCGCCGGTCCAGTACATGATCACCGGCGGCGTGCTGCTGGCGACGGTCGTCATCGACGCGGTCACCCGCAAGACGCAGAAGACGGCCGGCCGCGCGTAGGGCTGGCCGGGCGGCTCAGGGGCGCGGGAACACGCTCAGGGGCGCGGGAACACGCTCAGGGGCGCGGGAACGCGCCGTCCCCGCCGCAAGCACCACCCGCGTCCTCCGGCAAGTGAGGGGGAGAGCGTGCCGGGCCCCCGTCCGCGGCTCGACCCGCCGAGACCGGCCCTGACGGACACCGCGCACGTCGCGGCCGCACCGCCGCCCGCCCGAGCTGAGCCCTCGGGCGGGCGCCGTGCTGTCCGCACGCGGCCGGCCGGTGGCCCGGCCCCGCCGTCCACCGCACGGGACGGACGGTGCCGGCGGCCGGGGACGTCGTCCTCCGTGCGGGGCCGGTGGCCCGCCGCCGCGGGGGCGGGCGTACCGTCCGGTCCGCGGGGGACGCCGACCGTCTGGGTGGACGTGTCCGTACGGGGGCTCCTCGCGGACGGGACGACGCCCGTGCGTCAGGATGCCGAGAACGACGGCCGGCGGCCCGGTTTCCGCCCGCGGGCGGGGAAGCCGTAGAACGGGCCGCCGGTGGGTAAGGCCGAACGCGTGACGTACGACGCACCGCCCGGACACGTTCCGCCACAGCGGAACATTAGACTCGACAAGCCCGGCAACAGCTCTACTGCAAGGAGGCACGGGTGCCGCTGCTGACCCGCATCACGGGACCGCGCGATCTGGACCGGCTCAGCCTGGACGAGCTGGGCCGGCTGGCAGAGGAGATCCGCACCTTCCTCGTCGACGCCGTCTCCAAGACCGGCGGCCACCTCGGCCCCAACCTCGGCGTGGTGGAACTGACCCTGGCCCTGCACCGCGTCTTCGACTCGCCGAAGGACAAGGTGCTCTGGGACACCGGCCACCAGTCCTACGTGCACAAACTGCTCACCGGCCGTCAGGACTTCTCGAAGCTGAAGATGAAGGGCGGCCTGTCCGGCTACCCCTCGCAGGCGGAGTCCGAGCACGACGTCATCGAGAACAGCCACGCCTCCACCGTCCTCGGCTGGGCCGACGGCATCGCCAAGGCCAACCAGGTCCTCGACCGCGACGACCACGTCGTCGCCGTCATCGGCGACGGCGCGCTCACCGGCGGCATGGCCTGGGAGGCGCTGAACAACATCGCCGCCGCCAAGGACCGCCCGCTCGTCATCGTCGTCAACGACAACGAGCGCTCCTACGCGCCCACCATCGGCGGCCTCGCCAACCACCTGGCGACCCTGCGCACCACCGACGGCTACGAGCGCTTCCTGGCCCGCACCAAGGAACTCCTGGAACGCACCCCGGTCGTCGGCCGCCCGCTCTACGACACCCTGCACGGCGCCAAGAAGGGCCTGAAGGACTTCATCGCCCCGCAGGGCATGTTCGAGGACCTCGGCCTGAAGTACGTCGGCCCGATCGACGGCCACGACCTCGAGGCCCTGGAATCCGCCCTCACCCGCGCCAAGCGCTTCGGCGGCCCGGTCATCGTGCACTGCCTCACCGAGAAGGGCCGCGGCTACCAGCCCGCCCTGGCGGACGAGGCGGACCGCTTCCACGCCGTCGGCAAGATCCACCCCGACACCGGCCTGCCCATCTCCACCTCCGGCGCCGACTGGACGTCCGTCTTCGGCGACGAGATGCTCGAGCTCGGCAAGGAGCGCGAGGACGTCGTCGCCATCACCGCCGCCATGCTCCAGCCGGTGGGCCTCGACAAGTTCGCCAAGGCCTTCCCCGACCGCGTCTACGACGTCGGCATCGCCGAGCAGCACGGCGCGGTCTCCGCGGCCGGCCTCGCCCACGGTGGCGTCCACCCCGTCTTCGCCGTCTACGCCACCTTCCTCAACCGCGCCTTCGACCAGGTGCTGATGGACGTCGCCCTGCACAAGTGCGGCGTGACGTTCGTGCTGGACCGCGCCGGTGTCACCGGCACCGACGGTGCCTCCCACAACGGCATGTGGGACATGTCGATCCTCCAGGTCGTCCCCGGCCTGCGCCTCGCCGCCCCGCGCGACGCCGACCAGGTCCGCGCCCAGCTGCGCGAGGCCGTCGAGGTGGACGACGCGCCGACCGTGGTGCGCTTCTCCAAGGGCGCCGTCGGGCCCGCCGTACCGGCCGTCGGCCGCGTCGGCGGCATGGACGTCCTGCGCGCCCCCGGCACCGACACCCCGGACGTCCTGCTGGTCTCCGTGGGCGCCCTCGCGCCGATGTGCCTGGAGGTGGCCGACCTGCTGAACAAGCAGGGCATCTCCACCACCGTGGTCGACCCGCGCTGGGTCAAGCCCGTCGACGAGGCCATGGCGCCGCTCGCCGAGCGGCACCGCGTGGTCGTCACCGTCGAGGACAACTCGCGCGTCGGCGGCGTCGGCTCCGCCGTCGCACAGGCCCTGCGCGACGCGGGCGTCGACGTACCGCTGCGCGACTTCGGCATCCCGCCGCGCTTCCTCGACCACGCCTCCCGCGCCGAGGTCCTGGCCGAGATCGGGCTCACCGCACCGGACATCGCCCGCCAGGTCACCGGCCTGGTCGCCAAGCTCGACGGACGCTACGAGCGCTCCGAGGCGGACTCGGTGGAGGCCGCGCGCGACTGACGCCGCGCGACCGTTGTTGCGCCGATGGGCCGGTCTCTCCACTCGTTGCAGTGGCGGAACCGGCCCATCCGCGTGAATCCGCTCACGCCGGGGCATACGCACTAGGCCCCCTCTCGATCATGTCGAGGACGACAAGCGTCGGAGGTACCCGTGAGCAGAAGTCTCTTCAGGACCAAGAAGATCGAGCAGTCCATCCAGGACACCGAGGAACCGGAGCACGCGCTCAAGAAGTCCCTGTCCGCGCTGGACCTGACCGTCTTCGGCGTCGGTGTCATCATCGGCACCGGCATCTTCGTGCTGACCGGCACGGTCGCCAAGAACAACGCCGGCCCCTCCGTGGCCCTCGCCTTCGTCGTCGCCGGCGTCGTCTGCGCGCTCGCCGCTCTCTGCTACGCGGAGTTCGCCTCCACGGTCCCGGTGGCAGGCTCCGCGTACACCTTCTCCTACGCCTCGCTCGGTGAGCTGCCCGCCTGGATCATCGGCTGGGACCTGGTCCTGGAGTTCGCGCTCGGCACGGCGGTGGTGGCCGTCGGCTGGTCGGGCTACATCCGTTCACTGCTGGACAACGCGGGCTGGCAGATGCCCGCGGCGCTCGGCGGCCGGGACGGCGCCGAGGGATTCGGCTTCGACATCCTCGCCGCCGTCCTGGTGCTGGTGCTCACCGGCATCCTCGTCCTCGGCATGAAGCTGTCGGCACGGGTCACCTCGGTCGTCGTCGCCATCAAGGTGGCCGTCGTCCTCATCGTGATCATCGCGGGTGCCTTCTTCGTCAAGGGCTCCAACTACGAGCCCTTCGTCCCGAAGTCGCAGCCGGTGGAGGCGGGCGGGGGCCTGCACTCACCACTGATCCAGCTGATGTTCGGGTGGGCGCCGGCCAACTTCGGCGTGATGGGCATCTTCACCGCGGCCTCGGTCGTCTTCTTCGCCTTCATCGGCTTCGACATCGTCGCCACGGCCGCCGAGGAGACCAAGAACCCGCAGCGCGACATGCCCCGCGGCATCCTCGGCTCCCTCTTCATCTGCACCGCGCTCTACGTCGCCGTCTCGATCGTCGTCACCGGCATGCAGCACTACAGCGAGCTGTCCATCGACGCCCCGCTCGCCGACGCCTTCAAGTCCACCGGGCACCCCTTCTTCGCCGGCGTGATCAGCTTCGGCGCCGCCGTCGGCCTGACCACGGTGTGCATGATCCTGCTGCTCGGCCAGACCCGGGTGTTCTTCGCGATGAGCCGCGACGGGCTGCTGCCGCGCTTCTTCTCCCGCGTCCACCCGAAGTTCCGCACGCCGTACCGGCCGACGATCCTGCTCGGCGTGCTCATCGCGATCGTCGCCGGCTTCACCAGCCTGAGCGAACTCGCCGAGCTGGTGAACATCGGCACGCTCTTCGCGTTCGTCATCGTCGCGCTCAGCGTGATCATCCTGCGCCGTACCCGCCCCGACCTGCCCCGTGCCTTCCGCACCCCGCTGGTGCCGCTGCTGCCGATCGTGTCGGTGGCCGCCTCGCTGTGGCTGATGCTGAACCTGCCGGCCGAGACGTGGGTGCGGTTCGGCGTGTGGATGGCGATCGGCGTCGTCGTGTACTTCCTCTACGGCCGCGGCCACAGCCGCCTGGCCCTCGGCGAGGAGGCCCCGGCCGGAAGGCCGGCGAAGCCGTCCGGAACAGACGCCCCCTGACCGTCGTCGCTCCGGCCCTGCGTGCCCCGTCCGCGCCGGGAGTCGCGGTGCCGGGCGGCGTGTGCGCCGGGACGGGGGCGCCGTCACCCGGGCCGGACGGTCCGCGGCCCCGCCACCTCGGCGCCCAGCTCCGTCACGCGGCGGCGGAGCTCGCGGTCGGCCGTCACGACCAGGACGGGGCGGTCGCCGACGGCCCGGGCGGTCAGCTCGACCATGTGATCGTCCCCGCTGCCGGGCGCCGACTCCACCCCTACGCCGGGAACCGGGTCCACCCCGCGGGCCGCGCCCTCGACGACCAGAACGATCTCCACCCGGCCGGTCCGACCCGGTACCCCGTCCGCCGCCAGCCGGTCCCGCAACCGCTCCGCGGCCCCGCGCCGGTCCCGCCACCATCCGTCGGGCACGGACCCGACGACGTTCGCGGCGTCGACGATCACGAGCAGTGAGGCGTTGTCGTCCATGGAGGAAGGGTCGCACTTTCCCGACCCGCCATGACCGGCAGCTCAAGGTGATCCAGTGAACGGCGAGTGGCTCATGGTGCACTCCGTCCACTTCCGGCCCCTGCTGGCCGTCCTGGACTGGGACTCCGTCGGCCGCCCGGGCGGGAAGGGCGGCCGGACCGGAACGCCCGTCGTCTCGGTCGACCACCAGGGACGCGCGCACATCTTCGTGCGCAACGGCGACGGAGGGCTCGGCCTGCGCCCGCAGAAGCAGAAGGGCGGCTGGGGCCCGTGGCGTGACATGAAGGGCGAGGACCTCCAGGACGATCTCGCGACCGCAGTGGACAAGGCCGGCCGCGTCGCGGTGTACGCGTCCGCCCCCGGCCGCCTCCTGCACTGGCGCCAGGAGGCAGCCGGCGCCCGCTTCCTCGACCGGTCTCCCTGGCCCTGGACGCCGACGACCGGGTGGTCGCGGCGGTCCTGTCGCCCTCGGCGGGACAGCTGCTGCTGGCCCGCCGAGGGGACGAGCCGGGGCCGGCGCTCACGGCGTGGCAGGAGGTCTGACGGCAGGCACCCGGGCTGCCCCGGACCGCACGAGCAAGAGGGGGCGGGCCGCACGGATCGTCACCGTGCGGCCCGCCCCCTTTCCCGGGCAGCCCGGTTATGCCGGAACGCTCGCCACTCCAGGCTCCAGGAACCGCTTCCCGTTCACCCGCTCGGCGACGCCCACACGGTCCAGGTACGGCGTGATGCCGCCCAGGTGGAAGGGCCAGCCGGCGCCGGTGATCAGGCAGAGGTCGATGTCCTGGGCCTCGGCGACGACGCCCTCGTCGAGCATGAGGCCGATCTCCTGGGCCACCGCGTCCAGGACGCGGTCGCGGACCTGCTCCTCGGTGAGGACGGTGTCGCCCTGCTCGAGGAGCGCGGCGACCTCCGGGTCCAGCTCCGGCTTGCCGCTGTCGTACACGTAGAAGCCGCGCTTGCCCGCCTCCACGACCGCCTTGAGGTTCGGGGAGACGGTGAAGCGCTCGGGGAAGGCCCGGTTGAGGGTCTCCGAGACGTGCAGGCCGATCGCCGGGCCGACCAGCTCCAGCAGGACCAGCGGGGACATCGGCAGGCCGAGCGGCTCCACCGCCTTCTCCGCGACCTCGACCGGGGTGCCCTCGTCGATGACGTTCTGGATCTCGCCCATGAAGCGGGTCAGGATGCGGTTCACGACGAACGCCGGGGCGTCCTTCACGAGGACCGCGGTCTTCTTCAGCTTCTTGGCGACGCCGAACGCGGTGGCCAGCGAGGCCTCGTCGGTCTGCTCGCCGCGGACGATCTCCAGGAGCGGGAGGATCGCGACCGGGTTGAAGAAGTGGAAGCCGACGACCCGCTCGGGGTGCTTCAGCTTCGACGCCATCTCCGACACGGAGAGCGAGGAGGTGTTGGTGGCGAGGATCGCGTGCGCCGGGGCGACCGCCTCGACCTCCGCGAACACCTTCTGCTTGACGCTCATCTCCTCGAACACGGCCTCGATGACGAAGTCCGCGTCCGCGAATCCCTCGGCCTTGTCCAGGACGCCGGAGACCAGGGCCTTCAGCCGGTTCGCCTTGTCCTGGCCGATACGGCCCTTGCCGAGCAGCTTGTCGATCTCCGCGTGGACGTAGCCCACACCCTTGTCGACGCGCTCCTGGTCGATGTCGGTCAGGACGACCGGCACCTCGAGGCGGCGCAGGAAGAGCAGGGCCAGCTGCGAGGCCATCAGGCCGGCGCCGACGACGCCCACCTTGGTGACCGGGCGGGCCAGCGCCTTGTCCGGGGCGCCGGCGGGGCGCTTGCCGCGCTTCTGCACCAGGTTGAAGGCGTAGATGCCGGAGCGGAGTTCGCCGCCCATGATCAGGTCGGCGAGGGCCCGGTCCTCGGCGTCGTAGCCCTGCTGGAGGTCGCCGTTCTTGGCGGCGGCGATGATGTCCAGGGCGCGGTAGGCGGCCGGGGCGGCGCCGTGCACCTTGGAGTCGGCGATGAAGCGGCCCTTGGCGACGGCCTGGTCCCAGGCCTCGCCGCGGTCGATCACCGGACGCTCGACGGCGATCTCGCCCTTGAGGACGGACGCGGTCCAGGTCAGCGACTGCTCCAGGAAGTCCGCGCCCTCGAAGATCGCGTCCGCGATGCCGAGCTCGTGGACCTGCGCGCCCTTGAGCTGCTTGTTCTGGTTCAAACTGTTCTCGATGATGACCGAGACGGCCTTGTCGGCGCCGATCAGGTTCGGCAGCAGCGTGCAGCCGCCCCAGCCGGGGACCAGGCCGAGGAAGACCTCGGGGAGCGAGAAGGCGGGGAGGGCCGCGGACACCGTGCGGTAGGTGCAGTGCAGGCCGATCTCGACGCCGCCGCCCATGGCCGCGCCGTTGTAGTACGCGAAGGTCGGCACGGCCAGCCTCGACAGCCGCTTGAAGACGTCGTGGCCGCCCTTGCCGATGGCGAGCGCGTCCTCGTGCCGCTTCAGCAGTTCGACGCCCTTGAGGTCGGCGCCGACCGCGAAGATGAACGGCTTGCCGGTGACGCCGACGCCGACGATGTCGCCGTCCGCGGCCTCCTTCTCCACCTGGCCGATCGCGGCGTCGATGTTCGCCAGCGACTGGGGGCCGAGCGTGGTCGGCTTGGTGTGGTCCAGGCCGTTGTCCAGGGTGATCAGGGCGAAGCGCCCGGCACCCAGCGGCAGGTCGAAGTGGCGTACGTGCGCGTTGGTGACGACCTCGCCGGGGAACAGCTCGGCCGCACCCTTCAGAAGCTCTGCGGTGGTGCTCACTTGTCCCCCTCGAAGTGCGGGTTCTCCCAGACGACCGTCGCGCCCATGCCGAAGCCGACGCACATGGTGGTCAGGCCGTAGCGGACGTGCGGCTGCTCCTCGAACTGGCGGGCCAGCTGCGTCATCAGGCGGACGCCCGACGAGGCGAGCGGGTGGCCGAAGGCGATGGCGCCGCCGTACTGGTTGACGCGCGCGTCGTCGTCGGCGATGCCGTAGTGCTCCAGGAACGCGAGGACCTGGACGGCGAAGGCCTCGTTGATCTCGAACAGGCCGATGTCGTCGATGGACAGGCCGGCCTGGGCCAGGGCCTTCTCCGTCGCCGGGATCGGGCCGTAGCCCATGACCTCCGGCTCGACGCCCGCGAAGGAGTACGAGACGAGGCGCATCTTGACCGGCAGGTTGTTCTCGCGGGCGAAGTCCTCGCTCGCGATGAGCGAGGCGGTCGCGCCGTCGTTCAGACCCGCCGCGTTGCCCGCGGTGACCCGGCCGTGCACGCGGAACGGCGTCTTCAGGCCCGCCAGGTTCTCCAGCGTGGTGCCCGGACGCATCGGCTCGTCGGCGGTGACCAGGCCCCAGCCCGTCTCGCCGGCCTCCTCGTTGGTGCGGCGCACGGAGACCGGCACCAGGTCGGCCTGGATCTTGCCGTCCGCGTACGCCTTGGCGGCCTTCTCCTGTGAGCGCACGGCGTACTCGTCGGCGCGCTGCTTGGTGATGCTCGGGTAGCGGTCGTGCAGGTTCTCCGCGGTCATGCCCATGAACAGGGCGGACTCGTCGACCAGCTTCTCGCTGACGAACCGCGGGTTCGGGTCCACGCCCTCGCCCATCGGGTGGCGCCCCATGTGCTCGACACCGCCCGCGATGGCGACGTCGTACGCGCCGAAGGCGACGGAGCCGGCCACCGAGGTGACGGCGGTCAGGGCGCCCGCGCACATGCGGTCGATCGAGTAGCCCGGGACCGAGGTGGGCAGGCCCGCCAGGATGCCGGCGGTGCGGCCGATGGTCAGGCCCTGGTCACCGATCTGCGTGGTCGCGGCGACGGCGACCTCGTCGATCTTCTTGGGGTCGAGGCCGGGGTTGCGGCGCAGCAGCTCCCGGATCGCCTTCACGACCAGGTCGTCGGCGCGGGTCTCGTGGTAGATGCCCTTCGGGCCCGCCTTGCCGAACGGGGTGCGGACGCCGTCTACGAAGACGACGTCCCTGACGGTACGAGGCACGATGGCTCTCCTCCAGGGTGCGGGGTGGCACTGCTGCGGCGCGCATGCACTGAGCGCGCGCTCAGCCCCATGCTACTTGTGGGTAACGTAGCTGCCCAGTCCCCCCGCCTGGAGCGGCGAACGTCACACCACCGGGTCGCCGCCCCCTCTCCGGATCTTGGCCGGAACTCGCCGCTCCTCCTCCTACGACACGCCCGTCGCCAGCGCCGTGACCAGCGCCGGTGTCACCTGCTCCACCTGCCAGGGCCGGGCCCCGTGCCCGGCGAGGGCCGCGCCCACCGACTCCGCGTCGACGGCCGCGGGCGGCTCCCAGCAGACCCTGCGCACCGTGTCCGGACTGATCAGGTTCTCCTGCGGCATGTTCAGCCGCTCGGCCAGCGCCGTCACCGCCGCCCGCGCGGCGGACAGCCGGGCCGCGGCGGCCGGGTCCTTGTCGGCCCAGGCCCGCGGCGGCGGGGGCCCGGTCACCGGCTGACCGGGCTGCGGCAACTGCGACTCGGACAGGCTCCGGGCCCGGTCCACCGCCACCTGCCACTGCTCCACCTGCCGGCGGTTGACCCTTCCGAACCCGTTCAGCGCGGCCAGCGCGTGCGCGTTGACCGGCAGTGCGAGCGCCGCCTCGACGATGGCCGCGTCCCCGAGCACCTTGCCCGGGGAGACGTCCCGGCGCTGCGCGATGCGGTCCCGGGTCTCCCACAGCTCCCGCACGACGGCGAGCTGACGGCGCCGGCGCACCTTGTGCATGCCGGACGTACGGCGCCACGGGTCCTTGCGGGGCTCGGGCGGCGGCGCCGACGCGATCGCGTCGAACTCCTGCCGGGCCCACTCCAGCTTGCCCTGCCGGTCGAGCTCCTTCTCCAGCGCGTCGCGCAGGTCGACGAGGAGCTCGACGTCGAGCGCGGCGTAGCGCAGCCACGGTTCGGGCAGCGGGCGCGTCGACCAGTCGACGGCCGAGTGGCCCTTCTCCAGGACGAAGCCCAGGACGTTCTCCACCATCGCGCCGAGGCCGACCCTCGGGAACCCGGCGAGCCGCCCGGCCAGCTCGGTGTCGAAGAGGCGGGTGGGCACCATCCCTATTTCCCGCAGGCAGGGCAGGTCCTGGGTGGCCGCGTGCAGCACCCACTCCACTCCCGAGATCGCCGCGCCCAGACCGGACAGGTCGGGACAGGCCACCGGGTCGATCAGCGCGCTCCCGGCGCCCTCGCGGCGCAGTTGCACCAGGTACGCGCGCTGGCCGTAGCGGTAGCCGGAGGCGCGCTCGGCGTCGACGGCGACGGGGCCGCGGCCGGCGGCGAAGGCGGCGGTCACCTCGGCGAGGGCGTCCGCGTCGGCGATCACCTGCGGAATGCCCTCGCGTGGTTCGAGCAAGGGGATCGGCGCCTGACTCGCAGAAGATCCGGCGTCGTCCGGAGGAGCGCCTCCGGTGGTTCGCAGTGAACGGTCTGCTGCGGTTTCGTGGGCGTCGGTCACCTGTCAAGGGTATCGGTGGATCGACGGCGCCCGCCGACGGAACGTTCCGTCGGCGGGCGCCGGGGGGTCGTAAACCAGTCAGGCCGGTGAAAGACCCGCTGTGAAGGGGAGTGCGGGGAAGGGCTCCGGGGGGCGTGGGAGAGGGGTGGGGAGGTCGGAGTCGAGCGGTCGGGTTCGGGAGGCGGCGGGTTCGGGAGCGGTCAGTGGATGATGCCCGTGCGCAGGGCCACGGCGACCATTCCGGCGCGGTCGCCCGTGCCGAGCTTGCGGGCGATGCGGGCCAGGTGGCTCTTGACGGTCAGGGCGGACAGGCCCATCGAGACGCCGATCGCCTTGTTCGACTGGCCCTCCGCGACCAGTCGCAGGACCTCCACCTCGCGGCCGGAGAGCTCGCGGTAGCCGCCCGGGTGGCTCGGGGCACCCGGGGGGCGGCGGTGCAGGCGTGCGGCGGCGGCGCCGATGGGGGCGGCGCCCGGCCGGGTGGGGAGCCCGACGTTGGTGCGGGTGCCGGTGACGACGTAGCCCTTCACGCCGCCGGCGAGGGCGTTGCGTACGGCGCCGATGTCGTCGGCGGCCGACAGGGCGAGGCCGTTGGGCCAGCCCGCGGCACGGGTCTCGGACAGCAGGGTCAGGCCGGAGCCGTCGGGGAGATGGACGTCTGCGACACAGATGTCGCGGGGGTTGCCGATGCGGGGACGAGCCTCCGCGACGGACGAGGCCTCGATGACATCGCGTACACCGAGCGCCCACAGGTGGCGGGTGACGGTGGAACGGACGCGCGGGTCGGCCACGACCACCATGGCGGTCGGCTTGTTCGGGCGGTAGGCGACCAGGCTTGCAGGCTGCTCGAGGAGAACGGACACCAGGCCTCCTGGGGGGCGGGACGGGGCCGGCTCGTGGGGGTGAAGCCGGGACGAACCGTGCTTTCAAGGTCACAGTCGTCTTCGGCACCGAACCCGTTCGCCTTTAGAGAATGATCACGATCTGGTGAGTAACAATCCGGGCAATTCGGACACGCGGTCGATCATTCGAAGATCGAACGGTTCCGCACTTTGTCGATACGGGTCCGAAAGTGGCCGTGTCGACAAAGTGACGGAACGTTTCCCGGGCCGGACGGAGACCCGTTGGACGGAGGGCAGAGAGCGGAGAGCGGGGCTCGGGAGGGCGGAGAGCGGAGAGCGTGGCTCGGGAAGGCGGAGAGCGGGGAACGGGGAAAGGCGCGGCAGGGGGACCGGGGAACGGTGAAGAACGGCCGAACGGAGAAGGAAGGCGGGGGCCGTGGAACGGCTCAGCGTGACTGCGGGCCGCGTCGTTGCGGCAGCGTCACGATCGACGCGTCGCCCGGCGCGGCCGGCGGCAGACCCGCGACCTGGGCCAGCAGATCGCACCACGAGGCGAGGTGCGTCGCGGTGTCCGGGACGCCGCCCAGCCCCTCGCGCGGCGTCCAGGACGCCCGGATCTCGATCTGTGAGGCGGACGGGCGCGCCGAGAGCCCCCCGAAGTAGTGGGAGCTCGCGCGCGTGACCGTGCCGCTGGGCTCCCCGTACGCCAGCCCGCGCGCCTGCAGGGCGCCGGTGAGCCAGGACCAGCACACGTCCGGCAGCAGCGGATCGGCGGCCATCTCCGGCTCCAGTTCGGCGCGGACCAGCGTCACCAGCCGGAAGGTGCCCCGCCAGGCGTCGTGCCCGGCCGGGTCGTGCAGCAGCACGAGGCGCCCGTCCGCCAGGTCGTCGTCGCCGTCGACGACCGCGGCCTCCAGCGCGTACGCGTACGGGGCGAGCCGCTGCGGTGCGCGGGTCGCCTCCACCTCGATCTGCGGCCGCAGCCGCGCGGCCCTGAGTGCCTCGACGGCGGCCGTGAAGGCCGGCGGTGCCGTGTTCCCCGTATGCCGGCCCTCCTCGGTGCCCTTCGGTTCGTCCATTCCGCCAGCGCCGTCCGACAGTCGTCCCTGAGCCGCAGCCATGCGGGGAAGGTTAAGGGGAACCGCGCCCCGGCGCAGGGAGGGACACCCGCGTGCGGGCGCGATGTCCGGATCACGTGGTGTCGGGCGGCCGCACGCGGGCGCCCCCACGCCGTCCGCGCGCGGCCCCACCCCGTGGTCGGGCGCTGTCGCGGCCACATGCGAGACTTGCCGGTGTGAGTGCCAACCAGAGCCCCGCGGGCAAGCAGCCGACCGCCACGTACGACTCCGCGTTCCTCAAGGCGTGCAGGCGTGAACCGGTGCCGCACACCCCCGTGTGGTTCATGCGGCAGGCCGGGCGCTCACTGCCCGAGTACCTCAAGGTGCGCGAGGGCATCCCGATGCTCGAGTCCTGCATGCGGCCGGAACTGGTCGCCGAGATCACCCTCCAGCCGGTGCGCCGGCACGGCGTGGACGCGGCGATCTACTTCAGCGACATCGTGGTCCCGCTCAAGGCCATCGGCATCGACCTCGACATCAAGCCGGGCGTCGGCCCGGTGGTCGAGAACCCCATCCGCACCCGGGCGGACCTGGCACGCCTGCGTGACCTGACCCCCGAGGACGTCTCCTACGTCACCGAGGCGTTCGGCCTGCTCACCCGCGAGCTCGGTGCCACCCCGCTGATCGGCTTCGCGGGCGCGCCGTTCACCCTCGCGAGCTACCTCGTGGAGGGCGGCCCGTCCCGCAACCACGAGCACACCAAGGCGCTCATGTACGGCGACCCGCAGCTGTGGGCCGACCTCCTGGACCGGCTCGCCGACATCACGGCCGCCTTCCTCAAGGTGCAGATCGAGGCGGGCGCGAGCGCGGTACAGCTCTTCGACTCCTGGGTCGGCGCCCTCTCGCCCGCGGACTACCGCCGCTCGGTGATGCCGGCCTCGCGCAAGGTCTTCGAGGCCGTCGCCGGGTACGGCGTGCCGCGCATCCACTTCGGCGTCGGCACGGGTGAACTCCTCGGCCTCATGGGCGAGGCCGGCGCGGACGTCGTCGGCGTCGACTGGCGCGTACCGATGGACGAGGCCGCCCGCCGGGTCGGGCCCGGCAAGGCGCTCCAGGGCAACCTGGACCCGGCCGTCCTCTTCGCCCCCCCGCAGGCGGTCGAGGCCAAGACCCGTGAGGTCCTCGACGCGGCGGCGGACCTGGAGGGCCACGTCTTCAACCTCGGCCACGGCGTCCTGCCCGCCACCGACCCGGACGCGCTGACCCGACTCGTGGAGTACGTGCACACGCAGACCGCACGCTGAGGCCCAGGCCCCTCCGGGGCCTCCAGGGGCCGCGTCCCCGCCCCTGAAGCCCCCTCAGGCCTGCCGCTCCACCGCCTTCGCCGCCTTGCGGGCGGCCACCAGTACGGGGTCCCACACCGGTGAGAAGGGCGGCGCGTACCCCAGGTCGAGGGCCGTCATCTGCTCCACCGTCATCCCGGCCGTGAGGGCCACCGCGGCGATGTCGACCCGCTTGCCCGCGCCCTCGCGGCCGACGATCTGGACGCCGAGCAGCCGGCCGGTGCGCTGCTCGGCGAGCATCTTCACCGTCATGGGGGAGGCTCCCGGGTAGTAGCCGGCACGGCTGGTGGACTCGATGGTGGCCGTCACGAACCGCAGCCCGGCCCGCAGCGCGTCCTTCGCACGCAGCCCGGTCCGCGCGATCTCCAGGTCGCAGACCTTGCTGACCGCCGTGCCGACCACGCCCGGGAACGTGGCGTAGCCGCCGCCCGCGTTGGTACCGATGACCTGGCCGTGCTTGTTGGCGTGCGTGCCGAGCGGGATGTGCCGCTGCTGCCCGGAGACCAGGTCGAGCACCTCCACGCAGTCGCCGCCCGCCCAGATGTTCTCGTGCCCGCGCACCCGCATGCCCAGGTCGGTCAGCAGTCCGCCGTGGACGCCGAGCGGTAGACCGGCGGCCTCGGCGAGCGCGGTCTCGGGGCGCACGCCGATGCCGAGCACCACCACGTCGGCCGGGAACTCGGCGTCCCCGGTGGCCACCGCCCGGACCCGGCCGTCGTCCCCGGTGAGCACCTTGGTGACCTCGGCGCCGTTCACCATGGTGATGCCGAGGCCCTCCATCGCCTCGTGCACCATGCGGCCCATGTCCGGGTCGAGCGTGGACATGGGCTCCCGGCCGCGGTTGACGACCGTCACCTCGTAGCCCCGGTTGATGAGCGCCTCGGCCATCTCCACGCCGATGTACCCGGCGCCGACGACCACCGCGCGCCGGCCACGCGTGCGTGCCAGCGTGTCGAGCAGCGCCTGCCCGTCGTCCAGCGTCTGCACCCCGTGCACGCCCGGCGCGTCGACGCCCGGCAGGTCGGGGCGGATCGGGCGGGCGCCGGTCCCGATCA
The DNA here is from genome assembly GCF_049974565.1 of Streptomyces sp. WG5. Lineage (NCBI taxonomy): Bacteria > Bacillati > Actinomycetota > Actinomycetes > Kitasatosporales > Streptomycetaceae > Streptomyces > Streptomyces sp. WG5. The sequence continues at coordinate 167,188 of NZ_JBNGGC010000013.1, read as the reverse complement.
CGAGCTTGTCGTACGACGTCCAGGACTCGGCCCCGGAATCGACGTCACGCGCGCGTACCCGCCCGCCGGCGACGTCGATCTCCGTGACCTCGGTCCGCATCCGCAGGTCGATGTCGCGGGCGCAGTGCTCCTCGGGCGTCCTGGCGATCAGGTCGTCCCGGTCGGTCACGTCACCGCCGACCCAGTACGGGATGCCGCACGCCGAGAACGAACTGAAGTGGCCGCGCTCGAACGCCACGATCTCCAGCTCGTCCGGGCCCTTCAGCCGGCGTGCCTGGGACGCCGCGGACATCCCCGCGGCGTCCCCGCCGATCACGACCAGTCGCTCCTTCGGAGCCTTCGCGTCCCTCGTACCGCCCGCAGCGCTCATGTCCATGCGAACACGCTACGGGGGCCGGGGCATGTCAGTCCCGCCCGCCGGGCTCCTCGCCGTGCGCGGCGTCCCGGCGCGTGGCCTCGGGCGCAGGCCGGGCCGCCGGCAGCGGGACGGACGCGGCGGAGAGGGCAGCCCCGGGCACCGGCGCCGGGCGGCGCGGCAGCCGGGGCCGTACCACCCGCAGCCACAGCAGCACCAGCAGCGCCGCCACCGCGGCGAACGGCAGCACCGCGCCGAGGGCCACCGCCACCCAGCGCAGCATCGTCACGAAGGCGTCCCAGCCGCCGGCCAGCGCGTCCGCGAACCCCGGGCCGTCGTCCTTCGCCGCCCGCTCCACCGGCGTCTCGGACAGCGAGAGGGTGATGGTGGCCAGGCTCGTACGGTCCTCGAGGGCCGCCTGCCGGGCGAGCAGCGCCTCCAGCTCCGCCTGGCGGCTGCTCAGCTCGCCCTCCAGCGCCACCACGTCGCTCAGTTTCGTCGCCCGGTCCATCAGCTCGCGGATCCGGGCCACACTGGCGCGCTGCGAGGTGACGCGGCTCTCCACGTCCACGACCTGCTCGGTGACGTCCTCGGCCTGCGACCTGCGTTCGAGGAGCGTCCCGGCGCCCTCCAGCTCGTCGAGCACCTCCTCGTAGCGCTCCACGGGGACGCGCAGGACGACCTCGGTCCGCTCGTGGCCCTCGTCGTCCCTGGTGGTGGTCTCGTCGCCGACGTAGCCGCCGGCGTTCCCGGTGGCGGTGCGGGCCGCTTCGAGGGCCTTCGGGGCGTCCTTGACCCGCACGGTCAGGGAGGCGGTGCGGATGACGTGGGCCGGGGCGAGCTCCGGCGGCGCGGTCGCCTTCGCGCCGTCGGCCTCGCCGCCCGCGGCACCGGCCCGGCTCTCGGCCCGGCCGTTCGCGCGGGAGTCCTCCTGGGGCGCGGCCCCGTCGGCGGCTGCGCCGGAGTCGGAGGTGCCGCCCGCCCCGCTGCAGCCGGTGAGGGCGAGCGCCGCCGCCAGCAGCAGGCCGGCCAGGGCGCGGGCGGGCGGTGCGGTACGGCGTACCGGTCGTGGTGCTGTTCGTCGTACGTGCATGGCGGGTACCCCCGAGGGTCGTGACGGCTGACGCTCCTCCGACGCGGGCGAAGGGGCGGACGCCGACGCGGAACGGTTCCGAAGAGGTCACGGTCCGGACTCGCGGGTCCCCGCGCCGGCCTGCGCGGGCCTCGCGGTGCGCCTTCGGGACCTACGGCACACGCGCGGGCCACCCGGCCCCCTGGCGGTGTCAGTGCGTTCTGAGACGCTGGGGGCATGTGCGCAAGTGAGAGCCCCGCGGGTGGGATTCCCCCGGAGACGGGGCATGTCGTCGTCGTAGGAGCCGGAATCGCCGGACTGGCCGCCGCCCACCGGCTGCTGCGGCGCGGCACCCGGGTGACCGTGCTGGAGGCCTCCGACCGCGTCGGCGGCAAGCTGCTGCCCGGCGAGATCGCCGGCGTACGCGTCGACCTCGGCGCCGAGTCGATGCTGGCCCGCCGCCCCGAGGCCGTCGGCCTCGCCCGCGAGGTCGGCCTCGCCGACCGCCTCCAGCCCCCCTCCACCGCGTCGGCCTCCCTGTGGACCCGCGGCGCCCTGCGCCCCATGCCCAAGGGCCACGTCATGGGCGTCCCCGGCACCGCCGCCGCCCTGACCGGCGTCCTGTCCGACGAGGGCCTCGCCCGCATCGAGCGCGACGCCGGACTGCCCCGCACCGAGATCGGCGACGACGTGGCGGTGGGCGAGTACGTGGCGGCGCGCCTCGGCCGCGAGGTCGTCGACCGCCTCGTCGAACCGCTGCTGGGCGGCGTCTACGCCGGCGACGCGTACCGCATCTCGCTGCGCTCGGCCGTGCCCCAGCTCTTCGAGGCCGCCCGCACCCACACCTCGCTCACCGAGGCGGTCCGCGCCCTCCAGGGCCGGACGGCCACCTCCCCGCCGAGCGGCCCGGTCTTCATGGGCATCGAGGGCGGCATCGGCACCCTCCCCCTCGCGGTCGCGGAGTCGGTGCGCGCGCGGGGCGGCGAGATCGTCACCCACGCGCCCGTGACGGAGCTGCGCCGCACCGCCCCGGACGGCTGGCGGATCACCGCGGGCGACCGGGTGCTGCACGCCGACGCGGTCGTCGTCGCCGTCCCCGCCCGCCCCGCGGCCGAGCTGCTGCGCGCCGAGGCCCCCGCCGCCGCGGCCGAGCTGTCCGCCGTCGAGTACGCCTCCATGGCGCTGATCTCCCTCGCCTACCGCCGCGCCGACGCCGCCGTGCTCCCCGAGGGCAGCGGCTTCCTCGTGCCGCCGGTCGACGGCCGCACCATCAAGGCGGCCACCTTCGCCTCCCGCAAGTGGGGCTGGATCGCCGACGAGGACCCGGACCTGGTCGTCCTGCGCACCTCCGTCGGCCGGTACGGCGAGACGGAGATCCTCGGCCGCGACGACGAGGGCCTCGTCGCCGTCTCCCGGCACGACCTGGCGGAGGCCACCGGCCTCGCCGCCGAACCCGTCGCCACCCGCGTCACCCGCTGGCGGGACGGCCTGCCCCAGTACCCCGTCGGCCACCACGCGCGCGTGGCCCGCGTCCGCGAACACGTCGCGAAGCTCCCGGGCCTCGCGGTGTGCGGCGCGGCCTACGACGGCGTCGGCATCCCGGCGAGCATCGCGAGCGCGTACGCGGCCGTGGACCGGCTACGGGGTGACCCGCGCGGTGGGGAGCGGCTCACCGCCCACCCGGTGCAGAGCCTGCACGGCGGAGCGGGAGAATAGGGCCATGAGTGACGACGCCTCCACCCCCGCTGCCGACCGGATCCCCAACAAGGGCAAGCTGGCCAAGGACCTCAACGAGGTCATCCGCTACACCCTCTGGTCCGTCTTCAAGCTCAAGGACGTGCTGCCCGAGGACCGTGCGGGCTACGCCGACGAGGTCCAGGAGCTGTTCGACCAGCTCGCCGCCAAGGACGTGACGATCCGCGGCACGTACGACGTGTCCGGTCTGCGCGCCGACGCCGACCTCATGATCTGGTGGCACGCCGAGACCGCCGACCAGCTCCAGGAGGCGTACAACCTCTTCCGCCGCACCAGGCTCGGCCGTGCGCTGGAGCCGGTCTGGTCGAACATGGCGCTGCACCGGCCCGCCGAGTTCAACCGTGCGCACATCCCGGCGTTCCTCGCGGACGAGACGCCGCGCGACTACATCAGCGTCTACCCGTTCGTGCGCTCCTACGACTGGTACCTGCTGCCCGACGAGGACCGCCGCCGCATGCTCGCCGACCACGGCAAGATGGCCCGCGGCTACCCGGACGTGCGCGCCAACACGGTCGCCTCCTTCTCGCTCGGCGACTACGAGTGGATCCTCGCCTTCGAGGCCGACGAACTGCACCGCATCGTCGACCTCATGCGCCACCTGCGCGGCTCCGAGGCCCGGATGCACGTCCGCGAGGAGGTCCCGTTCTACACGGGGCGCCGCAAGGACATCGGTGAGCTGGTGGCCGGGCTCGCCTGATCAAACCGTCGGCGCCGCGGCCTGCTCCGGCTGCGGCACCGGCCCGCTCAGGGGCCTCGGCTCAGGTTCCGGGCGCGGGGCGCACGACGCGTCCCGCGCCGGGAGGCCGCCGTCCAGCAGGTACGCCTCCAGGTGGCCGTTGACGCAGGCGTTCGGGCCGCCCGCGACGCCGTGCGTCCCGGCGCCCCGCTCGGTCACCAGCACCGAGCCCGACAGCCGCCCGCGCAGCTCCAGCGCGCCGCCGTACGGAGTGGCCGCGTCCCGCTCGGCGGCCAGGATCAGCGTCGGCGGCAGCTCGCCCGGCCCGGTGCGCACGTCGAGGGGGCGCTGCCGGGGCGCCCGCCAGTACGCGCACGGCAGGTTCGTCCACACGTTGTCCCACGTCTCGAACGGCGCCCGGCGTGCCAGCCGCGTGTTGTCCCGGTCCCAGACCGCGAAGTCGGTCGGCCAGGGCGCGTCGTTGCACTCGACGGCCGTGTACACGGAGCTGGAGTTCTCCGCCCCGGCCGTCTCCTCCTCGGTACGCGTACCCGCCTGGTCGATCAGCGGCTGCGGATCCCCCTTCAGATACGCCGACAGCGCCTCGGCGCGGTGCGGCCAGTAGTCGTCGTAGTACCCGGCCCGCAGGAGCGCACTCTGCAACTGCGCGGGGCCCACCGTCCCGCCCGCGGGCTCCGCCGCCAGCCGCCTGCCCGCCTCCTCGTAGCGGTGCTGCACCTCCTTCGGCGTGTCCCCGAGCCCGTACACGGCGTCGTGCGCGGCGATCCACGCCTTGAAGTCCGACCAGCGGTGCTCGAAGGCCGCCGACTGGTCGAGGTTGTTGCGGTACCAGATCTGTCCGGGGTCCGGGTTCACCACCGAGTCGAACACCATCCGCCGCACGCGTGCCGGGAACAGTTCGGCGTACAGCGCCCCGAGATAGGTGCCGTACGACGCGCCCATGAACGTGAGCCGCTCCTCGCCCAGCGCGGCCCGTACGACTTCCAGGTCACGGGCGTTGTTGAGCGAGTGGTAGTGCCGCAGCGCCTCCCCGGCCCGTTCGGCGCAGCCGCGCGCGTACGCCTCGGCCTCGGCCGCGCGCCGCTTCTTGTACGCGGCCGAGGGCTGCGTCGGTGCGGGCCGGGGCTCCTCGACGAAGTCGGCGGGGTCCTGGCAGGACAGCGGCGCGGAGGGCGCGACCCCGCGGGGGGCGTATCCGACGAGGTCGTACGCCGCCGCGATCCGCTTCCACTCGGGCACCATGCCCACCAGCGGGAAGTGCAGCCCCGAGGCGCCCGGCCCGCCCGGGTTGTAGACCAGCGCGCCCTGCCCGGGCACCTCGCGGGTGCTGTTGTCCGGGTCCTCGCGGGTGGCCGGCACGCGGCTGACGGTGAGCCGGATCCGCTTCCCGTCGGGGTGCGCGTAGTCGAGGGGCACCGTGACCGTGCCGCAGCGCATGCTGCCCGGCAGGTCCTCCGCCTCGGGGCACCTGCCGAACGAGATGCCGGCGGCCGCCGCCCGCTGGGCGGCCACGGCGGTGCCGCGCGCCTCGGCGGCCCCGGACGACGTCCCCGCGGTCGCCTCCGCGGTCGCCTCCGCCGGGGCGGCGGTGAGGGTGGCCAGCAGCAAGGACCCGCTGGCCGAGTAGAGGGCGGCAGCCCGCATCGCGTATCCCTTCGGTGCACGGTGTGACACAAGGGATGTTTGGTGCGGCGACCGGGCAGGGCAAGCACCGTCCGCGGGTGTCGGCCTCGAGTGCCTCCGTACGCCCCCGCTCCCGGTGCGTCAGGCCCGGCGCTCCCAGGAGTCCCCGGGGTGCTCCTCGCGGTGGGCGAAGGCCGCGCGCAGGTCCGGTTCGCCGATCGCGTGGACGCCGCGCACGGCGACCGAGGTGAGGTAGGTGCGGTCGTCCGCGGTGCCGTCGGCGTGCCGGACGAGGGCGCCGACCAGTCGCTGCCCGGCCGGGGAGGCCCAGCGCGAGTAGGGGTGGACCTCCATCCGCGTGATCGCGAGGCACCCCAGGGTCAGGGTGAGCGGCAGCGCGAACCACAGGGCGATCAGCAGGCGCGGCTGGTCCGCGGGGAGCGGCAGCGCCTGGGCGGCGACGCCGAGCGCGCACACGGTCACCGCGGCGACCCGCACCCCCCGGACCCCGGCCGCGACGCCCCGGTGGCCGTCCGGCACGGCGAGGCCCGCGCCGACCAGCCTCTCGGCCAGGCTCCGTACCGCGTCCGCGGACGCCGCGGTGGCCCGTACCGGCGCTATGCGGGACTGCCCCTCGGGCCCTATCGCCCCTATGACCGACCGTTCCATGTCGTCCCGTCCGCACGGGTCGACGACGGTCGCCCAGCCGGTGTGCGCGAGCAGCAGCCGGCGCTGGCGTGCCATGGAGACCAGCGTCAGGTCGGCGACCCTGCGAGGGCCACCGGCCAGGAACGCCGCCTCGTACAGCGTCAGCGCGTGCTCACGGTCGACGGCGTGCGGACCGGCGACCGCGGCGCGCACCGCCGCCAGACACAGCCGCAGACAAGCGAGACCGGCGACGGCCCAGGCCGGGAGGAGGAGAAGGACCCAGAACATGCCGTACTTCTATGCCAAAGGCTTCCGCGGGCGCCATGGCCGGTTCACATTCCGGGACGCAGTGTTGTGGGTATGTGACGTTCCGTTTGGTGTTGTCCCGCCGATGCCGTGCCCGGGTCAGCGGCGCAGCAGAACACGCCTGGTCGCACGGGCCCACCGGGCCCTCCGGCGCTCCGACCGCGGCACCGGCCCCGAGCGCTCCAGCCACCACTCCCGCAGCTCCAGCCGCACATCGGCATCCCGCGGACGGCCGGTGCGCATCAGGTGCTCGACGAAGCCGAGGGCGTCGCGCCGGTAGCCGCCGGTCATCGGGCGGCCTTCGGCGTAGGCGAGGAAGGCGGGCCGGTACTCCGCACCGAGGATCACCGGCAGTTCGGGGGCGACCTTGGCGACCACGTCCGCCCGTTTCCCGGCGAGCGCCCGGGCCTGCACCCCCAGTCGCACCCGGTCGAACCCCTCGGGCACGGGCGTCCCGGCGACCAGCGCGGACAGCAGCGCGGCCTGCGCGAGGCCGAGCCGCTGACGTACGGCGTCACCGGGGCGGGGCGCGTCCCGCGTGGCTCGTGGCGCCGGCGCCCCGCCCCCGGCGAGCGCCGTACCCGACGCCTGCCCCTTCTCCACGGCGGCGCGGATCGCCGCCACCTCGCCCTCCAGCTCCTTCCCCTCGGGGAAGTTCTCGTCGCGCTCCAGGAGTACCCCCGGCGGCGACACGCGCGAGGCGAGGTCGGTCAGGATGTCGAGCACCGGCTGCGGAACGGGGTGGGCGTGACTGTCGTGCCAGACGCCGTCCCGTTCGAAGCCGCCCGCGACATGGACGTAGGCGATGGCCTCCAGCGGCAGTCCGGCGAGCGCCTCGGCCGGGTCCTCACCGCGGTTGACGTGGTTGGTGTGCAGGTTCGCCACGTCGATCAGCAGCCGCACCCCCGTCCGGTCGGCCAGCTCGTACAGGAACTGCCCCTCCGTCATCTCCTCGCCGGGCCAGGAGACGAGGGCGGCGATGTTCTCCACGGCGAGCGGCACGGGCAGCGCGTCCTGTGCGATGCGCACGTTCTCGCACAGCACGTCGAGGGCGTCGCGGGTGCGCGGCACGGGCAGCAGGTGTCCCGCCTCCATGAGCGGCGAGGCGGTCAGCGGCCCGCCCGCCCGGACGAACGCGATGTGCTCGGTGACCAGCGGCGACCCCAGCGCCTGAGCCCGCTCGGCCAGCGCCGTCAGCCGTCCCGCGTCCGGCCGTGCGGCACCGCCGAGCCCGAGCGAGACGCCGTGCGGCACGACGGTCACCCCGCGATCGCGCAGCCGCAGCAGCGAGTCGGGCAGATGCCCGGGGCAGAGGTTCTCGGACACGGCCTCGACCCAGTCGATGCCGGGCATCCGCTCAACGACGTCCGCGATCTCCGGACGCCATCCGATACCGGTTCCCAGTCGCGCCGTTCGCTGCACGGTTCCCTCCCCCTCCTGCGCACATGCCGGGGGTATCGCCCGCCGGGCCCGGCCCGAACCGCGAGGAGGGCATGTTCAGAGCAACATTTGAGGTTCCCGGCGGAGCCGGGCCGTAGGCGAGGAGCGAGCCGCACGAGCACCCGCGGGTGCCCGGCCGGGCACCGGGGTGGTGCCGGCGGTGTGGACGGGCCCGGCACGTCCGAGTCCGCGCGAGGCGCCACCGCGGCCCGGCCGGCCGGGCCGTCACCCGCTCGGCAACGGGGCTGTCAGGGCCGGTCCGACCACGGCGTACGGCGGGTTCCGTAACTCCCGGGTCCCGGTCGCCGTCAGCCGGGGACGACGACGTTGTGGATCTCCGAAAGCCGCGGTGAGGCGTCCGGGAACCCGGCCGCCTGCGTGGCGGGGACGATGACCGGCAGGTAGGCCTCGAGGGCCTCCCTGGACTCCCACACGTCCACCACGCGCAGGCCGTCGGCCGTGACCACGGCCACATGGACGAGCAGACCGGGGGCGGGGCGTCCGGAGCGGGTGCCGGCGGTGTCCTGGACCTCGTCGTACTGCTCGGCGGTGACACCGGGATACTCGATCTCCATCAAAAGTGCCATACCTCCACATTACGGCGGGGGTGCGCGCCGCGCCCCGCCCGGCGGACGGACCGGTTCCCTCGCCTACCGCAGCGCCGGGTGATCCGCCACCACTGTGCACGACCCCGGTGCGATCTCCGTGTACCCGGCGTCGCGGACCACCGGCAGGCCGCTGGTGGTGAGGCCGCCCCAGCGGGCCGGGTCGGCGGTGCGCACCGCCAGCGGGAAGCCCGCCCCGCGCCACGCCGCCCGCTCGCCGTCCGACAGCTCCCACCAGGCGAGCTGGGCACCGTGCCCGGCCTGCGCCATCGCCTTGCCGGCCGACATGTCCAGGTCGGGGCTCATCCAGAGCACCGGCGCGGAGAGGTCGGCGTCGACCGGCGGCTCCGGGTCGTCGAGGTCGGTTCCGGAGACCTGGAGCCGGGCCAGGTCCTTGGGCCAGCCGTCCAGCGGGACCGGCGGGAAGACCCGTACCTCGGCCGTCTTCCCGGTGACCGTGATGCCGGGCAGCGCCTCGGCCCGCCGCCACTCGGCGCCACGCGCCCGGCGCACCACCTTGCGGATGCGCGCGTCCTGCCAGTCCCGCATCGCCCGCGCCCACGCGCCGTCACCGGTGGACCGCTCGTCGCCGAGCATCACCAGCACCGCCCGCGCCGCGGTCTCCAGCGCGTCGGTACGGGGCGGCGGCGCCGCCCGCTCGATGCGTACGACCAGGGGAAGGACGAACTGCGGCGCGAGATCGCGGTCGCCGGGCTCGGGGCGGAAGGGACTGTGGGGGACGGAAGTCGTCGGATCGTTGCTCACGCCCACCAGTCTGCCGAGTCCCGCGCGAGAGACTGACCCCATGCAACGCGAGTTACGGCTGGACGGCGTGGGCCGTCGGTACGGTCTGCGCGGCCCCTGGGTACTGCGCGGCGTCGACCTGTGCGTGGCGCCCGGCGCCCTCGTCCGCGTCGAGGGCGCCAACGGCACCGGCAAGTCGACCCTGCTGCGTCTGCTCGCCGGGATCGACGCCCCCACCGAGGGCCGGGTCACCGGCCGGCCGCGCACGGCCTACGTCCCCGAACGCTTCCCGCCCGCCCTGCCCTTCACCGCCGTCGCCTACCTCACCCACCTCGGCACCGTGCACGGGCTGTCCCGCCGGGCGGCGGCCCGCGCGGCCGGGCAGTGGCTGGAGCGGCTGGGAGCCGCCGGGTACGCCTCCACCGAGCTGGCCCGGCTGTCCAAGGGCAGCAGCCAGAAGGTGGCCGTGGCGCAGGCCCTGCTCGCCGAACCGGAGCTGCTCGTGCTCGACGAGGCCTGGACCGGGCTCGACGCCGACGCCCGGGGCGAGCTGGAACGGGCGGTCGCCGAACGCACGACGTCCGGCGGTGCCGTCGTCTTCGTCGACCACGATCCGCGCCGCCTGGCCGGCGCGCCCGACGCCACGTACACCGTGCGCGACGGCACCCTGCGACGCCGTACCGGACACCCCGACGCCCCGGCCGGTCCGCTGGTCGCCGTCCGGGCACAGGGGCCGCCCGGCGGTGGCCCGCCCGCCGACGCGCTGCGGATCGCCGCCTCCGCCGAGGAGACCCGCCCCGGTTCCTACGCGCTCACCGTCCCCGCCTCGCACTCCGACGTCCTGCTGCGTGCGCTCCTGAGCGCCAGTCCGCCGTGGCACGTGGAGAGCGTGCACGCCCAGGAAGGCCCGCGATGACCGCCCTGCTCCGCTACCGGGCCGCCCTGCTGCTGCGCTCCCAGCGCTGGCTCCCGCCCGTCGTCCTGTACGCCGCCGCGCTCGGCATCGGGGTACAGGGCGGACAGCCGGTGCTCGACTCGCTGGGCTGGGCGGCGGCCATGCTGCTGCCGGTCGCGGCCTGGCTGGTGCGGATCTGCGTCACCGGCGAGCCGCCTGCCGCCCGGGGGTGCGTGTCGGCGGCGCGAGGTCCCGCGCGGGCCCACCTGGCGGGTGTGCTGGTGGCGCTCGCCGCCGCGGTCGTGCTGGGTACGGCCGCGACCGTGGTGGTCACGCTGATCAGCGACCCGGTGAGCACCGACCACGGCAGGCCCGTACCCCTGCTGCCGGCGGGCGGCGCCGGACTGCTCGCCGCGCTGGTGTGCGCCCTGCTCGGCATCGCCGTGGGCGTGCTCACCACCTGGCCGCTGCTGCGCTCGCCCGGCCGCGCGGTCCTCGCGCTGCCGCTCGCGGCGCTGCCGGCGCTGGTGGTGTCGGGGTCCCCGGCGCGGGCGGCGGTCGGCGGTCTGGTCACCGGCTCGCGGTCGGGGACCGTGCCGCTGCCCCTGTTCCCCCTGGCCGCGGCGGCCGCCGTCGCCGCGGCCGCGACCGCCGTGGCCTGTGCGCTCAGCTCCCGCAGACCGGCCTGAGCGGGCGGAACGGTCCGAGCCCGCGGATCGGCCGAGCCCGCGGATCAGCCCGAGCAGGCCGTGCGCTGGGCCTCCTGCCATTCGCAGACCGGGCAGAAGGTGATGCCCTTGTACGACTCGGGGTACTCCGTGGGCTCCCGGCACAGCACGCACTCCGCGTACGGCGGGCCGTCGGCCTTGGGCGGGCGGGTCGCGTCGATCAGACAGTAGTCGTTCGGACCGGGGTCGTCGTCGCTGCTCATCCCTCCAGGGTAGGCCCGTCAGCGGCGGCTGTTCGCGGCGTCGATCAGCTCCGAGACCTTCACGAAGCGGTAGCCCCGGCGGCGCAGCTCGGGCACGATCGTGCGTACCGCCTCCGCGGTGACCGGGGCGGCGCTGCGGGTGCAGTGCATGACGACGACGGACCCCGGCCGCACCCCGTCCAGTACCTGCCGGGCGACCGCGTCCGCGTCCGTCGCGAACGCGTCCCCGCTCACCACGTCCCACTGCACGGCGGTGACACCGGTGGCGGCCAGCTCCTCGAGGGCCGCCTCGTCGTAACAGCCGCCGGGGAAGCGGAAGTACGGCATCGCGTTCCTCACCCCGGCTCTCTCGAACGCCGCGTAGGCGCGTTCCACGTCCGACCGCATCCGCTGCTCGGACACGGTCGGCAGGCCGTAGCAGTCGTCGGTGTAGGCGTAGTGGCTGTAGGAGTGGTTCGCGATCTCGAACCGCGGGTCCCGGCCGATGAACGCGGCCTCGTCCGGGTACTCCTCGGCCCACCGCCCGGTCATGAACACCGTGGCCGGCACGTCCAGCTTCCGCAGGGTGGCGATCAGCCGCGGGTTGTCGAACCGTTCGCCCGCCGCCGCCCGCGCCCCCTGGTCGGCGGTCATGTCGGCGTCGAAGGTGAGGGCGACCGTCTTGCCGCCCGCGCGCGGACCGTGCTCGAAGACGGGGGTCAGGCCCGCCGGGCCGGGGGCGAGCGTCGGAGGCCGGGCCGGGGCCGGCTCGGCCGGGGCCGCGGAGGGCGCGGCCGGGGCGGCGGAGGGCGCGGTGGACGCGGGGCGCCGGGCCTGCGGGGCCTCGGCGGTCCCGCAGGCGGTGAGGGTGGTGCCCAGGGCGCACAGTACGGCCGCACGTCGTACGAGAGTGATCACCGTACGAACGTATGAGTGTGCCGTTGTGAAGGGACGACCATGGGGTGCGACGTGCCTGAAGGGTCACCCTCACGGCGCAGGACGTGCGGCCCGGGTCAGATGTCCCGCCGCTCCAGCGGTTTCGTCGCCGGGCCCTCGATCACCTTTCCGTCCGTGTCGAAGCGGGAGCCGTGACAGGGGCACTCCCAGGCGCGTTCCGCCGCGTTGAAGTCGACCAGGCAGCCCAGGTGGGTGCAGCGCGGTGACACGGCGTGCAGCGCGCCCGCCTCGTCCCGGTAGACCGCGAGCCGGTCACCGCCCGCCCGGACGACGGCTCCCTCGCCCGGCGGCAGGGCGTCCACCGGCGGCGCGGGACGCAGCCGGTCGCCGACGAAGTGGCGCGCGACCTCGGCCTGTGTCTTGAGGAACGCCGGCGCCTCACGCACCGCCGTGCGCAGCCGGCGCGGGTCGTACAGCCCGCTCCACGCGCACTCCTCGCCGTTGATCTGCGCGGCGAGCAGCCGGCCCGCCATCATGCCGCCGCTCAGTCCCCAGCCGCCGAACCCGGTGGCGACGTACGTGTGGTGCGCGCCCGGGTGCAGCGGGCCCACCATCGGCACGGTGTCCGTGGGGTCGATGTCCTGCGTGGCCCAGGCGTAGGTGAGGTCGGTGCCCGGGAAGTGCTCGCCGGCCCAGGCGGACAGGCGGTCGAAGCGCTCCCGGGTGTCGCCCGTGCCGGGCGTGAAGTGCTCCCCGGTGACGACGAGCAGCCGGCGGCCCGCGTCGCCGCCCGCGCCGTCCAGGGGCGCCGTACGGACCGAGCGGGTGTTCTCGTCCGGCGTGATGTACATGCCGTCGACATCGCGGTCCGCCGCGATGCTCCCGGCGACGACCAGCTCCCGGCGCGGGGAGAGGCGGGCGAACAGCAGCGCCCGGTCGAAGATCGGGTAGTGCGTGGCGACCACGACGTCCCGGGCCGTCACCGTCGCCCCCGCCCCGGTCGACACGCGGCACGGCTCGCCCTCGTGCAGGTCGTGGACGGTGGTGTTCTCGAAGATCCGCCCGCCGTGTGCCTCCAGGTCGTCGGCGAGGGCCAGCAGGTACTTGCGCGGATGGAACTGGGCCTGCCCGGTGACCTCGACCGCGCCCGCGACCGGGAACGGCAGTCCCGTCTCCGTCACGAACGACGCCGGCAGCCCCGCCTCCTTCGCGGCGGCCGCCTCGGCCCGCAGCTCGTCCACGCGGCCCGCGTCGCGGACGTACGTGTACGCGCTGCGGGTCTCCCAGTCGCAGTCGATGCCCAGCTCGGCCACGATCCCGGCGGCGTGCTCGATCGCCTCGGACTGCGAGCGGGCGTACAGGCGGGCGCCCTCGGGGCCGCGCGTGCGGCGCAGCTTGTCGTAGACCAGCGTGTGCTGGGCGGTCAGCTTGGCGCTGGTGTGACCCGTGACGCCGGCGGCGACCCGCCCGGCCTCCAGCACCGCCACACTGCGCCCGGCCCGCGCCAGTTCCCAGGCGGTGCTCAGCCCGGCGACGCCGGCGCCGATCACGGCGACGTCGACGCCGAGGTCCTCCGCGAGGGCGGGGCGCGGCGCACCGCCCGGTGCCGTCTGAAGCCAGTACGAGCCGTTGACCTGGGGGTTCTCCGTCATGCGGCCCCGGGTACCCCGTAACCGCGGCTTCAGTGACCGGGCGGTGCGCCCGCCGCTGCCGACGCGTCGCCCGCTACCCGCGCCAGGGGCCCGTCACCGCGAACGTCGTCCCGGGCGTGTAGCAGTTGACGTACATCGTGTCGCCGTCGGGGGAGAAGGCGACCCCGGCGAACTCGCCCCACTCCGGTTCGTCCGGCGTCCCGATGTTCTGGGCGCCGCGGGCCACCGCGTACACCTCGCCGCGCCTGGTCACGCCGTAGACGTGCTGGGCGCCGTTGCCGTCCTCGCAGACCATGAGCCCGCCGCTGGGGGCCAGGCAGATGTTGTCGGGGGACTCGCCGGGGAGTTGCACGTCGGTGTCCGGACCGAACACGATCACCAGCGTCAGCCGGCGCCGCTCGGGGTCGTAGCGCCAGATCTGCCCGTAGTGGTCGCCCGCCGAGCCCTCCGCGCTGCGGGCGAAGGACGACACGAAGTAGACGCTGCGCCCGCCCCAGTAGCAGCCCTCCAGCTTCTGCGCGTGCGTGATGCCGCCCCGGCCGAAGTCCTGGTGCCGGACGGGCGTCCCGGCGGCCAGCGGGTCGGGCACGTCCACCCACTGGATGCCGTCGAAGCAGGCGCCCGTCTCCCGGATCGAGGACAGGTCGGGTACGCCCGGTACGCGCATCGCCTGGAGCCGGCCGCCTGCCCGCAGCGAGCCCGTGCCGCCCAGCGGCTTCTCGGGCAGGAACCGGTAGAAGAGGCCGAACGGCCGCTCGAACGCGTCCTCCGTCTCGTACACCACGCCCCGTCGCGGGTCCACGGCGACCGCCTCGTGCTGGAAGCGGCCCATCGCGGTCAGCGGCACCGCGCCGGTGCGGTGCGGGTCGGCCGGGTCGACCTCGAAGACGAAGCCGTGGTCCTTGGTGTAGCCGTTGGTGCCGGCCTTGTCCTCGGTCTCCTCGCAGGTCAGCCAGGTGTGCCACGGGGTGGGACCACCCGCGCAGTTCACCGCCGTACCGGCGATCGCGACCCGCTCGTCACGGACGTGGCCCCGGGAGTCCAGGGTCAGGGCCGTGCAGCCGCCCTTGCCCTCCGGGTCGTACGTCAGCCCCTCGACCGTGGGGACGGGGAGTCTGCCGTCGGCGCGGTTCTCGTGGTTGCGGACGAGGTGGACGCCGCCGGGGCCGCCCCCGTGGCGGCCCCGGGAACGGGCGGCGAAGGCGGCCATGCCGTCGTGGTTGGACGGGACCAGGCCCTCGCCGGAGCGCAGCTCGTCGCCCTCGCGGGACAGGACCCGGTAGCGGAACCCTCTGGGCAGGTCGAGCAGGCCGTCGGGGTCGGGGATCAGGGGGCCGTAGCCGGTGTGGCCCGGGGACTGCGCGGCGGCGGTGCCGGCGAAGAGCTCGGAGAGGGCGCCGGTGAAGGCGATGCCTGCGCCCAGGGCCCCCGTGCGGGCGAGCACCTGGCGTCGTGTTGCGGACATGGGGTGACCTTCCTGCTGGCGGACAGGATTGTGACCCGCTGTGTCTATCATCTGACCGGAGTCCCGGGAACCACGCGCGTAGAACGCGTCCGTCGCCGTGCCGGTCGACGTGTCGCTCGGCGCGTCACCTCTCGACGGACCGCTCCTGTGCCTTCTCCAGGAACCGCAGGAGCTCCACGGGGAACGGCAGTACCAGGGTCGAGTTCTTCTCGGCGGCCACCGCCACGACCGTCTGCAGCAGGCGCAGTTGCAGGGCCGCCGGCGTCTCGGACATCTCCCGCGCCGCCTGGGCGAGCACCTTCGACGCCTGGAGTTCGGCGTCGGCGTTGATGACCCGCGCCCGCCTTTCCCGGTCGGCCTCGGCCTGCCGGGCCATCGAGCGCTTCATCGTGTCCGGCAGGGAGACGTCCTTGATCTCGACGCGGTCGATCTGGACGCCCCAGCCGACGGCCGGACTGTCGATCATCAGCTCCAGGCCCTGGTTGAGTTTCTCCCGGTCGGACAGCAGGTCGTCCAGGTCGCTCTTGCCGATGATCGAGCGCAGCGAGGTCTGGGCCATCTGCGAGACGGCGAACCGGTAGTCCTCGACCCGGACGAGCGCGTTGGCCGCGTCGACCACCTTGAAGTACACGACCGCGTCCACGCGCACGGTGACGTTGTCCCTGGTGATGCCCTCCTGGGCGGGCACCGGCAGGGTGACGATCTGCATGTTCACCTTGTGCAGCCGGTCCACGAACGGCACCACCATCGTGAACCCGGGCTCGCGCACCTGACCCGCGAGCCGCCCGAGCCGGAAGACCACCCCGCGCTCGTACTGCTTGACGACCCGCGCCGCCGAGGCGACATAGAGCAGCCCGGCGCTTCCGGTGGCGACTGCCGCGGTCAGCAGCTCCTCGAGCATGACGACCTCCTCGCCGTGAGGCCCGTTCCGTATGCCCTTGTCACGATATGCCGGACGCCCGGTCCGAGGCCATGCCCCGGACCGGGCGCCGTCACCGGCGGATCGTCCGCACGGGCGGACGATCCGCGCCGGTGGGCCTACACGGCGGCCGCCGTCGCCGGTTCGGTGACCTTCACCGGGTCCGTGCCGGTGGCGCTGTGCCGCTCGGCCCAGTTCTCCAGCGCGGTGCGGCAGGCGTGGTCCAGGTGGTGCAGCCCGGACAGGTCCAGCTCGACGGGGCGGTCCTGCGGCAGCGCCTCCAGGCTCTCCAGAAGCTTCGGCAGCCGCAGGAAGGTCGCGTTGCCCGTGAGGTGCACCTGGACGGGGCCGGCGCCCTTGTCGACGACCTCCGTCCTGAGGTGGGAGGCCTCCCAGGCGGTCTTGACCACGGACAGGGCCAGACCGATCAGCACGCCCTCGAACATGTTCACCGCGACGATCGACACGGCCGTCACCACCAGGATCAGCGCCTCGCCCCGGTGCCCGCGCCACAGCGACACGATGCCGCGGAACGGGATCAGCTTCCAGCCCGCGTGGACCAGGATGCCGGCCAGCGCGGGCAGCGGGATCAGCGCCAGCGTGGACGGCAGCAGCGCGGCGAACAGCAGCAGCCACACGCCGTGCAGCACCCGGCTCGCCTTGGTCCGCGCGCCGGCGCCGACGTTGGCGGAACTGCGCACGATGACCGCGGTCATCGGCAGCGCGCCGAGCAGACCGCACACGGTGTTGCCCGCGCCCTGCGCCATCAGCTCCTTGTTGTACTCGGTGCGCGGGCCGTTGTGCAGCCGGTCCACCGCGGCGGCGCTGAACAGGCTCTCCGCCGAGGCGATCAGGGTGAAGGCGACGATCGTGCCGAGGAGGCCCACGCTCGCCAGCTCGCCGAAGGCGTCGGCACCGGGCGGCTGGATCGAGTCCAGCAGGCCGTTCACCTCGACCGTCGCGACCGACAGGCCGAACGCCGCGGTGACCGCCGTGGCCAGTCCGACCGCGGCCAGCGCGCCCGGCACGGTCCGCACCCGCTCCGGCAGCCGCTTCCAGAGCACCATCACCGCGATGGTGCCGGCGCCGAGGGCGAGCGAGGTCAGGGCCTCGGTGCTGCCCAGCGCGTCGGCGGCGGCCCCGGGCAGTCCGGTGAGTTTGTCGAGGCCGGAGGCGGGCGCCTCCAGCCCGGCCGCCGAGTACAGCTGGCCGGCGATGAGCACGAGGCCGATACCGGCGAGCATGCCCTCGACGACCGACAGGGAGATCGCCCGGAACCAGCGCCCCAGCTTCAGGGCGCCCATCGCGAGCTGGATCAGACCGGCGGCCAGCACGATCACGCCGAGCGCGGGCAGCCCGTACTCGTCGACGGCGCCGAAGACCAGCACGGTCAGGCCGGCGGCCGGGCCGGACACCTGCAGGCTGCTGCCCGGGAGGAGTCCGGTGACGAGGCCGCCCACGATGCCGGTGACGAGGCCCAGTTCGGCCGGTACGCCGGAGGCGACGGCGACGCCCACGCACAGCGGGAGGGCGACCAGGAACACGACGAGCGAGGCGGTGAAGTCCTGCCGCAGATGAGGGAACGTGCGGGTCTTCTCGGATATGGCGTTCATGCCGGCGCTCACAGGGTCTCGAACGTGTCGGTGTCCGCGTGGTGTTCGCGTACGACCCCGGTGTGGACCTCGTAGTACCAGCCGTGCATCCGCAGCCGGCCGTCCGTCAGCCGGCGCTCGACACAGGGGTAGGAGCGCAGCCGCAGCAACTGGGCCAGGACGTGGTGCTGCACGGCCTCGGCGACCGTCGGGTCGGAGGGGTCGCACGGTTTCGGTTCGTCCGCGGCATGCGCCAGCCAGTCGCGCACGGCGGGTACGGCGGTCAGGTCGTCGCCGCGCACCAGCGCGCCGACGGCGCCGCAGTGCGAGTGGCCGCAGACCACGATGTCGGTGACGCCGAGTACCTCCACCGCGTACTCGATGGTGGCGGCCTCGCCGGAGGGGCGCTCGGAGCCGTGGGGCGGGACGATGTTGCCCGCGGTGCGCAGCTCGAAGAGCTGGCCGGGCCGGGCGCCGGTGATCAGGGCGGGTACGACCCGGGAGTCGGAGCAGGTGATGAACAGGACTTCGGGCGACTGGCCTTCGGCGAGCCCGGCGAACTCCTCAGGGCGCTGTCCGAACGTGCGGGCGTTGTCGATGAGGGGCTGCATGATGGGGTGATTCCTCCTGGCGCGCAGTGGGGGCGCGTCGGATGGGCAGGACAGAGGTGGGGGATGTACTGCCGGCCCTCAGCAGCGGAAGACCTGGAGTGCCGCCGGGGAGTGGTCCGGCGCGGATCTCGTCCTCTGCCCGGCCGCACGGCCGGGTGTGGCGGGTTCGGACGCCGCCGGGCCGCGCTGGCGCAGGTACGGGCGCTCGGGAGCGTCGGGCTGGGGCGCGGAGGCGGTGCGGTGCCGGTCGCGGACGCGGGGGGAACTGGTCGGTTCCCCGGACCGGCCGGCCTCGTGGCAGGTGACGGTCTCGTCGTGCAGCGCCGCGCCGGAGAGGATGGTTCCGGGATCGGCGTTGGCCACGGCCTCACGGCTGGTGTGCGCGGCTGTGAAGGGTGTGCTGGGCGCGAAGACCATCAGGGCGATCAGGACGGCGGCGAGGAACGGAACCATGGTCCGGGCCGTCGTGCCTCGTAACATGAGCCCCCCTCCAGGCTGTTCACGCCGTGCGCGTGTGCCGGCACGTGGTCAACGCGAGGTCAACGCAAGGTCAATGCGCGGTCAAGAAACACGTTAACCCTGCAAAGAGCTTTGCAGGGTTAACGTAGCGTTACGAGCTGAAGAGAGCCTGAAAATCGCGCTCGGTTGGCGGGAACGGGCTCTTCTCAGGGCGTGTCGACGAGCCGTGCCGCGTCCCGGGCCAGCGCGGTGAGCCGGGAGATCGCCCGGAAGTACTTCTTGCGGTACCCGCCCTTCAGCATCTCCTCGCCGAAGAGCCGGTCGAAGGGCAGCCCGGAGGCCAGGACGGGCACCTCACGGTCGTAGAGCCGGTCCGCGAGCACCACGAGGCGCAGCGCCGTCGACTGGTCCGGCACCGGGCGCACCCCGGTGAGGCACACGGCCGCGACGCCGTCGGTCAGGGCGCCGTAGCGGCTGGGGTGGACGCGGGCGAGGTGGTCGAGGAGCGCGGGGAAGCCGTCCAGGGAGGCGCCCGCGGTGGCCTGCGCCGCGCGGGTCACCTGCTCGTCGGAGTAGGGCGCCGGCGCCTCGGGCAGGCCGCGGTGGCGGTAGTCCTCGCCGTCGATGCGCAGGGCGCGGAAGTGGGCGGACAGGCCCTGGATCTCGCGCAGGAAGTCGGCCGCCGCGAAGCGCCCCTCGCCGAGCTTGCCCGGCAGCGTGTTCGAGGTGGCGGCGAGTGCCACGCCCGCCTCGACGAGCCGGGCGAGCAGGCTGGAGACGAGGACGGTGTCACCGGGGTCGTCGAGCTCGAACTCGTCGATGCACAGGAGACGGTGTCCGGAGAGGGTCTGCACGGTCTGCTGGAAGCCGAGGGCGCCGACGAGGTTGGTCAGCTCCACGAAGGTGCCGAACGCCTTGCGGGAGGGTTCGGCGGGGGTGGCGTGCCACAGGGAGGCCAGCAGGTGGGTCTTGCCGACGCCGTAGCCGCCGTCGAGGTAGACGCCGCGGGGGCCGGCGGGCGGCTTCGGGGTCCTGCTCCGGCCGAGGCCGAAGAAGCCGCGTCTGCCGGTGGCGGCGGGGGCCCCGTCCAGCCCGGTCGCGAAGTCCTCCAGGACCCGTACGGCCTCGCTCTGGCTGGGCTGGTTCGGGTCCGGGATGTAGGTGCTGAAGCGGACCGAGTCGAAGCGGGGCGGGGGCACCATCTCGGCGACCAGGCGGTCCGCGGGGACGCGCGGCTCGCGGGCGCACAGGGACAGCGGGGCCGTCCCGGCTATCGAGGTGGGGCCGGAGGCAGGGGAGGAGGGCGACACGGTGGTCCATGGTAGAGGCTGTTCGAGGAGGGCCCGTCGGTGTACGGGCGTGGACGGGACCGGCGCGGTCCCGGCCGCGGGGCGGTGCGGGGCGTGCGACCCGGCCTCCCGGGCAGCCGCCGCGCCCGCCCGTGCCGCCCCCGGGGAGCGCGCCCCCGGCTGCCCGGGCCCGGGGAAGGCGCGGTCGCCCGCGGCCACGCGAGCGGGCGACCGGCCGCGCGGTTGGGGTTTCGGGCACGTGGAACACTGCACCGCATGCGACGCCTGTTCCCCGTGACCCCTGTGACCGATCAGACAGCCGGCCCGGGTGCCGACGGGACCGACCGGGAGTGGAGCCTCGCCGAGCTGGCCGCCGCCTACGCCTACCCCGAGCAGGGCGGGCGGCCGGGGGCGTGGCTGCGGGCGAACATGGTCTCCACCCTCGACGGGGCCGCCCAGCACGAAGGCCGGTCCCAGCCCATCTCCAGCGCGGCCGACATGCGCGTCTTCGGCACCCTGCGCTCCCTGGCGGACGTGGTGGTCGCCGGCGCCGAGACCGTACGCCAGGAGGGGTACCGCCCGGCGCGCTCGCGCGCGGAGTTCGCCGAGCTGCGGCGGGCGGCCGGGCAGAGCCCCGCGCCGGCGATCGCGGTGGTCAGCGCGAGTCTGGAGCTGGACTTCTCGCTGCCGCTGTTCACCTCGCCCACGGTGCCCACCCTGGTCCTGACCGGCGCCGCCGCGGCCCCGGACCGGATCGCGGCCGCCGAGCGGGCCGGCGCCCGGGTGGTGATCGCCGGTGACGGCGTCGGCGTGGACCCCGCGCGTGCCGTCGACGCCCTCGTCGGGCTCGGCCACACCCGGCTGCTGACCGAGGGCGGTCCGCGGCTGCTGGGCCAGTTCGTCACGGCCGGCGTGCTCGACGAGCTGTGCCTGACCGTCTCGCCGATGCTCACCGCGGGTGACGCGCAGCGGATCGCGGGCGGGCCCTCGGTCGGGGTTCCGCGGCGGTTCGCCCTGGCGTCCCTGCTGGAGGAGGAGGGCTTCCTCTTCAGCCGGTACCGGCGTGACTGATACAGCCGGTACCGGTGTGACCGGGGGAGCGGCGTGACCGGGGGAATAGACGGAATCTACCGTTCCGATTGGTCTGTTCCGGGCACACTGAATCCGGCAGTACCCGTGCGATCACGGGGCAGGATGGTTTCCGCGGGGTCCGGTACGGCCTACGGAGGGTGGGCCCACGGGCCCGCCGAGGAGAAGGGGCGCCTGGTGTTCACAAGCGTTTTGATGATCGAGAAGGCCCTGACGTCCGCCGACGTGGAGTTCGTCACCACTCTGCACGGGGAGGAGCCGGTCGCCTTCCACGTGCTGCTCCAGCCGCGCGGCGATCAGGCGGACCGGCTGCTGCGGGCCATCGACGACGTCGCGCTCGGCGAGCTCGACGACGCCGTGCGGGAGGGCGAGACACCGGAGGGCGAGGAGGCGCTGAGCGTCGGGCAGCGGGCACTGGAGGTGTCCCTCACCGCCCTGCGCGCGTCCGGTGCCGAGGCCGAGGGCCGCCTGATCGAGGACCACCCGCTGGACGAGCTCAAGTCCCTGGTCCTGGAGGCCGGCGCCGACGAGGTGATCGTCCTGACCGATCCGCACTACGTGGAGGAGTTCTTCCACCGGGACTGGGCCTCGCGGGCCCGGCACAAGGTCGGCGTACCGGTCCTGAAACTGTTCTCCCACAGCAAGGCATAGGCTGGGGCCGCGCTCCCGCGCCGGGGGCGCGCCCACCGGCACATCACCTCTCGTACACCCGTCGCACCTCTGGGGAGAACAGCGCATGGCACCCGGCCTTCCTACCGCCATGGACCGACCGCACTTCATCGGCATCGGCGGCGCCGGAATGTCGGGCATCGCCAAGATCCTCGCCCAGCGCGGTGCCGTGGTGGCGGGCAGCGACGCCAAGGAGTCCGCGACCGCCGACGCCCTGCGCGCACTCGGCGCCACCGTGCACATCGGACACGCGGCGGAGCACCTCGCCGACGACGCGAGCTGCGTCGTCGTGTCCTCGGCGATCCGCGCGGACAACCCGGAGCTGGCCCGCGCGGCCGAACGCGGCATCCCGGTCGTGCACCGTTCCGACGCCCTCGCCGCCCTGATGAACGGCCTGCGCCCCATCGCGGTCGCCGGCACGCACGGCAAGACCACCACCACCTCCATGCTGGCGGTCTCCCTGTCCGAGCTGGGCCTGAACCCGTCGTACGCGATCGGCGGCGACCTGGACGCGCCCGGCTCCAACGCCCTGCACGGCGACGGCGAGATCTTCGTCGCCGAGGCGGACGAGAGCGACCGCAGCTTCCACACGTACGCCCCCGAGGTCGCCATCGTCCTCAACGTCGAACTCGACCACCACGCCAACTACGCGTCGATGGACGAGATCTACGAGTCCTTCGAGACCTTCGCCGGGAAGATCGTCCCCGGCGGCACCCTGGTGATCGCCGCCGACCAGGACGGCTCCCGGGAGCTGACGCGGCGGCTGGCCGGGTCGGTGCGGACGGTGACGTACGGGGAGTCCGAGGACGCCGACGTACGGATCCTGTCGGTCGTCCCGCAGGGCCTCAGGAGCGAGGTCACCGTCGTCATGGACGGCGCCGAGCTCACCTTCGCCGTCTCCGTCCCCGGCCGCCACTACGCCCACAACGCGGTCGCCGCCCTCGCCGCGGGCGCGGCCCTCGGCATCCCCGCCGCCGAGCTGGCCCCCGCCCTGGCCGCCTACACCGGCGTCAAGCGGCGCCTCCAGCTCAAGGGCGAGGCGGCCGGCGTCCAGGTCGTCGACTCCTACGCGCACCACCCCACCGAGATGACGGCCGACCTGGAGGCCATGCGCGCCGCCGTCGGCGACGCCCGCATCCTCGTCCTCTTCCAGCCGCACCTCTTCTCGCGCACCCAGGAGCTGGGCAAGGAGATGGGCCAGGCCCTGTCCCTGGCGGACGCGTCGGTCGTGCTCGACATCTACCCGGCCCGCGAGGACCCGATCCCCGGCATCACCAGCGACCTGATCATCGAGGCGGCCCGCGCCGCGGGCGCCGACGTCACGCCGGTGCGCGACAAGGCGGAGGCGCCCGGGGTGGTCGCGGGAATGGCGAAGGCCGGTGATCTGGTTCTCACCATGGGCGCGGGCGATGTCACGGACCTCGGACCGCGCATCCTGGACGAGCTGTCGAGCAAGGCGAAGTAAGGGGTTGAGGACTCATGTCGTACGACGTCGAGAAGCCGGACGAGCAGTGGCGCGCGGAGCTGGCCCCGGCCGAGTACGCCGTACTGCGGCAGGCCGCGACCGAACCCGCCTTCACCGGTGAGTACACCGACACCAAGACCGAGGGCGTCTACTCCTGCCGGGCCTGCGGCGCCGACCTGTTCACCTCGGAGACGAAGTTCGCCTCCCACTGCGGCTGGCCGTCCTTCTTCGACCCCAAGGACACCGACGCGGTCGAGCTGATCGAGGACCGGTCCCACGGAATGGTGCGCACCGAGGTGCGGTGCGCCCGGTGCGGCTCGCACCTCGGGCACGTGTTCGAGGGTGAGGGGTATCCGACCCCGACCGACCAGCGGTACTGCATCAACAGCATCGCGCTGCGGCTCGCGCCCGCGGAGAGCTGAGTCAGCGGGCGGCGGCCGGGAGCGTCACGGTGAAGACCGTCGTGCCCGGCTCGTCGCCCAGGTCGATGGTGCCGCCGTGCGCCCGCACCAGCGAGCCGGCGACGGCGAGGCCCAGCCCGCTGCCGCCGCGGTCGCGGCTGCGGGCCTTGTCGACGCGGTAGAAACGGTCGAAGATCCGCTCCCGGTCGGCGGCCGGGATGCCCGGCCCGGTGTCGGCGACCGTCACCCGGGCCGCGTCGGCCGTCACGGACACGGCCACCGCGACCTTCGTGCCCGGCGGGGTGTGCACGCCGGCGTTGGTGAGCAGGTTGTCGAGCACCTGCCGGATCCGCTGCGGGTCCAGGCGCAGCCTCACCGCCGCCGGCCCGGGCGTCACCGTCAGCGGGTGCTCCGGGTGACCGGCGCGGAAGGCGTCGCCCGCCTGCCGTACCAGCTCCGTCAGATCCGCGTCCTCCCACCGCAGCGGCGCCTCCACCTCCGCCGCGTCGAGCCGGGCGAGCAGCAGCAGGTCGTCCAGGAGAACGCCCATCCGGGCCGCCTCGGCGCGCAGCCGGGCCAGGTGCCGCTCCCGTTCCCCGGGCGCGTTGGCCGCCGCGTACTGGAACAGGTCGGCGTAGCCCCGCACCGACATCAGCGGGGTGCGCAGTTCGTGCGAGGCGTCCGCGACGAACCGGCGCAGCCGCTGCTCGGCCTCGGCGCGCACCGCCAGCGAGTCGTCGATGTGCTCCAGCATGGTGTTGAACGCGGTCCGCAGCTCCACCACCTCCTGGCCGCCGTCCCGTCCGTCCACGCGCAGCGGCAGCCGGGCGGCCGACTCGGTCAGGTCGTGCGAGGCGATGCCGTGCGCCGTGCTCGCCATGTCGCTCAGCGGCTTCAGCCCGCGCCGCAGCATCCGCCGGCCGAACACGACCAGCGCCAGCAGCGCGAGACCGAAGGCGACGACCTGCACCGTGATCAGCTGCTCCACGGTGTCCTCGACGTCCCCCATGGGCGCGGCGCTGACCAGTACCACCCCGGGTTCGACCTCGCAGGCCCGCAGCAGGTAGGGGCCGTGCCCGCCGATCCGCACGGTGCGGGTGAGGTCGTCGTCCGAGCGGGCCATCGTCTGCGCGAGGGCGGTGAACGCGCGGCTGTCCGCCGGCACCTCGGCGGGCGTGCGCAGGTCCGCCGAGCCGTCGGAGACGTCGTACACGGCGGTGTACCAGCCGTAGTAGGGCTTGCGCCGGACCGTGCCGTGCGCCGCCGCGTCCTTGGACTGCACGACCTGCACCAGCTTCATCTGGTCGGCGAGCTGCCGCTCCAGGTAGTCCCGCATGTACGCGGTCAGCACGGTCCCGACCACGGCGAACACCGCCAGCGACAGCACTCCCAGGCCCAGCGCCATCCGGGTCCCGAGCCGCAGGCCGCGGTAGGCGTGCCACCACCGCCGTATCACCGGGCCGCCTGCCGGATCGCGTACCCGAAGCCCCGCACCGTCCGGATCAGCGGCTCGGCGGTGTCGTCCGTGTCGTCCAGCTTGCGGCGCAGCCGGCTGACCACCAGCTCCACGACGTTGGACCGGCCGCCGAAGCCGTACTCCCACACGTGGTCGAGGATCTGCGCCTTGGTCAGCACGGTCGGCGACCTGCGCATCAGGTAGCGCAGCACCTCATACTCGGTCGGGGTCAGCGACAGCCGCCGCTCGCCCCGGCGCACCTCCCGGGTGTCCTCGTCCATCGTCAGGTCCGCCACCCGCAGCACCGACCGCTGGAAGCCGGGCCCGGCACTGCGCCGCAGCACGGTCCGCAGCCGCGCCATCAGCTCCTCCACCGCGAACGGCTTGACCAGGTAGTCGTCACCGCCCCGGGTCAGCCCCGCCACCCGGTCGGCCACTCCGTCGCGCGCGGTGAGGAACACCACCGGCACCATCGTCCCCGAGCGGCGCAGCCGGTCCAGGACGCCGAAGCCGTCGACGTCCGGCAGCATCAGGTCGAGCACCACGATGTCCGGCCGGAACCCGGCGGCCAGCCGCAGCGCCTGCTCGCCGGAGTTGGCGGTGACCGCCTCCCAGCCCTCGTAGCGGGCGACCGTGGCCACGAGGTCGGCGATGGGCGGGTCGTCGTCCACCACGAGGAGCCGTACTTTTTCCACCCGCTCATACTGCGCCACCGGACGTCCGCACCCCATACCGCGGTGACCGCCGTACCGAGATCGATAAGTACCTGAAAGTCGACCGACAGGGAAACGACAGGTCGGGCGGGTGAAGCTCGGTGCCGTGACCACAGTCCCGAGCGCCCCCCACCGTCAGCCGCCCTCCGCACCGGCCCTCCGCCCCAAGGCGGTGGCCCGTACCGGTCTGTACGCGATCCTGGCCGCCAACGCGGCCGTCGTGGCCGTCCTGTTCGCCCGGGCGGGCTTCGCCTCCAACACCCTCGTGGTCCTCGGCCGCCTCACCGGCCTCTACGGCGCCCTGCTCATGGCCTTCCAGCTGGTCCTGGTGGCCCGGCTGCCCTGGTTCGACCGGCGCATCGGCATGGACCGGCTGACCTCCTGGCACCGCTGGACCGGGTTCGCCGTCCTGTGGACGCTCCTCGCCCACGTCACCTTCATCACCTTCGGGTACGCCCAGCCGTCCGGCATGGACCCGCTGAACCAGCTCGTCGACCTCGCCGAGACCGTCGAGGGCGTGCTGCGCGCGCTCGTCGCCCTGGCGGTCCTCGTGGCCGTGGGCGCCGTCTCGGCACGCGCCGCCCGGCGCAGGATGGCGTACGAGACCTGGCACTTCGTCCACCTGTACACGTATGTCGCGGTGGTGCTGGCCTTCACCCACCAGGTCGCCGTCGGTACGTCCTTCACCTCCTCGCCCGCCGCGAAGACGTACTGGTACGGGGTGTGGGGCGCGGCCCTCGGCGCGGTCCTGCTGGGCCGCGTCGTGCTGCCGCTGCGGCGCAACCTGCGGCACCGGCTGCGCGTCACCGCCGTCGTCCCGGAGAACGACCACGTCGTCTCCGTGTACCTGGGCGGCCGCGACCTCGACCGGCTGCCCGCGCGGGCCGGCCAGTTCTTCCTGTGGCGGTTCCTGACCCGCGACCGCTGGTGGCAGGCCAATCCCTTCTCGCTCTCCATGGCGCCCGACGGCAGGCAGCTCCGTCTCACCGTCAAGACGGCGGGCGACGGCACCGCCGCCCTGCGCCACCTCGAGCCCGGCACCCGCGTCTTCGCCGAGGGCCCCTACGGCGCCTTCACCGCGCTGCACCGCACCCGCCCGGACACCCTGCTGATCGCCGGCGGCGTCGGCGTCACCCCGATCCGGGCCCTGCTGGAGGAGCTGCACGGACACGCGGTGCTCGTCCACCGCGTCGCCACCGCCCGCGACGCCGTCCTCCACGACGAACTGCGCGACCTCGCCCACGCCAAGGGCGCCGAACTCCACCTGGTCACCGGACCGGCCGCCCCCGACAAGCTGGGCCCGCGCGAGCTCGCCGCGCTCGTCCCCGACGTCGCCGAACGGGACGTCTACGTCTGCGGGCCGCCCGGCATGACCACGGCGGTGCTCCGCACCCTGCGCGAACTGGGCGTACCCGGACGGCAGATACACGCCGAACGCTTCAGCCTGGCCGGATGAGCCCGGCCCGACAAGCCCGGCCCGGCAAGCCCGGCCGCACGAGAGGAACCCCCGCACCGTGAAGCGCGCACTGCCCGTCCTGGTCCTGAGCATCGCCGGCCTGATCCCGGTCTGGCGCTACGCCCCGTCCCACGGGACGGCGGCCTCCGCACCCGCGCCCTCCGTCCCGTCGGTGGCGCCGTCCGCGCCGGCCGCCGGTTCCACCGTCGTCGCCGGCACCACCGTCGACACCGAGAAGGGCCCCGTACAGGTCGAGGTGACCTTCCGGGACCGGAGGATCACCGCCGTACGCCTGCTCCAGCAGCCCGACCACCCGCAGACCACGGCCGCCGTCCCCCGGCTGATCGAGGAGACGCTCGACAGTCAGAGCGCCGACGTCGACACCGTCTCCGGCGCCACGGTCACCAGTGACGGCTACCGGGAGTCCCTCCAGGCCGCCATCGACGCCCAGGGCGCCTGACGTGCGGCGCGTCGAACACGTCATGGGCTTCCCGGTCTCGCTGCGGGTCGACGACCCGGACGTGCCCGCGGAGGCCGCGGACGCCGTCTTCGCGTGGCTGCGCGAAGCCGACGCGCGCTTCAGCCCGTTCCGGCCCGACAGCGAGGTGTCCCGGCTGGACCGGGGCGAAGTGGCGCGGGCCGGCGCGGAGTTGGAGGAGGTGCTCGACCTGTGCGAGGAGTACCGGCTCGCGACCGGCGGTGCCTTCGACGTCCGGCTGCCGGGGCGGGGCCTCGACCCCTGCGCGGTGGTGAAGGGCTGGTCGGTGCAGCGGGCGGCCGGGCTGCTGCGCGCGTCCGGCGCGCGCCGCTTCTGCCTCAACGCCGGGGGTGACGTGGTCGCGGCGGGCGGGCCCTGGCGGGTGGGCGTACGGCACCCCGAGGACGCCGGCCGGCTGTGCACCGTCCTGGAGGTCACCGACGCGGCGGTCGCGACCTCCGCGCGCTACGAACGCGGCGACCACATCGTCGACGGGCGCACCGGGCGTCCGGCGGCCGGCCTGCTCAGCGTCACCGTCGTGGCGCCGACCCTCACCGAGGCGGACACGACCGCCACGGCGGCGTTCGCGATGGGTGCCGAGGGCGTCGCCTGGGCCGCGGCGCGCGAGGGCTGCGAGGTGTTCGCCGTGGACGCGGAGCGCCGGGTGCTGCGCACGGCGAGGCTGCCCGCCGCCCCCGGGAAGGTCCCGCACGGCCACCGCGGTTCCGTGACACCGGACGTCTAGACTCTCCGGGCAGCGAACCGTAGCGACCTGGCCAGAACCTCCCGCCCACCCGAAGGGTATTCGGCGTTTTGATACGGATGGACTCAGTCACCAAGCGGTACCCGGACGGCACCGTGGCGGTCGACCGGCTGTCGTTGGAGATCCCCGACCGCTCGATCACGGTCCTCGTCGGACCGTCGGGCTGCGGCAAGACGACGACCCTGCGGATGATCAACAGGATGGTCGAGCCCACCGAGGGCACCATCACCCTGGACGGCACGGACCTCCAGCGGCAGCCGGTCACCACACTGCGCCGGTCGATGGGGTACGTCATCCAGAACGCCGGTCTCTTCCAGCACCGGACGATCCTCGACAACATCGCCACCGTGCCCCGCATGATCGGGTGGGGCAAGCGCAGGTCCCGCGAGCGGGCGGCCGAGCTGATGGAACGCGTGGGTCTCGACGCCTCCCTCGGCAAGCGGTACCCGTACCAGCTCTCCGGGGGCCAGCAGCAGCGGGTCGGGGTGGCCCGGGCACTCGCCGCCGACCCGCCGGTGCTCCTCATGGACGAGCCGTTCTCCGCCGTGGACCCCGTGGTCCGCAAGGGACTGCAGGACGAACTCCTGCGCATCCAGGAGGAGCTGGGCAAGACCATCGTCTTCGTCACCCACGACATCGACGAGGCCGTCAAACTGGGCACCGTGGTCGCGGTGATGCGCACCGGCGGCCGGCTCGCCCAGTTCGCGCCGCCGGCCGAGCTGCTGTCGAACCCGGCGGACGACTTCGTCGAGGACTTCCTCGGCGCCGACCGCGGCATCCGGCGGCTGTCCTTCTTCAGCTCCACGGGCCTGGAACCGACGACGGACCCGGTCGTCCGCGTGGACGCCACGGCCGAACAGCTCGCCGCGCCCGACGCCCCCTACCTGCTGGTGACCGACGCGGAGGGCCGCCCGCTGGGCTGGGCCGAGCCGCGGGAGCTGACCGCCGGCGACATCGCGGCCGAGCGGCTGCTGCCGTACGGGCGGCCCTTCGTGCCCGGCGCCGACTCGCTGCGGGCCGCCCTCGACTGCGCGGTGCTCTCGCCCACCGGCTGGGCCGTCGCGGTGGACGCCGACGGGCGGGTGACGGGCGTGGTCTCCCAGCAGAGCATCGGCGAGGCGATCCGCACCGCCCACGGCGCGGACCGGGCCGGGGACGCCCGGGCGACGGGACCCGCCGACATCGCCAAGGCCGCCCCGTGAACGGCTTCTTCGACATCCCGAGCGACCTCGGCAACACCTACTCCGGCCTGATCGGGCTGCACCTGCGCGAGGCGCTGCTGCCCGTCCTCGCCGGGCTGCTGGCGGCGCTGCCCGTAGCCCAGCTCTGCGTGCGGTTCCGCTGGCTGTACCCGCCCGTGCTCGGCCTGACCACCGTGTTCTACGCCATCCCCTCGCTCGCGGTCTTCGTCGTCCTCATCGACTACACCGGCCAGACCGAGCTGACGGTGATGATCCCGCTGGCCGTCTACAGCCTGGTGGTCCTCGTCCCCGCCATCGTCGACGGCGTGCGGTCGGTGCCCGAGGAGACCCTGGCCGCCTCCACCGCCATGGGCTTCGGCCCCGTACGCCGCTATCTCCAGGTGCAGTTGCCGATCGCCGTGCCCGCCATCCTGGCCGGCCTCCGGGTTGCCGTCTCGGCCAGCATCTCCCTGGTCAGCGTCGGCGCCCTCATCGGCAACCAGGGCGCGCTCGGCAACCTGCTCGCGGACGCCCAGAAGTACGGCCGGCCCGAGCTGGCGGTCAACTCCGTCCTCACCACCGCCGTACTGGCGATCCTCTGCGACGCGGCGCTCGTCCTGGTGCGCACCCTGCTGACGCCGTGGATGCCGCGCGGCAGGAGCGGGCGCCGCCCGAAGCAGACCGCCGTGCGGCCCGAGCCCGAGGAGGCGGCTGCCCGGTGAACGTGCTCCACTTCGTCCACGCCTTCTTCAGCGACAGCGCCCACTGGCACGGCTACGACGGCATCCCGCAACGCCTGCTGGAGCACGTGCAGTACACGCTGATGGCGCTCGGCACCGCCGCCGCCATCGGGCTGCCCGTCGGGCTGCTGACCGGGCACACCGGCCGCGGCGGCAACGCGGTCGCCTTCGTCGCGACCGCCGCCCGCGCCCTGCCCAGCTTCGGGCTTCTCGTGCTCATCGCCGTCGTCGTCGGCATCGGCCTGCTGCCCGTGATGATCCCGCTGGTCGTGCTGGCGGTCCCGCCGATCCTGGTGACCACCTACGAGGCGGTCCGCTCCGTCGACCCGGCCCCGGTGGACGCGGCGCGGGGCATGGGCATGCACGAGCCGGGCATCCTCTTCCGGGTCGAACTCCCCGTCGCCCTCCCGCTGGTGCTCAGCGGACTGCGCTCGGCCGCCGTCCAGGTCGTGTCGACGGCCACCATCGCCGCGTACGTCAGCCTCGGCGGGATCGGCCGCTACATCATCGACGGGCTCTACCAGCGCGACTACGAGAAGGTGGTCGGCGGAGCCACGCTGGTGGCCCTGCTGGCACTGGTCACGCTCGCGGTGTTCTGGGCGGCGGGCCGACTGGCGGTGTCGCCGGGGGTGCGCAGGCGCTGACACACTCGAACACACATATGAAAGAAACCGTAACCAGGCCGTTCTTGACTGAGCGACAAGCGGCTCGTTTGGATCGGTGAATGACTTCTACCGCGAAGAGCAGCTGGTCCACGACGAGGCACACCGGCGTGGCGGCCGTCGCGCTCACCGCCGCTGCGGCGCTGCTCGCGGGCTGTTCCTCCTCCGGCGACACCTCCGACAACCCCCTCGCCGGGGAGAAGGCGGAGGCCGGCACCGTCGTCGTCGGCTCGAACAACTTCGCCGAGAGCACCCTGCTCGCCGACATCTACGGTGAGGCGCTCAAGGCGAAGGGCCTCAAGGTCACCTACCAGCACAACATCGGCAGCCGTGAGACGACCTACGGCCTGATGAAGAACGGATCGGTCACGGTGCTGCCGGAGTACAACGGCTCGCTGCTGGCCTACCTCGACCCCGATGCCGAGCAGAAGTCCACCGAGGCGGTCAACACCGCGGCCAAGGCCAAGCTCGACAAGAAGCTGACGCTGCTGAACCCGTCGCCGGCCGAGAACAAGGACTCGGTCAGCGTCAACGCCGAGACCGCGAAGAAGTACGGCCTCACCGCCGAGTCCACCCTCGCCGACCTCAAGGACATCGCGCCGGACCTGGTGATCGGCGGTTCGCCCGAGTTCCAGACCCGGCAGCAGGGACTGAAGGGCCTGGAGTCCGTGTACGGCCTGAAGTTCGAGTCGTTCAAGGCACTCGACGCGGGCGGCCCGCTGACCCAGTCGGCGCTGACCAAGAACACCGTGCAGGCGGCGGACATCTTCACCACCGACCCGACGATCGTCAAGGAGAAGTTCGTCGTCCTGAAGGACCCGGAGAACCTCTTCGGCTACGCGAACGTGACACCGCTCGTCCGCAAGGAGGGCCTGCCCCAGGAGGGCGTCGACGCGCTGAACGCGGTCTCCGCGAAGCTGGACACCGAGACCCTCCTCGACCTGGACGCCCAGGTCCAGCTGGACAAGAAGGACCCGCTGGACGTGGCCAAGGAGTGGCTGGAATCGGCCGGTCTGAGCTGACCCGCCGTACGCTCCCTCACGACGCCGCGGCCGAGGCCGCGGCGTCGATCAACTGGTCGATCAGGGCGATGAGGACGTCCCGGCTGGAACCCCGCTCCCGCGCGTCGCACAGCAGCACCTTGACGTGCTTCGGAAGCGCCAGCGCCTCCCGGATCTCCTCGGCCGGATACGGATGCCGCCCGTGGAAGCCGTTGACGCCGACGACGAACGGGATGCCCCGCCGTTCGAAGAAGTCGATGGCGGCGAAGCTCGACTCGGGCCTGCGGACGTCGACCAGCACCACGGCCCCGAGGGCCCCGATCGCCAGGTCGTTCCACATGAACCAGAACCGCTGCTGACCGGGCGTGCCGAAGAGGTACAGCACCAGTTCCCGGCCGATGGTGATCCGCCCGAAGTCCAGGGCCACGGTCGTGGCCCGCTTCTCCTCGATGCCGGCGAGGTCGTCGACGTCCAGTCCCGCGGCGGTCAGCGGCTCCTCGGTGCGCAGCGGGGCGATCTCGCTGACCGCCCCGACCATGGTGGTCTTGCCGACGCCGAAGCCACCCGCGATCAGTATCTTCACGGCCTCGGGGGCGGATGCCGTGGGCGCCTCGGAGGCGCGCTCAGAGCCGGCCAAGGCCGTCCCTCACTTTCTGCAGCAGGTCCAGGTCCGGGGTGGCGCGGGAGACGGGGTGCGGCGGCCGGGCGGTGATCCGGCCGGCCTCCAGCAGGTCCGAGAGCAGGATGACGACCACGCTCACCGGCAGGTCGAGGCGGGCCGCGACCTCCGCCACGGCGAGGGGCTCGGCGCACAGCCGCAGGATCCGCAGGTGCTCCGGCTGCGGCCGCGCGGCCCGGGAGGGCTGCGGGTCGACCGCGGCCACCGTGGTGATCAGGGTGAAGTCGGCGCGGCTGGGCCGGGTCCGGCCGCCGGTCAGGGTGAACGGCCGCACGAGCCGGCCCTCCGCGTCGCCTCCGGTCACGTCACTCGCCGGGGCCGGCGGTGGCCCGCGGAGCCGCGCTGAGGTGCTCGCCGATCTTCTTCACCAGCATGTTCATCTGGTACGCCACCACACCGACGTCGGCGTTCGGGCCGGTGAGCACGACGAGGTGGGCGCCGGGGCCGGCGGAGCTGAGTATCAGGTAGCTGTTGGCCATCTCGATGAGCGCCTGGCGCACCGGGCCGCCGCGGAAGTCCATGCTGACGCCCTTGCTGAGGCTCATCAGGCCCGACGCGGTCGCCGCCAGCCGCTCGGCGTCGTCGCGCAGGAAGCCGGTGGACTTGCTGACGACCAGTCCGTCCTCGGAGAGCACCACGGCGTGGTTCACGTCGGCGACCCGCTCCACGAGTCCGGTGAGCAGCTGGTCCAGCTCGGTGTGCGTGGCGGGGGAGGGTCGGGTCATGGGGTGTCCTTCGTCGGCGGTCGGCGATCGGCGGTGGGGGTCGACAGGGCGGCGGAGGAGCGAACCCGCTCGGCGGCGCCCGTGTCCCTGCTGTCTGCGTCTGCGTCTGCTTCTGAGTCTGCGTCGTCTGCGTCCGCGGCCTGGGCCCGCAGCGTGCCGCGCTGGAAACCGGCGAGGGACGAGGCGGCACGCTCGGCGGTGAAGTCGGCGTAGTCGTCTGCTGGGGCGTCCGGGCCGTCCCTGCCGGTGACGGCGTCCTCGTCGCGCAGCTCGGCGGCCAGGCTGGTCTGCGGCACCCGGCGGGGCAGCGGGGCGAGGCCGTTCCGCTCGGTGGCGGACCCGGGGGCGGCGGGGGCCCCGGACCGGGGCGCGGGTACGGGCCGCACCTGCCGGACGGGCCGCTTCGAGGGAGCGGGATCCGCAGCGGGGCCGGAGGACGCGGCGGTTGCCGGGGAGCCGGGGGACGCTTCGGGGAGCGTGGGCACGGGGGACGCAGGGGTCGTCCCGGACGTCTCGGTGGCCGCCGTACCGCCGGTGCCGTGGGCTCCGTCGACCGGCTCGCGCACCACGATGTCGTGCGGGATCAGCACGATCGCCGTGGTCCCGCCGTACGGGGAGGAGCGCAGCGTGACGGTGATGCCGTGCCGGTGCGCCAGCCGGGCGACGACGAACATGCCCAGCCGCAGGTCGTCGGCGAGCGCCACCACGTCGAACTGCGGCTCCACCGCCAGCTGGGCGTTGAACGAGGCGTAGTCCTCCTCCGACAGCCCGAGCCCGCGGTCTTCGATCTCGACGGCCAGGCCCTTGGCCACCACCGCCGCCCGCACACCGACCGGATTTGGCGCGGGGGAGTAGGCGGTCGCGTTGTCGATGAGCTCGGCGAGCAGGTGGATCACGTCGGCCACCGCGGGCGGTGCGAGCGCCACCTCCTCGTCGGTGTGCAGCTCCACCCGCTGGTACTCGGCGACCTCGCCGACCGCGCTGCGCAGGATGTCGACCAGCGCGACGGGCTCGCGCCAGGTGCGCCGGGGCTGCTCGCCGCTGATGATGACGAGGTTCTCCTCGTACCGGCGCAGCTGACTGGCCGTGGAGTCCAGTTCGTACAGGCCCTTGAGGATCTCGGGGTCGGTGTGTTCGCGTTCCAGGGAGTCCAGCTTGCCGAGCTGCATGTTGACGAGGTTCTGGCTCTGCCGGGCGATGCCGAGGATCACCTTCTGGAAACCGCGCCGGGTGTCGGCGAGTTCGACGGCGGTGTGCACGGCGGTGCGCTGCGCCGTGTTGAACGCCTGGGCGACCTGCCCGAGTTCGTCCCGCCCGTAGTCCAGCGGCGGGGTCGCCGACTCCACGTCGACCTTCTCGCCCCGCTCCAGCCGGGCCACCACGTCGGGCAGCCGTTCCTCGGCCAGGCTCAGCGTGGCGAGCCGCAGCCCCCGCAGCCGCCGGGACAGCGAGCGGGTGATGCGCCAGGACATGACGACGCAGAGCAGCAGGGCGAGCAGGCCGCCCGCGCTGAGGGAGGCAGCCGTGATCAGCAGCCCGCGCGCCTCGTCGGCGCTGCGGTCGAGCAGTCCGTCGGTCTGCTGCCGGATCAGTGCCTCGTACTCGCTGGAGACCTTGTCCAGCGCGGTGGTCCAGCGCTGCCGCGCGTCCGGCAGGTCGGTCCAGCCGTCCCCGTCCGCCGCACGGGCCGCGAGCACCTGGTCCTCGACGGACTCCAGGGTCTGCCACTCGGGACTGGCCAGGACCCGCTCCGTCTGCGCCTTCGCGCTGCCGTGCAGGGAGGGGACGATCTGGTCCTGGACGAGCCAGCGCCGGGTGTGCGCCAGCTGGGCGAACTGCGCCCACTGCTCCTCGTTCATCCGGCCGGACGGCCAGGCCAGGGTGAGCCGGGCGTTCTCCTGGGAGACCAGCTCCGCCGCGTGCTCCAGGGCGACCAGCGGCCCGGCCTGCGAGGTGAGGTCGCCGTCGTCGACCTGGGAGAGCTCCTGGAAGGCGTGGATCTGCTCGTCGATGATCGACGTGTACTGGTCGAGCGCCTGCTCGGGAGTGATGTCGGTGGGGTCGTCCACCTGGTCGCGGTAGTACTCCAGGCTGCCCACCGAGCCGAGCACCGAGTACAGCCGGTCCGAGACCCGGGCGGGCGCGCGCTCGATCGCGTCGGACCGGCCGACCAGCTGGGCGACCGCCGCGTCGGTCTTCTCGCGCTGGGCGTCCAGTTCCGTCCGGTCGCCGCCGGGACCGGCGAGCCAGGCGGCCGACAGACTGCGCTCCTTCTGCAGGGCGAGCGCCGCCTCGGTGCCCATGGCCCCGGTGTCGCGGCTCAGCTCCGTCTGGGAGCGCAGCCGCAGGCCCTCCGAGAACATCTGGATCGTCGTCACTCCCCACACGGCGGCGAGGGTGACGCAGGGAACCAGGGCCAGGAGGATCAGGGAGAGACGTATGGAGCCGAGGCGGCGCCGGGCACCTGTCCGTGCAGACATCGTCGTCCTAGGCGATCAGTGGGGGAGGGGGGCGGTGGTGCGCGGGCGCCCGCGGTCGCGGTGCCCCGTCAACGGGTGCCGTCCGCGGCGAACCCGGCGACCGCGTCGGCGTTCGTCCGGGTCACGAACGCGGGGCCGGTCAGTACGGGCGCGACTCCGCCACCGCTGACATTGCCGTTGGTGCGGTACAGCCAGAGCGCGTCCACCGCGAGGTAGCCCTGCAGGTACGGCTGCTGGTCCACGGCGAACTGCACGTCCCCGCGCTCGACCGCGGCGACGAGGTCCTCGTCGAGGTCGAAGGTGGCGACGTGGGCGCTGCTGCCCGCCTCCTCGACCGACTCGACCGCGGTGAGGGCGAACGCCGCGCCGTTCATGACGACCTCGTCGATGTCGGCGTTCTGCCGCAGCCGCGCGGTGACGGCCGCGCCGACCGCCTTCATGTCGGTGCCGTCGACGTAGAGCATCTCGGTCTCGCCCCCGAAGGTCTTCTTGACGCCGGCGCAGCGGGCCTCCAGGGCGACGTTGCCCCGCTCGTGGATGACGCACAGGGCGTGCCGGGCCTTGAGGGAGTTCAGCTTGTCGCCGACGGCCCGGCCCGCGACGCTCTCGTCCTGCCCGAAGTACCCCAGGAGCCCGGTGGACCGCCAGGCGTCGATGCCCGAGTTGAGGCCGACCACGGGGATGCCGACCGCCCTGGCCTCGGCGATCGGTCCCTTCATCGCCTGCGGTTTGGCGAGGGTCACGGCGATGCCGTCGGCCTTGTCGCGGATCGCGTCCCGTACCAGGCCGGCCTGGTCGGCGGCGTCGGCGTCACCGGCGTACGTCAGGTCGATGCCGTCCTTGGCGGCCGCCGCCTCCGCGCCCCTGCGCACCCGGTCCCAGAAGGCGTCGCCCTCACCGCCGTGGGTCACCATGACGATCTTCATCCGGTCGGCGCCGGACCTGCGCGAGGCGTCCCCGGCCGAGTCGTCCTCGTCCCCGCCGAGGGCGGAGCAGCCGGCCGCCAGCAGACAGACGGCCGCGGCGAGGGCCGTGGCGCGCAGACGTGCGGGGGTGTGGGTGGGCGGGGGAGATGTACTCATGGGGGTTGGGGCACCTCGCTGTGCGGCCGAGCAGGAGGAACGGGGCGAGGTGGACCGGAGCACGTGGCCGGTGCGCCAACCGGGTGAATCTCGCCTGGCCGGAGCAAACCGTGTGTGACGTCCGGTAGTCAAGTGACCAGCGACCAGGTGTGAGTTGTCGGTGCCGCATCGTGATGAACGGGGCCGGGGATGTGGGTGAAGTCGTGGGTGAGCGGGTGAAGTGCCGGGCGCGCGGAAGCCCGGCGTCCGGCGGCTCCGCCGTCCGGCCCACGGTCACTCCGCGCACCCTCCTCGGCGGCATCGACCGCGGCTACGAGGCGCTCGCCCTGCCCGGCACGGTGTGCAACGACAGCGACCGACGGCGGCCCCCGACGGCAGCACCTCGATCGCCTTCGCCGGCCGGCACTTCACCGAGCCCTCGGGCTCCAGCTGCCCCGGGCCGGCCGGGACCGGCCGGCCCGACCGGGGCTGCCCGGGACCGACCGGGACCGACCGACCGGACCCGGTCCGCGCCTTCGACGGGGCGGGCCGGTCTCGGGGATCGCGAGGCCGTAAGGACGCTGATCTGACGGTGAGTTATCGTGTACAAGGGGTTAAGACAGGTGGCACGGCCTGTTGCGTTCCAGCCCAGGAGAGTTCAGCCGATGGCGAGGCAGATACGCGCCGAGCAGACCCGCGCGACGATCCTCGGTGCCGCCGCCGACCTGTTCGACCGTCACGGATACGAGTCGACCAGCCTGAGCGAGATCGTGGCCCACGCCGGAGTCACCAAGGGCGCCCTGTACTTCCACTTCGCGGCGAAGGAAGACCTCGCCCACGCCATCATGGAGATCCAGTCCAGAACCTCGCGCCGGCTGGCGACGGAGCTGGACGGCCGGGGCTACACCTCCCTGGAGGCGCTGATGCGCCTGACGTTCGGCATGGCCCGGCTCTGCGAGGAGGGACCGGTCCTGCGGGCCGGGCTGCGGCTCGCCACCGGCGGAGTGGCGGTACGGCCACCGCTGCCGCACCCCTTCACCGAGTGGCGGGAGATCGCCTCCTCCCGCCTCCTGGACGCCGTCAGGCAGTCCGACGTGCACCCGGACATCGACATCGACTCCGTCGCCCACACCCTCGTCTGCTCCATCGTCGGCACCCGCGTCGTGGGCGGCACCCTCGAACCGGCCGCACGGCAGCCACGCCGCCTGGCCGGCATGTGGTACCTCCTGATCCGGGGCATGGTGCCGGTGACCCGACGCGCCCGCTACCTCACCCTCGCCGCCCGCCTGGAGCGGGAGACGGGCCGGGTCTGAACCCTGCCGGGGCCCGCTCGGAGTGCGAGGGTCCTCGCCGGGTGCGAGGGTCTCGCGCAGGGACGCGGGCGGCGCGACGCGGTGCGGGGGGCTCCTGCCGGGGCGCGGCGGCTCCGTCTTCCGCCCCGGGCCCCGCGATACGGTGAGATGCATGCCCGCCACCCCGTCCCAGCCCGCCCCCGTCGCCCCCGTCATCCTCGGTGACGAGCCCGGATCCTTCCCCCACGGCGTGCTGGCCGAGCGGCACCCCGCCATCATCCGGCAGGTGCGTGAGGCGTTCCCCTACGGCCCCGAGCGGCGACGGGCCCTCGACACGCTGCTCGCCGACTGCGCCGACGGCGTGATCGAGCCGCTGCCCGACGACGCCGAAGCACGCGACCGGGCACGCTGGGCGGACTGGGGGATGGACACCTACGTGGGCCGGTCCTGGTTCGACGTGCCCTGGCTGTGGGCGGAGAGTTACTTCTACCGCCGGCTCCTCGACACCGTCGGCTACTTCGGCCCCGGCACCTGGCAGGGCGTCGATCCCTTCCGCCCCGCCAAGCTCGCCGAACTCGACGCGAGGGAGACGGACGAGGAACTCGCCGCGCTCGACGGCCTCGCCGACCTGCCCGCCGACGAGCGGACCCGGGCCCTGCTGCACGGTTCGCTCTGGGGCAACCGCGCCGACCTCGGCTTCCGCCTCTCCGACAGCGCCGCCGGCACCGGTACCGGCACCCAGGACAAGGTCCAGGCCCTGGTCGCCGACGACAGCGACGCACTCTGGTCGCTGCTCCCGCCCTCCGGAACGAGCACCTCCCGGTCGGGTACCTCCCGGCCGAGCACCTCACGGGCAGGCAGCTCCGGCCCGAACACCTTGTGCCTCGTCGCCGACAACGCCGGCCGCGAACTCGTCCCCGACCTGCTCCTCGTCTCCGACCTCCTCGACCGGGGCCGCATCGACCGGGCGGTCCTGCACGTCAAGCCGTACCCGTACTACGTCTCCGACGCCACGCCCGCCGACGTGCTCGACGCCCTGCGGCGGCTCGTCGCGGCGGGCGGTGCGGCCGCCGTGCACGGCGACCGGCTGTGGACCGCGCTGACCGACGGCCGCGTCACCGTCCGTGCCCACCCCTTCTCCTGTGCTCCCCTGCCGTACGCGGAGATGCCCGACGACCTGCGGGCGGAGTTCGCCGCGGCCACGGTCACCGTCCTCAAGGGCGACCTGAACTACCGCCGCCTGGTGGGCGACCGCCGGTGGCCCCCGACCACGTCCTTCACGGACGTCACCGCCTACTTCCCCGGCCCCGTCGCCGCACTGCGCACCCTGAAGTCCGACGTGATCACCGGCCTGACCGCGGAGACGGAGGCCGCGTTGGCGGCCGGTGGCGAACAGCGGTGGCGGACGAGCGGGACGCACGCGCTGATCCAGGTCAGGCGCTGAGGCCGGGCGCTGGGGCGAGGCGCTGAGGCCGGGCACTGGGGTTGGGCACTCGGGTCGGGCACTGGGGTCGGGCGCGCGGAGGGGAGGGGGAACCGGCGAGAGTTCCGGGTTTCGTCCCGATTCACGCGATGGTGTGATGATGTCCCGGCCCGTGGATGTGCCCGGAAGGCCATGGGTAGGGCCCGGCCATGACGCAACAGCCCTTCGAACTCCCGCACTTCTACCTGCCGCATCCCGCGCGCCTGAACCCGCACCTCGACGAGGCCCGTGCCCACTCGACGACGTGGGCGCGCCAGATGGGCATGCTGGAGGGCTCGGGGGTCTGGGAGCAGTCCGACCTCGACGCGCACGACTACGGCCTGCTCTGCGCCTACACCCACCCCGACTGCGACGGGCCGGCGCTCTCCCTCGTCACCGACTGGTACGTGTGGGTCTTCTTCTTCGACGACCACTTCCTGGAGAAGTTCAAACGCACCCAGGACCGCACCGGGGGCAAGGCCCACCTCGACCGGCTCCCCCTGTTCATGCCGCTCGACCTCGGCACCGGGATGCCCGAACCGGAGAACCCGGTCGAGGCGGGCCTCGCCGACCTCTGGACGCGCACGGTGCCGGCGATGTCGGCCGACTGGCGCCGCCGCTTCGCCGTCGCCACCGAGCACCTGCTCAACGAGTCCCTGTGGGAGCTGTCCAACATCAACGAGGGGCGGATCGCCAACCCCGTCGAGTACATCGAGATGCGCCGCAAGGTCGGCGGCGCCCCCTGGTCGGCCGGGCTCGTGGAGTACGCGACCGCCGAGGTGCCCGCCGCCGTCGCCGGGTCCAGGCCGCTGAGGGTGCTGATGGAGACGTTCTCCGACGCCGTGCACCTGCGCAACGATCTCTTCTCCTACCAGCGGGAGGTCGAGGACGAGGGAGAGCTGAGCAACGGCGTACTGGTCCTGGAGACCTTCTTCGACTGCACCACCCAGGAGGCCGCCGAGCTGGTCAACGACGTCCTCACCTCCCGGCTGCACCAGTTCGAGCACACCGCGTTCACCGAAGTGCCCGCCGTCGCCCTGGAGAACGGTCTGACACCGGCCGAGACCGCCGCCGTCGGAGCGTACGCGAAGGGCCTGCAGGACTGGCAGTCCGGCGGCCACGAATGGCACATGCGTTCCAGTCGCTACATGAACAAGGGCGCCCGGCCCACGGCCCCCTGGCAGGCGCTGACCGGGCCCGGCACCTCCGCCGCGGACGTCGGCGGGCTGCTCGCCGCGGCCGCCGCCGAGCGGGCGCGACCCTACACGTACACGCCCTTCCAGAAGGTCGGCCCCTCGGTCATCCCCGACATCCGCATGCCGTTCCCGCTGGAGCTGAGCCCCGCCCTGGACGGCGCCCGGCTCCACCTGTTCGAGTGGTCGCACCGGATCGGGTTCCTCAGCGAAGGGGTGTGGGACGAGGAGAAGCTGGCCAGCTGCGACCTCCCCCTGTGCGCCGCGGGCCTCGACCCGGACGCCACCCAGGAGCAGCTGAACCTCGCCTCCGGCTGGCTGGCCTTCGGCACCTACGGCGACGACTACTACCCGCTCGTCTACGGCCACCGCCGCGACCTGGCCGCCGCCCGGCTGACGACGGCCCGGCTGTCGGCCTGCATGCCGCTCGACGGCGAACCGGTGCCGCCGCCGGCCAACGCCATGGAACGCTCCCTGATCGACCTGTGGGCACGCACGACGGCCGGCATGACGCCCGAGGAGCGGCGTCCCCTGAAGTCGGCGGTCGACAAGATGACCGAGGCCTGGGTGTGGGAGCTGGCCAACCAGATCCAGAACCGCGTCCCCGACCCGGTGGACTACCTGGAGATGCGGCGCGCCACCTTCGGCTCCGACCTCACCCTGGGCCTGTGCCGCGCCGGCCACGGCCCCGCCGTGCCGCCCGAGGTCTACCGCACCGGTCCCGTCCGGTCCCTGGAGAACGCGGCGATCGACTACGCGTGCCTCCTCAACGACGTCTTCTCCTACCAGAAGGAGATCGAGTACGAAGGGGAGATCCACAACGCGGTCCTCGTCGTGCAGAACTTCTTCGGCGTCGACTATCCGACCGCGCTCCCGGTCGTCCAGGACCTGATGAACCAGCGCATGCGCCAGTTCGAGCACGTCGTCGCGCACGAACTGCCCGTCGTCTACGACGACTTCCAGCTGTCGGACGAGGCACGAGCCATCATGCGGGGCTATGTGACCGACCTGCAGAACTGGATGGCCGGCATCCTCAACTGGCACCGGAACGTCTCGCGGTACAAGGCCGAGTACCTGGCCGGGCGCACCCACGGCTTCCTCCCCGACCGGGCCCCGGCCGTGCCCGTCCCGAGGCCCACCGCTCTGCCCGTGCTCGGCTGACCGACGGTCAGTCTCACTCTTTCGTGGCTCGTCACGCGCCGGCGCGCCGGGTAGAGCACCTGCCGGAGGCGAACCATGGAACACACAGCGTTGCGACCCAAGCCGATGCCCGGCCGGGAGCCGGGGGGCGGCTCCGCGCCCGACACCGCCCGGCGTCCGTGTGCGGGGCGGCCCCGCCGCCGACGGCTCACCACCCTGCTGCTGGGCGTGTTCACCGCGACGGTTCTGGTCCTGGCCGGCGCGGGACTCGGCACGATGGGCGCCACGGTGATCGGCACGAGCCGACTCGCCGAGCTGCAACGGCAGGCAGGGGCGCCGGGGGCGGGGCCGGGTGCGGAACAGGGGGCGTCGGCGGGCGGCCGGGCCGCCCCCGCACATTCGTCGGCCGGCCCGTCCTCGTCACCTTCCCTCGCGCCGGCCGCCGCGACCCTCGGCGTGGAGGCCGTGGACGACGAGAAGCCGGGGGCCCTGGTCGTGGGCGTCCACGTGCCCGGCCCGGGGTACGCGGCGGGCCTGGTCCGGGGCGACGTGCTCCTGACGTTCGGCACGGCCCGGGTCGACTCGGCCGCCGATCTCGCCCGCGCCGTGTCCCGCGCCCGGCCGGGCAAGGAGGTCAAGGTCACCGTGCGCCGCGCGAGCGGCGGCTACCAGCAGCTGACGGCCGTACCGGGCGTGGTCACCTGACCCCCTTCGCACCCGGCCGCCACCAGGGGCCGTCCGGCGATCACGGAGCCGCGGGCGGCTTCCCCCAACCCCGCCCCCGTGCCGTGGTGCGCGATGTCCCCGGCCGCCGGCCGGGGCGTCCCACCGCCCCGACGATCCCCCGGCCGGTCGCGCACCCGGCCGGTCGCGCACCCGCTCGGCGCGGCCGGCTCCCGGCGCGCCCGCCGGGACGCGGATCACCGATGCGCGCCGGTACGAGCACGGCGCCGGCCTCCTTCGCACGTCCGAGGGGCTCGCCCTGGCAACCGGTGCCGGTGGCGCGTACATCCATGAGTCGGGGGTGGCCGACCTGTGCCGATCGGCTCGCGCCGCCCCCTCGCTACGGGCAGGATGCTGCCCGTAGTCCCTTCACGTCCGCTGCCCAGGGAGACCCGGATGACCGGCAGTCCGCACGCTGTTTCCTTCACCGCCGACGACTACCGGGCCCGCATGGAGCGCGCGGCGCGGGCGGCCGCCGATGCCGGGCTGGCCGGGCTGCTGGTGGCGCCGGGCCCCGACCTCGTCTGGCTCACCGGTTACGCGCCCACCGCGGCCACCGAACGGCTCACCCTGCTCGTCCTCGTTCCCGGCCGCGACCCCGTCCTCGTCGTCCCGGCGCTGGAGGCCCCCGACGCCGGGAAGGCCGCCGGCGCGCCCGCCCTGACCCTGCGCGACTGGACCGACGGCAAGGACCCCTACGCCGCCACCGCCGCCCTCCTCGACCGTTCCGGGCGGTTCGGCGTCAGCGACAAC
Organism: Streptomyces sp. WG5; assembly: GCF_049974565.1. Lineage (NCBI taxonomy): Bacteria > Bacillati > Actinomycetota > Actinomycetes > Kitasatosporales > Streptomycetaceae > Streptomyces > Streptomyces sp. WG5. The sequence goes on along the minus strand of NZ_JBNGGC010000013.1, from coordinate 123,672 downwards.
GCCTGGGCGATGCACCTGCTGGCCCTGCAACGCACGCTGCCCGGCACCTCGTACGCCTCCCTCACGGAGGCGCTTCCCATGCTGCGTGCCGTCAAGGACGCGGCGGAACTGGAGCTGCTGACGGCGGCGGGCGCGGCCGCGGACGCCGCCTTCGAGGAGATCCGGAAGGTCACCTTCGGAGGGCGTCGGGAGTCCGACGTCGCCACCGATCTCGCCGGACTGCTGCGGCGGTTCGGGCACTCCCAGGTCGACTTCACCATCGTCGCCTCCGGCCCGAACGGTGCCAACCCGCACCACGAGGCCGGCGACCGGGTCATCGAGGACGGCGACACGGTCGTCCTCGACTTCGGCGGCCTGAAGGACGGCTACGGCTCCGACACCTCCCGCACCGTCCACGTGGGCGAACCCACCGACGAGGAGCGCCGGGTGCACGACCTGGTCCGCGAGGCGCAGGAGGCCGGCTTCCGGGCGGTCCGGCCCGGTGTCGCCTGCCAGGACGTCGACCGGGCCGCTCGCGCGGTCATCACCGACGCGGGGTACGGCGAGTACTTCATCCACCGCACGGGGCACGGCATCGGCGTGACCACGCACGAGCCGCCGTACATGATCGAGGGCGAGGAGCAGCCCCTGGTGCCCGGCATGTGCTTCTCCGTCGAGCCCGGCGTCTATCTGCCCGGCCGGTTCGGGGTACGCATCGAGGACATCGTCACGGTCACCGAGGACGGCGGCCGGCGCCTCAACGACACCACCCGGGAGATGGTCATAGTGGAGTGACCGACGACAGCCCGACCCGAACGCCCCGGCGGACCCGAACACCCCGGCAGACCCGGAAGACGACGGCGCGACCATGACCCAGCCACCGACACCCACCGCGGACACCGTCCGCCGACTGGTCCGTTCCCTGCTGGGCGGGAGCGCGGAACCCGACGTCCGGCCCGTCGCGGAGGGCGCCGGGCCCGCCACCTGGTGGGTCGGCACCCGGCACGTGCTGCGCCTGGCCCCCGACCGCGAGGCCGCGGTACGGCAGCGACGCGAACTGCGCCTGCGCGAGCTGGTCCGCCCGTACGTCTCCGTCGCGGTGCCGGCGAGTGTGGCGCACGGCGAGTGGGCACCGGGTCTGACCTGCACACTGGACGTCAAGGTTCCCGGCGGGCCGGGTGAGGACCACGACGTGTCGGCCCTCGGCGAGGCGGACCTCGCGGCGCTGCTCACCGGGCTGCGCGAGGTGCCGGTCCGCCAGGCCGAGACCCTGGGCGTGCCCCGGGCCGCTCCACGGTCCCTGGAGACGCTGCGGCAGGCCGCCGAGCCGGCCGCCCGTCGCCTCGCCGAGGCCGACGAGTTCGAGGCGGCTCGGCCGGAGCGGCTCACCGGGGCGGCGGCGGCCCAGCTCGGCGTCCAGCCCGGCGCGGCGGTCCTCGTCCACCACGGGCTGACCGGCGAGCACCTGGTGGTCGGCGCCGACGGCCGGGTGCGCGGTGTCCTCGGCTGGACCGACGCGGTGCTCGGCGACCCGGCCGAGGACATCGCCGCGCTCGCGCTCTCCGTGGGCTCGCCCGCCGCCGTCCGCGCCGCCACGCTCGCCGGTTACGGCGCCCGCCCGTGTCTGCGCGGGCTGTGGCTGGCCCGCTGCGACGCGGTCGTCCACCTCGCCGGGGCCCTCTCCGGCCGGTCGTCCGCGCCGGCGGCAGGGTCCGTGCCCCTGCCGCTGCTCAGGGCGCGGCTGCGGCGCGCCTGGGAGCCGATCCTGCTGGAACGGGTGACGGAACTGCGCGGGGACGGCACGGCCGAGGACCCCGCCTGAGCACGCCCCCGTCCGTTCCCCCGCTGTCTGCTGTTCCCCGCTGCCTCCCGTCCCCCGCCACCTCCTGCCCCGCGGTCATTCCTGTACGAGGACCACGCTCGACTCGCCCGGCACGCGCAGCACCCCGTCCGCGCCCGGCGCCCGCACGGGCTCCCACGCGGCGAGCACGCGCGCGGGGCGGGTGCCCAGCGGGATCGCCGCCGGTTCGGCGCCCAGGTTGACGGCCACCCGGATGTCGCCGCGCCGGAAGGCCAGCCACCGGGCCTCACCGTCGTACGCCACCTTCGTGTCGGCGAGGTCGGGGGCGGTCAGGTCCGGCTGCTCGCCGCGCAGGGCGATCAGCCGGCGGTACCAGGCCAGCACGCGGGCGTGCGGCTCGCTTTCCGGCTCGGACCAGTCGAGGCAGGACCGCTCGCGCGTCGCCGGGTCCTGCGGGTCGGGGACGTCCTCCTCCTTCCAGCCGTGCGCGGCGAACTCGCGCCGCCTGCCGCTCCGTACCGCCTGAGCGAGGTCCGGGTCGGTGTGGTCGGTGAAGAACTGCCACGGCGTGCCCGCGGCCCACTCCTCGCCCATGAAGAGCATCGGGGTGAACGGCGCGGTCAGCGTCAGCGTGGCCGCGCAGGCCGCGAGACCGGGGGAGACCAGGGAGGCCAGGCGGTCGCCCTGGGCGCGGTTGCCGACCTGGTCGTGGGTCTGGCTGTAGCCGGTCAGCCGGTGCGCGGCGACGCGGCCGCGGTCCAGCGGCCGGCCGTGACCGCGGCCCCGGAAGCTGGAGTAGGTGCCGTCGTGGAAGTAGCCCCGGGTCAGGGTCTTGGCGAGTGCCGCCAGTGGAGCCCGCGCGAAGTCGGCGTAGTAGCCCTGCGACTCCCCGGTCAGCGCGGCGTGCAGGGCGTGGTGGAAGTCGTCGTTCCACTGTGCGTGCACGCCCAGGCCGCCTTCCGCGCGCGGGGTGATGATCCGCGGGTCGTTGAGGTCCGACTCGGCGATCAGGAACAGCGGTCGCCCCAGGTCGGCGGCGAGGCCGTCCACGGCCGTCGACAGTTCCTCCAGGAAGTGGCACGCGCGGGTGTCGGCCAGGGCGTGCACCGCGTCCAGGCGCAGCCCGTCGATCCGGTAGTCCCGCAGCCACGCCAGCGCGCTGCCCACCAGATAGGCCCGCACCTCGTCCGAGCCGGGCGCGTCCAGGTTGACGGCGACGCCCCAGGGCGTGTGGTGGGTGTCGGTGAAGTACGGCCCGAAGGCGGGCAGGTGGTTGCCGGAGGGGCCCAGGTGGTTGTGCACCACGTCCAGGACCACGCCCAGGCCCAGTCCGTGGGCCCGGTCGACGAACCGTTTCAGTGCCTCGGGCCCGCCGTACGGCTCGTGCACCGCCCACAGCGAGACCCCCTCGTACCCCCAGCCGTGCCGGCCCGGGAAGGGGCACAGCGGCATCAACTGGACGTGGGTCACGCCCAGTCGGGCCAGATGGCCGAGCCGCTCGGCGGCGGCGTCGAGCGTGCCCTCGCGCGTGTAGGTGCCCACGTGCAGCTCGTACAGGACGCCGCCGGGCAGCGGGCGCCCGCCCCACTCGGCACGCCACGCGTACCGTCCGTGGTCGACGACCGCGCTGAGCCCGTCGGGCCCGTCCGGCTGCCGGCGCGAGCGCGGGTCCGGCCGCACCGGCCCGTCGTCCACCGCGAAGCCGTACCGCGAGCCGTCGCGCGCCTCGGCCTGACCGCACCACCACCCCGGCCGCTCGGGATCGCGCTCCAACGCGCGCGTGGCGCCGTCGCACTGCAACGTCACTCGGCCGGCCTGCGGTGCCCACACCTCGAACTGCACGGACGGTTCCCCTTCGTCTGCTCACCGTGATGTAGCCCGTCCATGGTCCTGCAAAAGTGATCTCTCCGCTGCTGAAAGTCCCCGTTTGCGGCGGGTGTCGTGCCGTGCCCGGCGAACGGCGGCCGTGCGCGGCGCCCGCGGCGGCCGCTCTCCCGTTTTCTGGACACTCCGGCCCGGCTGACCGACAATCACCTGCGTGACGTCGTCCTTCGAGTTCCACACATACCCCGCGCGGTTGTCCGACGCGGAGCGCGACAAGGCGCTGAAGGTACTCCGGGACGGCGTCGCGATGGGGCGTCTGTCGCACGACACGTTCATCCGCAGGATGGAACTGGCGCTCGCCGCCCGCCGCCTGGAGGAACTCGCCGCGCTCACCTCCGACCTGCCCACCGAGAGCAGGGTGTCGCGGCTGGTGTTCGGCACCGTCGAGGCGGTGTCCGGGTTCGGCGTGCGGCTGCGGCGGGCCTGGCAGGCCGAGCGGCTGCCCAAGCTGCTGCTGCCCCACCCCGGCGCCGGTCATCCGCTGCGTATAGGACGCGACCCGGCGAGCGGGCTGCGGCTGAGCCACGAGACGGTCTCCCGGGTGCACGCCGAACTCAGCCGTCAGGGCGGCATGTGGGTGCTGAGGGACCTCGGCTCCACCAACGGCACCACGGTCAACGGGCGGCGGGTCATCGGCGCGGCAGTCGTCCGCGAGGGCGACCAGGTCGGCTTCGGTCAGATGGCCTTCCGTCTCGCGGTGACCTGAGCCGGCGTCAGGCACGGCACAGCTCTGGCCTGGGCCTCACTCGTTGTCGAGCGTCCCGGTGGGGTGCCGGGCGGGGTCGTCGGCGGGGTGATCCCTGCGGCGAGCCCCTTTGCTTTTCACGGTGTTGACGTACCCCCCAAGTCGTGACTGACTGTGCGTACACCGCGCACGCCAGGTGAACCGACGGCCCGCATCGTGGAGGTGTGCCCTGACGCCCCTCCTGCGCTATCCGACCGTGGACGAGCTGGGCGTCCGGGCCGCCGCACTCGTCGCCCGCCACCCCCGGCAGGCCCGGCTGCGCCGCGTCGGCACGTCCCGCGCCGGCACCCCGCTGCTGCTGCTCTCCGTCGGCCACGGCAGCCGCCAGGCCCTCGTCGTCGCCGGCCCGCACGCCAACGAGCCCGTGGGCGGTGCCACCGTCCTGCGGCTGGCCGAGCGCGCCCTCGCCGACCCCCGGCTCACCGAGGGCGCCGACGCCACGTGGAACCTGCTGCTCTGCGTCGACCCCGACGGGCTGCGCCGCAACGAGGGCTGGCTGACCGGCCCGTACACCCTCGGCCGCTACGCCCGGAACTTCTTCCGGCCCGGCTTCCTGGAACAGCCTGAGTGGCTGCCCGACGGCCCGGACCGGGCCGTCCTGCCGGAGACCCGCGCCCTGCTCGCACTCCAGGACGAACTGCGGCCCTTCCTGCAGTGCTCCCTGCACGGCGTCGACGTCGGCGGCGGCTTCGTCGAGCTGACCCACGAGCTGCCGGGCCTCGCCCAGCGCATCGCCCACACCGCGGCCCAGCTCGGCATCCCCCGCGAACTCGGCGCCTACGACACCCTGTACTGGCCCGACCTCGGCCCCGCCGTCTACCGCATCCCGCCGCCCCGCCGGGGCGACCTCACCGCGGCCATCACCGAGGCCGCCGTCGACTCGACGTGGTGCCACCCGCAGCGGTACGGCACCGTCACCGCGGTCGTCGAGGCGCCCATGTGGGGCGTGGCCGCCGTGGCGGACGGCTCGTCCCCGGTCGACCGGGACGGCCTGCTGCGCTCGGTGAGCCGCACCCTGCGTGACGACACCCGGCGTCTGCACCGCGTCCTCGCCCGGCTCCGGCCCCACCTCGCCACCGTCCCCGAGGCGGGCCGCCTCCTCGCGCCGGTCGACGACTACCTGCTGGTCTGCCCGAGGCTAGCCGACGCGTGGGACCCCGACACCGACGACGGATCGGGCCGCTCCCTCCCGCCGATGAACACCGCCCACCTGGCCGCCCTGCGGCTCGCCGGACGGCGTCTGTCCCTGCGGACCGCGGGGCTGCTGCATCAGCTGGTGACCCGTACCGGAGGCGATCCGGCGGGCGTGCTGCCCGAGCTGGACCGGCTCGTCGACGAGGGCTGCGCCGACTACCGGGACGGTTGCGCGGCCCGCTGGATACCGGTCCCGCGCCAGGTGGAGTACCAGACCCGGGTCGTCCTCGCCGCGTTCGAACTGGCCGGGCGGCACCCCACCGCGGGCTCCCGCTCGGGCGAGCCGGGCCGGGGCTCCGAGGCCGCCGTGCCGATGCGCCGCGAATGACCGCGTCCTCCGGCGGCGCCGCGCCGACGCCCCTCCGCGCCGACGCCCCTCCGCGCGGCCGGCCGGCAGACGCGCGGACGCACGGGCGCGCGCGTGTGCGTCCGTGTGCGGTCAGGTCCCGTCCCCGTCCGCCGCCACCCGCTCCAGCAGTGCCACCGGCGACCGGGCGAACAGCTCCGCCACGCGCGTGTGCCCCATGAACTCCCGCCCGGGCGACAACGCGTCCGCCCACCGGCCCGGCGGCAGCGGCAGCGTCGTCCCGTGCCAGCCGCCCGCCCCGGCCAGTCGCAGTGACAGCCGGGTCACGGCCGTCAGGACCTCCCCGGAGCGGACGAACGCCACGCAGTGCGCCGCCGCGGGGCCCTCGGCGGGCAGCGGCTCGTACGTCGCCGCGTCGCCGAAGGCGTCGGGCCGCCGCGCGCGCACCGCCAGGGCCGCCCGGGTCACCGCGACCTTCTCGCCGCCCCCGCCGCCCTCCCCGAAGCGGACGGGCCGGCGGTTGTCCGGGTCCACCAGGGCCAGGTACTCGGCCTCCGTGCCCTGGTAGAGGTCCGGCACCCCCGGCATCGTCAGGTGCGCCAGGGCCGTGCCGAGGACGTTGGCCCGGATGTGCGGCTCCAGCGCGTCGCGGAACGCCGCCACCCGCTCGCCCGGCGCGCCGCACGGACCCGCCGCCACGAACCGGGCCACCGCCTCCTCGTACGGCGGCTCCTGCTCCGTCCAGCTGGTGAACATCCCCGCCTCGCGCACGTGCTTCAGCAGCGCCTCCCGCACGCGCTCACCGTCCGCCGGCCCGAGCCCGAACACCGTCTGCCAGGCCGCCCACGCCACCTGGGCGTCCGGCACGCCCTCACCCGTGCGGGTGACCTCCGCCAGGACGTCCGCCCAGCGCTCGGGGCATTCCGTGAGCACCGCCAGCGCGGCCCGCACGTCGGCGCTGCGCTTGGTGTCGTGGGTCGAGACGACCGTGCCGGTCGTGGGCCAGTCGCGCTGCACGCGCGCGCAGTACTCGTGGAATTGCTGCGGGGACACCGCCGGACTCCCCGGGTCCCCGCCCACCTCGGTCGCCGACAGCAGCGGCACGTAGCGGTAGAAGGCCGTGTCCTCCACCGACTTCGCGCGCAGCGCCGACGCCGTCTGCGCGAACCGCGTCCGGAACTCCACGTGGTCCGGCCCGTCTCCGTACCGCCCCAGCGCCAGGCCCCGTACGACGTCCACCGCGCCGGCCTCCTCGGGCACCGAGAACGCGAGCCGCGCCTCGGCCGCGGCCTCCTCGGTGACGACCGACGCCGCGTCCACCGACGAGTACGGCCGGTACACCTCCAGCCGGACCAGCAGCTCCCGCAGCGCCGCGCGCAGCGCCCACGGAGCCCGGTCGCGCAGGACGGGGTCCGGCGAGGCGACGCACAGGCGGTGTGCCACCCGGGTCAGCCGGTCCACCTCGGTGGCCAGCTCGTGCGTGACCACCTTGTACGCCGCCCGCCGCACCGTCGCCGCCCAGTCCCCGCCCCGGTCGGTCTGCGGGGCGGCGAACCTGCGGTACTGGCCGAGCAGTTCCCCGTACCCGGCGGGGTCCGTGAAGAGGCCGTCGACGTGGCGCAGGGCGTCGTAGCCGGTCGTGCCCGCGACGGGCCAGGCGGCCGGCAGCCGTTCACCGTCCGCCAGGATCTTCTCGACCACCGTCCACCGGCCGCCGCTCGCCTCGTGCAGCCGCCGCAGGTAGGTGTCGGGGTCGGCGAGGCCGTCGGGGTGGTCGACGCGCAGGCCGTCCACCACCCCCTCGTGCAGCAGCCGCAGCACCGTCGTGTGCGTGGCCTCGAACACCTCCGGGTCCTCCACGCGTACGCCGATCAGCTCGGAGATGCTGAAGAAGCGCCGGTAGTTCAGTTCGGTCCGGGCGAGCCGCCACCACACCGGGCGGTACCACTGCGCGTCCAGGAGCTGCGGCAACGGCAGGCCGGCCGTGCCGTCCCGCAGGGGGAAGGCGTGGTCGTGGTAGCGCAGTACGCCGCCGTCGACCCGGAGGTCGTCCAGCACCTCGCCCACCGGGGCGCCGAGCACCGGCAGCAGCACCTGGCCGCCCTGTGCCTCCCAGTCGATGTCGAACCACCGCGCGTACGGGGACTCCGGTCCCCGGCGCAGCACCTCCCACAGGGCGCGGTTGTGGCGCGGGGACATCGCCATGTGGTTCGGCACGATGTCCACCACCAGGCCCAGGCCGTGCCCGCGCGCGGTGCGGGCCAGTGCCCGCAGGCCCTCCTCGCCGCCCAGCTCCTCGCGCACGCGCGCGTGGTCCACGACGTCGTAGCCGTGCAGCGAGCCCGGGACCGCCTCCAGGACGGGGGACAGGTGCAGGTGCGACACACCGAGCGAGGCGAGGTACGGCACGGCCGCCGAGGCGGCCCCGAAGGGGAACGCGGGCTGCAGCTGCAGCCGGTAGGTGGCCGAGGGGGCCGGAGAGGCCGGGGACAGCGCCGGGGCGGGTCGCTCAGGTGTCATGGAGGACTACGTACCCGCCCCGCCGCCGTTCGTGTCATCGGCCCCCTGCACGGACGTACGGACGGGGCCCGCCCCGGTGACGCCGTACGCCCGTCAGACGGGTCGCCGCAACACCGCCAGGCTCCGGTCCACCAGGGTCAGCCGGTCCCCGGCCTGCACCTTCGCGGCAGGTTCCGCGGGCACCCCCTCCGTCAGGGCGGTGTCGACGATCACCTCCCACTGCCGGCCGTGGTCGACCGGCACCACGAAGTCCAGCGGCTTCGGCGAGGCGTTGAACATCAGCAGGAACGAGTCGTCGGCGATGCGTTCCCCGCGCGCGCCGGGTTCGGAGATCGCGTTGCCGTTCAGGAACACCGTGAGCGCCGACGCCCGCGCCGAGTGCCAGTCCCGCTGGGTCATCTCCGCACCCTCGGGGGTGAACCAGGCGATGTCCGACAGCTCGTCGTGGGTGCCCTCCACGGGGCGGCCGTGGAAGAAGCGCCGCCTGCGGAAGACCGGGTGGTCCTTGCGCAGCCAGACCATCGCGCGCGTGAACTCCAGCAGCCCCGTACCGGCACCGGCACCGTCGCCGTCGTCGTCGGGCCACGCCACCCACGCCAGCTCGTTGTCCTGGCAGTAGGCGTTGTTGTTGCCCCGCTGGGTGCGGGCGAACTCGTCGCCGTGGCTGATCATCGGCACACCCTGGGAGAGCAGCAGGGTGGCGATGAAGTTCCGCATCTGCCGCGCCCGCAGCTCCAGCACCGCCGGATCGTCGGTGTCGCCCTCGGCGCCGCAGTTCCAGGACCGGTTGTGGCTCTCGCCGTCCCGGTTGTCCTCGCCGTTGGCGTGGTTGTGCTTGTCGTTGTACGCCACCAGGTCGTGCAGGGTGAAGCCGTCGTGGCAGGTGACGAAGTTGATCGAGGCCAGCGGACGGCGGCCGTCGTCCTGGTAGAGGTCGGAGGAACCGGTCAGCCGGGACGCGAACTCCGCCAGCGTGCGCGGCTCGCCGCGCCACAGGTCCCGCACCGTGTCCCGGTACTTGCCGTTCCACTCGGTCCACAGCGGCGGGAAGTTGCCCACCTGGTAGCCGCCCTCGCCCACGTCCCACGGCTCGGCGATCAGCTTCACCTGCGACACCACGGGGTCCTGCTGCACCAGGTCGAAGAAGGACGACAGCCGGTCCACCTCGTGGAACTGCCGGGCCAGGGTGGCGGCGAGGTCGAAGCGGAACCCGTCGACGTGCATCTCGGTGACCCAGTACCGCAGCGAGTCCATGATCATCTGGAGCACGTGCGGGGACCGCATGAGGAGTGAGTTCCCGGTCCCCGTGGTGTCCATGTAGTAACGGGGGTCGTCGGTCAGCCGGTAGTAGGACGGGTTGTCGAGGCCCTTGAAGGACAGCGTGGGGCCCAGGTGGTTGCCCTCGGCGGTGTGGTTGTAGACCACGTCGAGGATCACCTCGATCCCGGCCTCGTGCAGCGCCTTCACCGCCGACTTGAACTCCAGGACCTGCTGGCCGCGGTCGCCCCAGGAGGCGTACGCGTTGTGCGGGGCGAAGAAGCCGATCGTGTTGTAGCCCCAGTAGTTGTTCAGGCCCATGTCCACCAGGCGGTGGTCGTTGACGAACTGGTGCACGGGCATCAGCTCCAGCGCGGTGACCCCCAGTTCGGTCAGGTGCCCGATGAGCGCCGGGTGCGCGAGGGCCGCGTAGGTGCCGCGCAGTTCCTCGGGGAGCTTGGGGTGCCGCATGCTCAGACCCTTCACGTGGGCCTCGTAGATCACCGTGTGGTGGTACTCCGTCCGGGGGCGCCGGTCGTCGCCCCAGTCGAAGTACGGGTTGACGACGACCGACGTCATCGAGTGCGGCGCCGAGTCCAGGTCGTTGCGCCGGTCGGGGGCGTCGAAGTGGTAGCCGTACACCTCCTCGCCCCACTGGACCGAGCCGCTGATCGCACGCGCGTACGGGTCGAGGAGCAGCTTGGCGCTGTTGCAGAGCAGCCCGCGCTCCGGGGCGTACGGGCCGTGCACGCGGTACCCGTACCGCTGCCCCGGCATCACGCCCGGCACGTACGCGTGCCGGACGAACGCGTCGCTCTCCCGCAGCTCGATCGCGGTCTCCGAGCCGTCGTCGTGCAGCAGACACAGCTCTACTCGGTCGGCGGCCTCCGTGAAGACCGCGAAGTTGGTGCCGGCGCCGTCGTACGTGGCACCGAGTGGATACGCCTCTCCAGGCCAGACCTGCATGAACACGACTCTTTCAGGTGTGGGGCGCCGGTGCGGACGCCTTGGCTCCGAGTCTCCCGGAAGTCTCCCCGAAAGTGAGGCGACCGCCTGGCACGTACGTCCTCCTGCCCACCCGTCGGCCTTTTGCACGACCGGCGCCCGGGGGAGGGCGCGAGGGATCCTTCCCCGTACCGGGCGGCGTCACCGCTATGAATCCGCTCACTCCCCGGTGTAACGCGGGCCGGAACGCGCTTGCGGATCAGGTCCGTTGGGAAAACCGGCCCGGCCATCGGGCTGCACCGCGGACCGCTCGCGGAGTACCCTTCCTTGATCGTTGGGACGGGGTCTCCCCGGTAGTGCTCCGGGGGAGCGGAAGGCGGTGCGCGGGTGGGCTCGGGAGGGCTGGAGCTGCCTCCTGGTGACGACGGTCACCAGGGGGACTCCACGGACGTCCCGCCCGGTGCGGTGTCCCTGGCGCGGCCGATGAGCGCGGGCGCGATCGGTCCGGAGCTGGACTGGGACACCGACGCCTGGCACGAGGTGCGCACCCGTGCGCAGCGGGCCGGCCGGGCCTACATCTGGCTGAACCTCGTCGAACAGCGGCTGCGCGCGGTCGTGGCCGCCGTCCTCAGGCCGGTCTACGAGCCCGTCCACGGCGACGAGTGGGTGGTCGCCGCCGCCGGGCCCGCCGGCCAGGAGTGGGTGCAGCGGGCCGTCGCCGTCCGCGAGGTCAGCCGCCGCAAGGGGTACCTGCTCGACCCGGCCGACGACAACGTCCTCAGCTTCCTCACGCTGCCGCAGCTGCGCGAGCTGATGATCCAGCACTGGCCCTGCTTCGAGCCCTACGTGGACGAGCGCCGCGACGTGGAACTCGCCCTGGACGAGCTGGAGGTCACCCGCAACGTCGTCTCCCGCAACCGGGCGCTGTCCGAGGCGGTGCTCAGCCAGGCCGAGCGGGCCTCGGCGCGGCTGCTGGAGGTCCTCGGCGCGGGCGGCGACGTGCCGTCCACACGGCGGCTGCCGGTCGACGCGGTGGAGGACCTGGTCGGCGACCGCTACGCCGACGTGGTCGCCGTGCACTCGGACCGGGTGCGGCTGCTGCGCCAGTTCCCGGCCGAGGACCTCTTCGGCGGCGCGCGGCGCGTGGACGCCCTCGGTATCGGCCTCAACCTGCTCGTGCAGAACTTCTCCGGCCGCCGCCTGCTCCGGCTGGCCGAGTCCGGAGGCCGGGTGCGGCTGCTCTTCCTGAACCCGGCCTCCAGTGCGATCAAGCGCCGCGAGCGCGAACTCGGCATCAAGCGGGGCGAGCTGAGCCGCGCCGTGGAGATGAACATCCTGCACATGCGCCGGGTGCGTTCCCGGCTGCGGGACCCGGGCGCGTTCGAGATCCAGGTCTTCGACGAGACCCCCCGCTTCACGGCCTACCTCGTCGACGGGGACGGCGCCGACGGCATCGCGGTCGTGCAGTCCTATCTGCGCCGGACGCGGGGGATGGAGGCGCCGGTACTCGTCCTTCGGAACGGACGGAACGGCGGCAAGGTGGTGAAGTCGGACCAGATGGACGAAAGTGGACTCTTCCCCACTTACCGCGAGGAGTTCGAGCTGATGTGGGCGGATTCGCGGCCGGTGTCGTGAGTGCCGGCGACGGGAGGGCCTGCCGCCTGACCGGACGTAAGCGGAATGCGATCCTCTGATTGTCAGTGGCCCATGGGAAGGTGGAGACCACTGGGGGAACGCACCACTGAGAAGGGGGACCGCCCATGGGCTGGCACCGGGAGCTGCTGGTCGGCTTCGACCTGGAGACGACGGGCACCGATCCGCGTGAGGCACGCATCGTCACGGGGGCCGTGATCGAGGTCGTGGGCGGCGATCCGCGAGGACGCCGGGAGTGGCTGGCCGACCCCGGCGTGGAGATCCCGGCGGACGCGGTGGCGGTGCACGGCATCACCGGCGAACGAGCGGCCGCCGAGGGCCGCCCAGCCGACCAGGTCGCCGACGCCATCGCCGGTGTGCTCGCGGCCTACTGGAAGACGGGCGTCCCGGTCGTCGCCTACAACGCGGCCTTCGACCTCACCCTCCTCTCCGCCGAACTGCGGCGCTACGGACTGCCGTCCCTGCGCGACCGCCTGGGCGGCCTGGACCCCGCCCCGGTCATCGACCCGTACACCATCGACCGTTCCGTCGACCGCTACCGCCGCGGCAAGCGCAACCTCGAAGCCGTCTGCCGGGAGTACGGCGTCCCGCTCGACGCCGCCCACGACGCCACGGCCGACGCCCTCGCCGCGGCCCGGCTGGCCTGCGCGATAGCCGGCCGCCACCCCAAGGTCGCGTCCCTCGGCCCGGCGGAGCTGCACCACCGCCAGATCGAGTGGTATGCCGAGTGGGCGGCGGACTTCCAGAGCTTCCTGCGCCGCAAGGGCGACGCCGCGGCGGTCATCGACGGGAGATGGCCGGTGCGGGAGCCGGCCGGCGAGCGGGTCTGACCGGTACCGGAAAGGACGACGCGCGGTCAGAACGGATACCAGCGCACCGTCGGATCCCCGTCCCGCAGTGATGCCACCCGGCGTTCGAACTCGGCCAGCGCCTTCGGGTTGCTCGGCGCGTGCTGGGCCACCCATGCGCAGCTGGCCGTCTCCCGGGCGCCGCGCAGCACCGCGCAGCCGTCCCACTCGCGCACGTCCCAGCCGTAGGTCGCGGTGAAGGCGTCGTGCGCCTCGGCGGGCAGTCCGTAGCGGTCCCGGCTGAGCGCCATCACCACCAGGTCGTGCTCGCGCAGGTCGGCGGAGAAGGTCTCCAGGTCGACCAGGACCGGCCCGTCGGGCCCGACGTGCACGTTGCGGGGCAGCGCGTCGCCGTGGATCGGGCCCGGCGGCAGATGGGGGACGAGCGCGGCGGCCGCCGCCGCGAAGCCGTCACGCCGCTCACGCAGATACGCGGCGTCCGCCGGGTCGATCACGTCACCCGCGAGGCGCAGCCAGCGTTCCACGCCGCCCAGCAGCTCGCGGGGCGGCAGCCCGAAGGAGGGGGAGGGCAGCGCGTGGACCAGCCGGAGCAGCGCGGCCACGTCCCGGGGCTCGGCGGGCCGTACCGGGTCGGGCAGCCGCCGCCACACCGTCACCGGGTGCCCCTCGACGAACCGCGCCGTCGGATCGGCCGCCCGCACCGCCGGCACCCCGGCCTCCTCCAGCCACACCGCGACGGCCAGTTCCCTGCGCGCCCGGCCGAGGAGCTCCGCGTCCCGGCCCACCTTGACCGCCAGGTCACCGGCGGCGAACACCGCGTTCTCGCCGAGGGCGAGCAGCCGCGCCTCCCGCGCCGGGCCGGGCAGCACCCCCGCCGCGGCCAGCACCTCCCGCGCCCGTGCCTCGTCCATCGTTGTCCGCCTCCGTGTCCGTGGTGCCCGTGGTGCCGGTCGCGCCGGTCGTGTCCGTCATGTCCGTCGCGTTCCCGTCATCCGTCGGCCAGTGTCGCATTCGCACAGGTGGGAGCGTGTGCGCGGGCTCTTGACGGGGCACGGCGCCTTCACGACCATGACCAGGCCCGTTCGATCCGTGCAAAGGGGCTGATTACGTGACATCGGTGACCGAGCCGAGAAAACCGGCGCGCCGCGCGCCCGGCACGGACCGGCCGCGGCACGGCCCCGACCACGGCGCCTGGTTCCTGGTGCTGCCCGCGCTGATCCCCATCCTGGTGCTCAGCGTCGGGCCGCTGCTCTACGGCATCCTGCTGGCGTTCACCGACGCCCAGTCCGGCCGGACGGAGCCCACCCGGTGGATCGGCACCCTGAACTTCCAGGACCTGCTGCACGACACCCTGTTCTGGGAGTCGTTCCGCATCGGACTGGTGTGGGCCGTCGGGGTGACGGTGCCGCAGTTCCTGCTCGCGCTCGGCCTCGCCCTGCTGCTCCACCAGAACCTGCGGCTGCGCTGGCCGGCCCGCGCCCTGGCGATCGTCCCCTGGGCGATGCCCGAGGTCGTCGTCGGCATCATGTGGCGCCTGGTCTACAACCCGGACGCCGGCATCCTCAACGAGGCCCTGCGCGACTTCGGCCTCGGCGACGGCCGCGACTGGCTCAGCGGCCTCGCCACCGCCCTGCCCGCCGTCATCGTCGTCGGCGTCTGGGCCGGCATGCCCCAGACGACGGTCGCCCTGCTCGCCGGGCTCCAGAACACCCCGCGCGAGCTGCACGAGGCCGCCGCGGTCGACGGCGCGGGAGCCTGGCGCCGCTTCCGCACGGTCACCTGGCCCGCCCTCAGACCGGTCGCACTCGCCATCACCGCGCTCAATCTCATCTGGAACTTCAACTCCTTCGCCCTGGTCTACGTGCTGACCAACGGAGGCCCCGGCGGCCGGACCCGGCTGCCCATGCTCTTCGCCTACGAAGAGGCCTTCCGCTACGGGCAGTTCGGCTACGCGGCCGCGATGGGGTGCGTCATGGTCGCCGTCGTCTCGATCCTGCTGGCCGTCTTCCTCGCCGGCCGGCTCAGGGGCGGACTCAAGGGAGGTGGCGAGGCGTGAGGACCTCGAGAGGGGCCCGGGTGGGCCAGTACGCCGCGCTGCTCACGTATCTCGTCTTCCTGGCCTTCCCGCTCGTCTGGCTGGTCTCCACCGCGTTCAAGCCGCCGCAGGAGCTGGCCAGTCTCCACCCCACCTGGATCCCGGAGGACCCCACCCTCGACAACTTCCGGCAGGCCTTCGACGAACAGCCGCTGCTGCGGGCCGCCCTGAACTCCCTCCTCACCGCGCTCGGCGCCGCGGTGATCGCCGTGGTGATCGCGACGCCGATGGCGTACGTGATGGCCCGGCACCGCGGCCGGCTCGGCAGGGCGGCCACCGGGTGGGTCGTGGTCAGCCAGGCCTTCCCCTTCGTACTGCTGATCATCCCGCTCTTCCTGGTCCTGAAGAACCTCCGGCTGATCAACTCCGTGCCGGGCCTGGTGATGGTCTACGTCGTGTGGTCGCTGCCGTTCGCGCTGTGGATGCTCGCCGGGTACGTCCGGGCCGTGCCGGCCGAGCTGGAGGAGGCGGCGGCGGTCGACGGCGCCGGGCGGCTGCGCACACTGGTGTCGGTGACCGCGCCGCTGCTCGCGCCGGGGATCGTGGCGACGGCACTGTTCGCGTTCATCACCGCGTGGAACGAGTTCTTCTTCGCGCTCGTGCTGCTGAAGACACCGGAGAAACAGACCCTGCCGGTGATCCTCACCCACTTCATCGGTGCCGAGGGCGTCGCGGACCTCGGCCCGCTCGCGGCGGCGGCCTTCCTCGCGACGCTGCCCTCGCTGGTGGTCTTCGCACTCATCCAGCGGCGGATCACGGGCGGCATGCTCGCCGGGGCGGTGAAGAGCTGATGCGCACGAGAATCACGACCCTGCTCCTCTCCCTCAGTCTCCTGCTCGCGGGCTGCTCGGGCGGGGGCGACGGCGAGGACGGCCGGATCACCCTGCGCTTCCAGTCCCTGGCCTGGCAGGAGGAGTCCGTGACGGCCAACAAGGAACTGGTCCGGGAGTGGAACGCGGCCCACCCGGACGTGCGCGTCGAGTACGTCCAGGGCAGCTGGGACAGCGTCCACGACCAGCTCCTCACCTCCTTCGAGGGCGGTGAGGCACCCGACATCATCCACGACGCCTCCGACGACCTCGCGGACTTCGCCTACGGCGGCTACCTGGCCGACCTGACCGGCCTGCTGCCCGAGCGGCTGAAGGCGGACATCCCGCAGCGCAGCTGGGAGACGGTCACCTTCGGTGACGGCGTCTACGGCGTGCCGTTCCTCCAGGAACCCCGTGTACTGATCGCCAACGCCGACCTGCTGAAGGAGTCGGGCGTCCGGATCCCGGCACCCGGTCGACCGTGGACCTGGGACGAGTTCCGGCAGGTGACGAAGGAGCTGAGCGGCGACGGGAGGTACGGCGTGGCCTGGCCGCTGAAGGAGCCCGTGTCCGCCACGCTCAACCTCTCGCTGTCCACGGGAGGGAAGCTGTTCCACCGCGGCGCGGACGGGAAGGTCACCGTCCGGTTCGAGGAGGGCGACCAGGTGGTGCCCCGCACCATCCACGACCAGGTCACCACGGACCACAGCGCCTCGCCCACCACGCTCGGCAGCGGCGGCTCCGACACCCTGCCCGGCTTCTTCGCGGGCACGTACGCGATGGTGCCCCTCGGCTTCTCCTACCGCCAGCAGATCGAACAGCAGGCACCCGACGGCTTCGACTGGCGGGTCCTGCCCGCCCCGGCCGGTGCCGAGGGGCTCACCCAGGGCGTCAGCCCCCAGACGCTGTCGATCGCCGAGGACAGCCCGCACAAGAGGGAGGCCGCCGCGTTCCTCGACTTCCTCCTCCAGCCGGACAACATGGTGCGCCTCGCCCTCGGCGACTGGATGCTGCCGACCGGCAGCGAGGCGCTGAAGGACCCGGCCCTGCGCACGGCCGAGCACGGCTGGGCCACGGGCACCGCCCTCGCCGGCCATCTGCGCTCGGCGCCCGCGCAGTCCGTGCGGGGCTACCCCGAGTGGAAGGACAAGGTGGCCACCCCCGCACTCCAGGAGTACTACAGCGGAGCGATCGACACGGAGGAGCTGCGCAGCCGCCTGGAGAAGGACGGAAACCTCGTCCTCGCCCGCTACCAGCGCTGACGGGAGCCGGCGGTTCGCCGCGCGCGGTTCCCGCGGCGTGCCCGCCCCGGGCGCCGGGTGGACGCAGCCGCAGGGAGCCGGCGGTACGAGGCGGAACCCGCGGGAAAAAGGTTGCACGAGACGTATCGTCTCGCCTAGTCTCGTCCCATGACCAGTCCCGCTCACATCGCCATGTTCTCCATCGCCGCGCACGGCCACGTGAACCCCAGCCTGGAGGTGATCCGCGAGCTCGTAGCACGAGGGCACCGGGTGACGTACGCGATCCCGCCGCTCATGTCGGAGAAGGTCGCCGAAGTGGGGGCCGAGCCCAAGCTGTGGAACAGCACGCTGCCCGGCCCCGACGCCGACCCGGAGGCATGGGGGACCACGCTGCTGGACAACGTGGAGCCGTTCCTGAACGACGCGATCCAGGCGCTCCCGCAGCTCGTCGAGGCGTACGAGGGGGACGAACCGGACCTGATCCTGCACGACATCGCCGCCTACCCGGCCCGGGTACTCGGTCACCGCTGGAACGTGCCCGTGATCTCCCTGTCGCCGTGCATGGTCGCCTGGGAGGGGTACGAGCAGGAGGTCGGCGAGCCGATGTGGGAGGAGCCGCTGAAGACCGAGCGCGGCCAGGCGTACTACGCCCGTTTCCAGGCCTGGCTGGAGGAGAACGGGATCACCCAGCACCCCGACCCGTTCGCGGGCCGCCCCGCCCGGTCCCTGGTACTGATCCCCAAGGCGCTCCAGCCGAACGCCGGCCGGGTCGACGAGACGACGTACACCTTCGTCGGCGCCTGCCAGGGCGACCGCTCCGCCGAGGGGGAGTGGCAGCGGCCCGACGGCGCCGAGAAGGTCGTCCTGGTCTCCCTTGGGTCGTCCTTCACCAAGCAGCCGGCCTTCTACCGGGAGTGCGTGAAGGCCTTCGGCGAGCTGCCCGGCTGGCACACGGTGCTCCAGGTCGGCAAGCACGTCGACGCCGCCGAGCTGGGCGACGTACCGGACACCGTGGAAGTGCGGTCGTGGGTGCCGCAGCTGGCCATCCTCAAGGAGGCCGACCTGTTCGTCACCCACGCGGGCGCGGGCGGCAGCCAGGAGGGACTGGCCACCGCCACGCCGATGATCGCCGTGCCGCAGGCCGTGGACCAGTTCGGCAACGCGGACATGCTCCAGGGCCTCGGTGTCGCCCGCCACCTCCCCACCGAGGAGGCCACCGCCGAGGCGCTGCGCACCGCCGCCCTCGCCCTGGTCGACGACCCGGAGGTGGCCGGGCGCCTGAAGGAGCTCCAGGCCCAGATGGCCGAGGAGGGCGGCACCCGGCGGGCCGCCGACCTGATCGAGGCGGAGCTGCCGGCGGCGAGGGCCTGACCGCGCCGACGTCGAAGAGGCCGAGAGGCCCGTCGGTCTCCAGGAGGACATCCCGGAGACCGACGGGCCTTCCGGCGCTCACCCGCGGAGGTTCCCGCTCTCGCCCCGACCCGCTCGCCCGCGGTGTCCGCCTCCTTCGAGAGCTCTGCTCCTGCTACTGGCGGGTCCTGATCAGGGGGGCGAAGCCGTACGGGGCCCTTCCGCAGAGTTGTTGAATAAGTCACAGGAGTGCGTAGTGGTTGAACCGCGCGCACCGCATCGGCGAGAGTGGCGCGCACGTCCGCCGGGTGCGCGGACGCGGCCGTCGTGCCCACCCCCACGGGGCACGACGGCCGTCCTATGGTGTGTGCATGACGACGATGTACGCGGCGCTGCTGCGCGGGATCAACGTGGGCGGCGCGAGGAAGGTCCCGATGGCCGAACTGCGGGCGCTCCTGGAGAGCCTCGGTCACGACGCCGTACGCACCCATCTCCAGAGCGGGCAGGCCGTGTTCGCGTCCGGCGACGGGGACGAGGAGGCCCTGGCGGCCGAGTTGACGCGGGCGATCGAGAAACGCTTCGGCTTCGCGGTGGACGTGATCGTGCGCGACCACGCCTATCTGCGGGCGGTCGCCGAGGCGTGCCCGTTCCCGGCCGCCGACCTGGAGGCCAAGCAGGTGCACGTCACCTACTTCTCCGCGCCGGTCGACGCGGAGCGCTTCGCGGCGATCGACCGGCCGGCGTTCCTCCCGGAGGAGTTCCGCCTCGGCGACCGTGCCCTCTACCTGTACGCGCCGGACGGCCTCGGCCGCTCCAAACTCGCCGAGGCCCTCGCCGGGCGTCGCGTGAACAAGGGCCTGATCGCCACCAGCCGCAACTGGAACACCGTCACCAAGCTCGTGGAGCTGACCGCCCCCTGACCGCCCCGTGACCGTGCACGCCGAGGATCGGAGCAGCGACAGAGCGCAGAATCGGGTCACGACGCCGTACCACCCGGACACCGGCGTCGGCGGCATGAACGCCATGAACACCATGGCCACCGCGCCACCCACGTGCGCCGACTGCTTCTTCGACCCCGCCCGCCCCTCCGCCCGGACCACCTCCCGCCGGCTGCTGGAGGCCGAACGGGAGCGCCCGCCCGGCCTCCGCTTCCGCGTGACGAGCCTGTACCCGCGCAACGCGCACGGACCGGCGTACGACGAGGCCGTGCGCCGCAGCCACGAGGCGGGGGCGGCACCCGGCTCGGGCGGCCATGTGGGGACACCCGGCCTCCACGTCGACGGAGCGGTGGGGTCCGGACCCGTGCCGCGGGCCGTTCCGCGCGGCACCCGGACGGCCGGGCGCTTCGACGGCTTCCGCGTCCTGGCCACCGGCCCCGAGTCTTCGGGCTCAGGCGCACCCGCACCGGCGGGCTGTCCTTCGACTGAGGACGACGCCGAGGTCAGGCCCCGACCGCCGCCGGCACCGGCAGCCGCGCCCCGTCGTACCGCTCCAGCAGCACCCGCGCCACCTCCGGCGAGGGGCCGAGGACGTCCGCCAGTACGTCCGCCTCGGCAGCGCCCCGCGCGATACGGTCCGGCAGGAAGCCCGGGGCCAGGACGTACGGTGCCACGGCGACGCGTGCGCAGCCCAGCTCCCGCAGCTCGCGCACCGCGTCCTCGGTGCGCGGAAGGGATGCGGAGGCGAACGCGGGCCGCACGGCGCACCAACCGGTGTGCCGCCACTCCCGCGCGATTTCTGCGATCACCGCGATCGCCTCCGGGTCGGTGGACCCCGCCGAGGCCAGCACGACCCCGGTCGAGGACTTGTCGGCGGGCGTCAGACCCGCCTCGTACAGGCGCCGTTCCAGGGCGGAGCGCAGCAGCGGGGAGGGGCCGAGCACCTCGGCCTGCCGGATCCGCAGCCGCGGGGGCGCGTCCGCGAGGACCGCCGGGATGTCCGCCTTGGCGTGGAAGGCGCGGGTCAGCAGCAGTGGCAGCGCCACGACGTCCCGCACCCCCTCCGTCTCCAGGGATTCCAGGACCCCCTGCACGGAGGGGACGTTGAAGTCCAGGAAGCCGGTCTCCACCCGTACGTCCGGGCGCAGCGACCTGACCCGGCGCACCAGGGCGTGCACGGTCGCCGCGTGGCGCGGGTCGCGGCTGCCGTGCGCGATGACCAACAGGACGGGGTGGGCGGAACGGACGGGGCGGGAGGAGCGGACGGGGCGGGAGGAGCGGGCCGGTCGGTGCATGGTGTGCCTCAGCTCCTCACCAGCAGGCCGCGGCTGCGCAGCACCCACCGCTCCAGCGGGCTGAAGATCAGCAGGTCGATCGCGATGCCGACGAACAGGATCAGCAGGATCGCCTCGAACACCATGGCCATGTCGCTGGCGTTGCGGCCGTTCTCCAGCAACTGGCCGAGGCCCACCCCGAGGTCGGGGAAGGAGGCGATGATCTCGGCGGCCATCAGCGACCGCCAGGAGAACGCCCAGCCCTGCTTCAGCCCCGCCACATAGCCGGGCAGCGCGGCCGGCAGCACGATGTGCCAGGTGCCCTTCAGCCCCGTCGCGCCCAGCGTGCGGCCGGCGCGCAGGAAGATCGGGGACACCTGGTCGACGCCGGAGACCAGACCGTTGGCGATGGACGGCACCGCGCCGAGCAGGATGACGGCGTACATCATCGAGTTGTTCAGGCCGAGCCAGATCACGGCCGGCGGCACCCAGGCCACCGACGGCAGCGACTGGAGGCCGGACAGGATCGGGCCGATCGCCGCGCGCACGAACTTCACCCGCGCCACCAGCAGCCCCAGCGGGGTGCCGATCAGCAGGGCGAGGCAGAAGCCGAGCAGGCCGCGCGAGACGCTGGTCCAGATGTAGCCGAGCAGCTCGCCCTGGAGCCAGGCCTGGCGGACCACGTCCCACACGTCGGACGGGGCGGGCAGCTTGGTCGGGTCGTCGACTATCCGGAAGGAGACGAGTCCCTGCCACACCGCGAGCACCAGGAGAACGGCGACGGAGGGCGGCAGGATCTTCTCCACGAAGGTCTGCCGGAAGGGCTTGCGGCCCTGCTGCACCGTCTCCAGTGCGTCCAGGCCGGCCTCCAGACCGGCGAGATCGCCGCCGTCCTTCGCGGGGCGCGTCGTGTCAGTGCTGGCCATGGCGGCGGATCTCCCCACGCAGTTCTTCGGTGATCTCGACGGACAGCTCCGCCACGGCGGTGTCCTCGATGCGGCGCGGATGCGGGATGCCGACCGTCCACTCCCGCGCCACGCGCCCGGGACGGGAGGACAGCAGCACCACGCGCTCGGCGAGCCGGACGGCCTCGCGCACGTTGTGCGTGACGAACAGGACGGACAGGTTCGTCTCGCGCCAGATCCGTGTCAGCTCGTCGTGCAGCACGTCCCGCGTGATGGCGTCCAGCGCCGCGAACGGCTCGTCCATCAGCAGCAGCTTGCTCTCCTGGGCGAGCGCCCGGGCCATCGCGACCCGCTGGCGCATACCGCCCGACAGCTCGTGCACCCGCTTGCCGTACGCGCCCTTCAGCCGGACGAGTTCGAGCAGCTCCTCCGCCTTGCCGCGGCGCTCGGCCTTGGGCACGCCGCGCAGTTTCAGGGCGAGTTCGATGTTCTTGCCCGCGGTCAGCCACGGGAACAGGGCGTGCTCCTGGAACATCAGGGCCGGCCGCCCGTCCGTGGTGATCGCGCCGGCGCTCGGCTTGTCCAGGCCCGCCACCAGGTTCAGCAGCGTGGACTTGCCGCAGCCGGAGGCCCCCAGGAGGGTGACGAACTCGCCGGGCGCCACATCGAGGGTGATGTCGTCCAGTACGAGTTGCCGCCCGGCGGGGCCTGTGAACGACTTCGAGACGTGCTCGATCCGGGCGGCGTGCGTGGCCGCCCCGGTGCCCTCGTCGGCCTTGGCGAGGGTCGTGGTCGTGGCCATGGTCGTCACCTCCTGAGGAATGGTCGGGGTCCGCGCCTACTGGACGCCGAGACCGGCGTCGTCGACCGCGGGTTCACCCTTGGCCTTGAGGACCTTGTTGAGCAGCGTGAGGTCGTAGATGCCCTCGAGGTCGGGCTGCTCCAGCAGGCCCGCCTCGACGGCGTGGTCCGCCTGGGCGTCGAGGGTGGCGGCCAGCGGGTCGTCGGTGAGCCGGATCGACTCCCACGCCGGGTCCAGGACGTCGGCCGGCAGTGCCTTGCCGGTGTCCTTCTCCAGCTGCTTGTTCGCCGCGGCCTTGGCCTCGTCGGGGTGGGCCCCGATCCACTCGTTGGTGTCGACCGAGGCCTTCAGCACCGCCTCGACGACGTCGGGGTGCTCCTCGAGGAACTCCTGGCGCACGATGATGTTCGTGATCACGAACTGCTCGTCCGGCCACAGCGTCGCCTCGTCCAGCAGTACCTTGCCGCCCTGGGCGACCAGCCGGGACGCCGTCGGCTCCGGCACCCACGCGCCGTCGACGGAGCCGGACCCGAAGGCGTTCGGGGTCACCTTGTTGTCACTGCGGACGACCGTCACGTCGCCCTTGCCGCTCTGCGCGTCGACCTTCCAGCCCTGCTCGGCGACCCAGTTGAGGAACGCCACGTCCTGCGTGTTGCCCAGCTGGGGGGTCGCGATGCGCTTGCCCTTGACGTCCTGCAACGACGTGATCTTGTCCGGGTTCACCACCAGCCTCACCCCGCCGGAGGCCGAACCGCCGATGATCCGCAGGTTCTTGCCGTCCGACTTGGCGTAGCCGTTGATCGCCGGCGACGGGCCGATCCAGCCGATGTCGATGGAGCCGGAGTTCAGCGCCTCGATCTCGGACGGGCCCGCGTTGAAGACCGCGTACTTCGCCTCGGTGGCGCCCAGCTCCTTCTGGAAGAAGCCCTTCTGGTTGCCGACCAGGGGAGTGGCGTGGGTGACGTTGCCGAAGTAGCCGATCCGGACGGAGTCGAGGCCGTCGATCTTCTCGGCCCCGGCTGCGATCCGGACACCCCCGTCGTCCTTGGCCTGCGAGCCGTACCCGCAGCCGGCGAGGACCAGCAGCGGGAGGGCGGTGAGGACCGCGAGGGTGCGGCGCAGGGGCTTGGTGGCAGGCACGGGAGGTGTTCCTCTCGTTGGCCCGGCGGTCACGTTCCGTCAGGTCGTGGCCGGGAGATCGGCGGTTTTTCGTCTACGGCGGTGGGGGGTGAGGGCGCGCAAGCGGTGCGCGTACGTCACCGCCCACATCGCCCGACGCCGCCCTGTCCGCTTCCGAGGGCGCCTCCCCCAGACTTCGTCCGGGGGGACCCCCCGCCGACGCGGCCGCCCGCCTTCGCGAACGTGGAGTAGAAGTCGGGGGAGTCCATGCTCAGAAGTCCCACCCGTCGTCGTCCGCCTCGTTCTTGACCGGCTCGGGCGTGGCGAAGGACTCGCCGGCCATGCCGGCGGTGAGCGTGGTGCCGTCGTTCGGGTCGATCAGGATGAACGAACCGGTGCGGCGCGAGTCGGCGTAGGAGTCGGCGGGCAGCGGCTCCGCCGTACGGATCTTCACCCGGCCGATGTCGTTGGCGACGAGCTGCCCGGGGTGCGGGTGCAGGGACAGGTCGTCCAGGGTGAGCCGGGCCGGGATGTCCTTGACGACCGCCTTGACCGTGCGGGTGCCGTGCTTGAGCAGTACCCGGTGGCCGACGGTGAGCGGGGCGTCCGCGACGTGGCAGACCGTGGCCTCCACGTCCTGGGTGGTGGCCGGCGCGTCCTTGGCGGGCACGATCAGGTCGCCGCGCGAGACGTCGATGTCGTCGTCCAGCAGCAGCGTCACCGACTGCGGCGTCCAGGCCACGTCGACCGGCTCGCCCAGCAGGTCGATGCCGGCCACCCGCGACGTGCGGCCGGACGGCAGGACCTTCACCTCGTCTCCGACCCGGAAGGTGCCGGCGGCGATCTGGCCCGCGTAGCCGCGGTAGTCGGGGTGCTCGGCGGACTGCGGCCGGATCACGTACTGCACGGGCAGCCGGGCGTGGCAGTGCGCCAGGTCGTGGCTGACCGGGACGGTCTCCAGGTGCTCCAGCACGGTGGGACCGCCGTACCAGTCCATGACCGCGGACGGCTCCACCACGTTGTCACCGGCGAGCGCCGAGATCGGGATCGCGGTGACCTCCGGGACGCCCAGCTCGGTGGCGTACGCCGTGAAATCCTCGGCGATGGCGGCGAACACGGGCTCCGCGTAGTCGACCAGGTCCATCTTGTTGACGGCGAGGACGACGTGCGGGACCCGCAGCAGGGCGGCGATCGCGGCGTGCCGGCGGGTCTGCTCGACCACGCCGTTGCGGGCGTCGACCAGGATCACCGTCAGCTCGGCCGTGGAGGCGCCGGTGACCATGTTCCGGGTGTACTGCACGTGCCCGGGGGTGTCGGCCAGGATGAACCGGCGGCGCGGGGTGGCGAAGTAGCGGTAGGCCACGTCGATGGTGATGCCCTGCTCGCGCTCGGCCCGCAGGCCGTCGGTGAGCAGCGCGAGGTCCGGGGCCTCCTGGCCGCGGCTCGCGGAGGCGCGCTCCACGGCCTCCAGCTGGTCGACGAGGACCGACTTGGAGTCGTGCAGGAGACGGCCGACCAGGGTGGACTTGCCGTCGTCGACGGACCCGGCGGTGGCGAACCGCAGCAGGGTGGTCTCCGACAGCTGCCAGGCCGCCGGCGACTCGGTGGGTTCGGTGGTGCTGGTCATCTCTAGAAGTACCCCTCGCGCTTGCGGTCTTCCATCGCGGCCTCGGACATCTTGTCGTCGGCACGGGTCGCACCGCGCTCGGTGAGCCGGGAGACGGCGATCTCGGCGATCACCTTCTCGATGCTGTCGGCGTCGGAGTCGACGGCGCCGGTGCAGGACATGTCGCCGACGGTGCGGTAGCGGACCCGCCGCTTGACCACCGTCTCGCCGTCCTTCGGGCCGCCCCACTCCCCGGCGGTCAGCCACATGCCGCTGCGTCCGAAGACCTCGCGCTCGTGGGCGTAGTAGATCGCCGGCAGTTCGATGCCCTCCCGCGCGATGTACTGCCACACGTCCAGCTCGGTCCAGTTGGAGAGCGGGAAGACCCGGACGTGCTCGCCGGGGGCGTGCCGGCCGTTGTACAGGTTCCACAGCTCGGGGCGCTGGCGGCGCGGGTCCCACTGGGAGAACTCGTCGCGCAGCGAGAACACCCGCTCCTTGGCGCGGGCCTTCTCCTCGTCGCGGCGCCCGCCGCCGAAGACGGCGTCGAACTTCTCCGCCTGGATCTTCTCGGTCAGCGGCAGCGTCTGCAGCGGGTTGCGGGTGCCGTCCGGGCGCTCCTTGAGCACTCCCCGGTCGATGTAGTCCTGCACGGAGGCCACGTGCAGGCGCAGCCCGTGCTTCTCGACCGTGCGGTCGCGGTAGTCGAGGACCTCGGGGAAGTTGTGCCCGGTGTCGACGTGCAGCAGGGAGAACGGCACCGCCGCGGGGGCGAACGCCTTCAGCGCCAGGTGCAGCATGAGGATGGAGTCCTTGCCGCCGGAGAAGAGGATCACCGGCCGCTCGAACTCGCCCGCCACCTCGCGGAAGATGTGCACCGCCTCGGACTCGAGGGCGTCGAGGTGGGAGAGGGCGTACGGGCCGGCCGACCCCTTCTCCACTGTGGCCACGGTCGTCGTCATGCCAGTCCCCTTTCGGTGAGCAGGGCGTGGACCGCCGCGGCGGACTCCTGGACGGTCTGGTCCTGCGACTCGATGCGCAGGTCGGGCTTGACGGGCTCCTCGTACGGGTCGTCGACCCCGGTGAGTCCCGTCAGCTCACCCGCGGCCTGCTTGGCGTACAGGCCCTTCACGTCGCGCACCGAGCACACCTCGACCGGGGTGGCCACGTGCACCTCCACGTACGCCGTGCCGTTCGCCTCGTGGCGCTCGCGCACCGCGTCCCGGCTGTCCGCGTACGGGGCGATCACCGGGACCAGCGCCGTGACGCCGTTGCGGGCGAGCAGTTCGGCGACGAAGCCGATGCGCTGCACGTTGGTGTGCCGGTCCGCGCGGCTGAAGCCGAGGCCGGCCGAGAGGAACTCGCGGATCTCGTCGCCGTCCAGGACCTCGACGCGGTTGCCCTCCTCGCGGAGCAGGCCGGCCAGTTCGTGGGCGATGGTGGTCTTGCCGGCGCTGGGCAGACCCGTGAGCCAGACGGTGGCTCCGGTCGTCACGTGGATCTCCCTGTTTCTCGATGTTCCGGTGGTGTTCGTCATGTCAGCCGTGCAGTCCGCACTCGGTCTTGGAGCGGCCCGCCCAGCGTCCGGCGCGGGCGTCCTCGCCCTCCAGCACACGGCGGGTGCAGGGCGCGCAGCCCACGGAGGCGTAGCCGTCCAGCAGCAGCGGGTTGGTGAGGACACCGTGCTCGGCGACGTACGTTTGCACATCTTCCTGTGACCACCGTGCGATCGGGGAGACCTTCACCTTCCGGCGCTTCTCGTCCCAGCCGACCACGGGGGTGTCGGCCCGGGTCTCGGACTCGTCGCGGCGCAGGCCGGTCGCCCAGGCCTGATAGCCCTTCAGGCCCTCCTCCAGCGGTCGCACCTTGCGCAGCGCGCAGCACAGGTCGGGGTCGCGGTCGTGCAGCTTCGGGCCGTACTCGGCGTCCTGCTCGGCGACCGTCTGCCGCGGGGTGAGCGTGATGACGTTCACGTCCATCACGGCCTCCACCGCGTCCCGGGTGCCGATGGTCTCCGGGAAGTGGTAGCCGGTGTCGAGGAACACCACGTCCACGCCGGGCAGGGCGCGGGAGGCGAGGTGGGCGACGACCGCGTCCTCCATGGAGGAGGTCACGCAGAAGCGGCTGCCGAAGGTCTCGGCCGCCCACTGGAGGATCTCCAGCGCGGACGCGTCCTCCAGGTCGCGGCCCGCACGCTCGGCGAGTGCCTTGAGTTCCTCGGTCGTACGCTCTTCCTGAACCGCCGTCATATCGGTTCCCCTCCCGTGGAGTTGGGCTGAAGACCCCGGGCGAGCAGCCCGAGGAACTTCAACTGGAATGCGCGGTTGCACGCCCCGCATTCCCAGGCCCCGTGTCCCTGCTCGCCCGGACGCAGGTCCTCGTCGCCGCAGTAGGGGCAGTAGAAGGGCGCGGCGCGCTCGCTCACGACAGGGCCTCCTCGGAGGCGCGGGCCGCCCAGGTGGCGAAGCGCTCGCCGTCCTCACGTTCGGCCTGGTAGCGCTTGAGCACGCGCTCCACGTAGTCCGGCAGCTCCTCCGCCGTCACCTTCAGGCCGCGCACCTTGCGGCCGAAGCCGGGCTCCAGGCCGAGCGCGCCGCCCAGGTGCACCTGGTAGCCCTCGACCTGCTCGCCCCGGTCGTCGAGGACCAGCTGGCCCTTGAGACCGATGTCCGCGGTCTGGATGCGGGCGCAGGCGTTCGGGCAGCCGTTGAGGTTGATGGTGAGGGGCTCGTCGAACTCCGGGAGCCGGCGCTCCAGCTCGTCGATCAGCGAGGCGCCGCGCGCCTTGGTCTCGACGATCGCGAGCTTGCAGAACTCGATGCCGGTGCAGGCCATGGTGCCGCGCCGGAAAGTGGAGGGCCGGGCGGTGAGGTCCAGTGCCTCCAGGGACTCGACCAGGGAGTCGACCTGCCCCTGCTCGACATCGAGGACGATCATCTTCTGCTCGACCGTGGTGCGCACGCGGCCCGAGCCGTGCGCCTCCGCCAGGTCGGCGACCTTGGTCAGGGTGGTGCCGTCGACGCGGCCGACGCGCGGGGCGAAGCCGACGTAGTAGCGGCCGTCCTTCTGCCGGTGCACGCCGATGTGGTCGCGCCAGCGGCTGGTCGGGTCGGCGGGCGCCGGGCCGTCGGTCAGCTTCCGCTTCAGGTACTCGTCCTCCAGTACCTGGCGGAACTTCTCCGCGCCCCAGTCGGCGACGAGGAACTTCAGGCGGGCGCGGTTGCGCAGCCGCCGGTAGCCGTAGTCGCGGAAGATGGAGAGGACGCCCTCGTAGACGTCGGGCACGTCCTCGATCGGCACCCAGGCGCCGAGGCGCACGCCCAGCTTGGGGTTGGTGGACAGCCCGCCGCCGACCCACAGGTCGAAGCCCGGCCCGTGCTCGGGGTGCTCGACGCCGACGAACGCCACGTCGTTGATCTCGTGCACCACGTCCAGCACCGGCGACCCGGAGATCGCGGTCTTGAACTTGCGGGGGAGGTTCGAATAGGCCGGGTTGTTCAGGACCCGGCGCTTCATCTCCTCCAGGGCCGGCGTGCCGTCGATGATCTCGTCCTCGGCGATGCCCGCGACCGGGGATCCGATCATCACGCGGGGCGTGTCGCCGCAGGCGGTGACCGTGGACAGGCCGACGGCCTCCAGGCGGTTCCAGATCTCGGGCACGTCCTCGATGCGGATCCAGTGGTACTGGACGTTCTGCCGGTCGGTGATGTCGGCCGTGCCGCGCGCGAACTCCTGCGAGATCTCGCCGATGACGCGCAGCTGCGCGGTGGTCAGTGCGCCGCCGTCGACGCGGACGCGCAGCATGAAGTAGCTGTCGTCCAGCTCCTCCGGCTCCAGGACGGCCGTCTTTCCGCCGTCGATGCCCTGCTTGCGCTGGGTGTACAGCCCCCACCAGCGCATCCGTCCGCGCAGGTCGCTCGGGTCGATCGAGTCGAAACCCCGCTTGGAGTAGATCGTCTCAATACGTGTCCGTACGTTGAGACCGTCGTCATCCTTCTTGACCTGCTCGTTGCCGTTGAGCGGGGTGAAGTGACCTACGGCCCACTGACCCTCGCCGCGGTGACGGCTCACCTTGCGGCGGGGGGTCGCGGCAGCAGGCTTCGGCGGAGTGGCGGCCATGGCGTGACACGTCCTTCGGGACAGGCGGAAAGCGGCTCTTACCTGCGCGTACGGGCGCATGGGCAGGCATGCGCGTCATTGCGCGGGGGGAGGCGAATGCGGGAAATCCGGTAGTGCTGGAGCGGGCTCTCAGCGGACCGGACAGATGGCGCTGGACATGCGGCCGAGGTCGACGTGCCGCCGACTCACCAAGGCAATTCCAGTTCCAGGCATGGCGGAAGCGTGGCACGGCGATCTGGACACAGTCCAGCTTCTTCCAAGATGCGGACACCCTTGTCTCGCAGAGCGAGACAAGGGTGTCGTGGATCACAGGTCGGCCCGCCGGCCGAGGGCCGACCGGTCAGGCGGGGAACGCTCCGGGCCAGGGCCCCGGAGCGGCCACCTCCGCCTCTTCCTCGACCTTGGTGTCGAACAGACGGAAGCCGCGGCGCTGGTAGTTGTCCATCGCGTATGCGCCGTCCTTGCTGCACGTGTGCAGCCACACCCGCTTGGTCGTGGCCAGCCCCGGCCACCGGTCCGCCAGGTCCCAGGCGCGGGCGGTCCCGTACGAGAGCAGGTGGCCGCCGATGCGCCGGCCGCGGAAGGCCGGGATCAGGCCGAAGTACTCGATCTCCACGACCCCGTCGTCCCCGGGTGTCAGCTCCACGTATCCGGCGGGCGTGCCGCGGTCGTGGGCGACCCAGGTCTCCACGCCCGGCCGCTCCAGGTGTTCCCGCCAGCGCGCGTGGCTCCAGCCGAGCCGGTCCGTCCAGCGGATGTCGCCGCCCACCGAGGCGTACAGGAAGCGGCTGAACTCGGGGGAGGGCACCTCGGCGCGGACGATCCGGACGTCCCCCTCCGGTGCGGCGGCCGGCAGCAGATCGGTCGGCGCCGTCTGCTCCAGGGACCAGGTGGTCACGGCGATGTTGGTCATGCCGAGCAGGGAATCATCCGGTCCGCGGATCTGTCGATCCCCGTCCGCGCGGCCCGCGCGTCCCGGGGATCGGGTGGCCGTCAGTCGAGCGCGTCCTCGATCGAGGTCATCGGCAACGCGAACAGCATGCGGTCCGACTGCGACCAGACCTCGCCGGTCTGCCCCCAGTAGGACAGGGAGCCCACCTCGCCGCTCCAGCACCGCTGGGAGCGGTCCGCGCCGCACTCCGTGGCCCGGGCACCCTCCGAGTCCTGGCGCCACAGGGTCCCGCGCCCGTCGTGCCCGCCGGCCGAGCGCCCCAGGTACCAGTCGGTCCGTGCGGTGCCGGCCGGGCGGTGCGACAGCACACCGCTCACCTCGGTCGCCCCGGTCTCGTACGCCTCCACCGCGTCGACGTGTCCGGCGGGGTCGGCGGCCGGCAGCCCGGCGCGGGCCGGATCCGTGCTGAGCGCGTAGCGCCACAACCGGGTGGGGCGGTCACCGTCCGCGGGCACCCGCTCGCTCGCCACCAGGCTGTCGGGGGCCGTGCCGCGGTCCAGGGAGATCGCGCCGGGACGCGCGGCCCCGGAGGTGTCGGAGAGCCGGTACGAGGCGACGGCGGGCAGCACGTACGGGTGGCCGTCCGCCGCCCAGCCTCCGGGTACCCGCCCGACGGCGTCCGCGTCGGTGGTGGCGCGCTGGACCCGGTCCAGGTCGTACGCGTACAGCGCTTCGCGGTCCCCGGAGCCCGCGGTCACCAGCAGTTTGTCCTGGTACCAGACCATGCCTGAGACGGGGGAGGCGAGCCCTCGGTAGTCCTGGCCGCCGTCGACCGGGACGGCGAGGAGCGCGGAGGTGTAGCCGAGGCGGTCGGGATCGTCGGCGTCGACGAAGGAGACCCGGGCGAGGCCGCCCTCGGGTGTGCCGTCGTCGCGGGTCCAGGCGGCGAGGACCACGCGGTGGGCGCCCCAGCGGCCGTCCTCGTCGGCGTCCCCGGAGGTGGTGACCGCGCCGGGGCGCCAGCCCTCGGTGTCGTCGCCCCAGCAGTAGGCGCGGGTGGCCGCGGGGGAGACCGGCAGGGCTTCCCGCTCCCCGGCCGTGCAGTCGGCGGCTTCGCGCAGCGTGTGGTCGGTGGAGCCGAGCACGGTGTCGACGCCGACCGGTTCACCCATCGCGGCGGAGAGCCGGTCCAGCCACGGCTGCGGCACGCGGTGCTCCGTCAGCCGCAGTGCGCCGGTCTCGGCGGCGGAGGTGAGGGGCTCCAGAGCGCCGGGGTCGTCGGCGACCGTGGCCTGCGAGGCGCTGATCAGCGTGGCGGCACCCGTCAGCGCGAGGGCCGCCCCGGTCAGGGCGGCGCGCAGCGCCCTGCCCCGCCTGCGTCGGCGGTGTCTGCCGCGATGCTTCATCGAACCTCCACGGGCGCCGGACCAACTGGGCTCGACGGTGGTCACGTTGACCGAGGAGCGGATGGGCGGTCCGTAGAGGATGCTACGACAGACGGACGGGTCCGGGGACGCGGACGATGCAAATATGCGAAAACAAACCGCCTTTCCGGTCGTCCGGGACGGACCGGCGCTGACGCGTGGCCGGCGGACGGGAGCCCGGCGGCGGGGCGTGCGGCGGAGCTCGGTGGGGCGGGCCGGGTGGCGGGGGCCGGTGCGTTGTGGCTGGTCGCGCGGCTCCCCGCGCTCCCCGCGGGCTGCGCCAGCCCCCAGGGGGCACGAAGGCTCAGGGTGTCGGCAGCGACGCCCGGCGTGCCACGACCGCCGGCGCCGTCGAGTGGGGGAGCAGGTCGCGCGGGTCGTCCGGGAGGACCACCTCGACCTCCGCGTCTTCACAGAAACGATACGGCCGGTGTTCCAGGTAGGCCCCGAGGTACCTCCTCACCCGGGACATCTCGGCCCGTACCGTCACCGTGCGGGCAGGGTCGCCGAACATGTCCTCGGCCAGCCCCGCCGCGCTGCGGCCGGCGCGGTGGACGGCCAGCAGGTACAGCAACTCGGCGTGCCGGGGGCTCAGTTCCCGGGCCCAGGCCTCCGCGCCGCCCAGCACCCGGACCGACCAGCGGCGCGGCTGCCCGAGTTCCAGCACGATCCGGGTGGCGCCGAGCGGTACCGGCCCCTCGGCCACCCGTACCAACCAGCCCTCACCCAGCGGCTCCACGGTGCACGCGCCGAGCGCCGGCAGCCACCTCGGCCCCGCCGCGGGGGGCTTGGGCAGTGCCACCCGGTCCAGGTACGGCATCCCCGTCACCGCCGCCGTCCAGCCGTCCCGGTCCGTCACCACGGCCCGTCCGCCGAGCCGGGCCAGCACCGGCGCGGCCACCGCCCGCAGCCGCTCCAGGGACAGCATGTGCAGCTCGCGCAGCCGGGCCTCGGCGAGCTTGGCCACCGAGTCGACCCAGGCGAGCGTCGCCGGGTGCATCGTCTCCAGCGGCCCGCTCACGTCGACCACACCGAGCAGCCGGCCGCTGCGCGGATCGGTGATGGGCGCCCCGGCGCAGGTCCAGGTCGCCTGGGACCGGACGAAGTGCTCGGAGGCGAAGACCTGTACGGGGCGCCGGGTGACCGCCGGCGTGCCCACGCCGTTGGTGCCGACGACCTCCTCCCGCCAGTCCGCCCCGAGTTCGAAGCCGAGGCCGTCGGCCTTGCGCAGCACCCGCGCGCTGCCCTCCCGCCACAGCACCCGGCCCTCGTGGTCGGCGACCACCATGATGTGGTGCGCGACGTCCGCGACCGACAACAGGCCCTCCCGCAGCACCGGCAGCACGTGCCGCAGCGCCGAGGTCTCCCGCCGCCGCCGCACCTCCTCGGGGGTCAGCAGCCCGGACCGGAAGTCGTGCTCGGGATCGACACCGCTGCGCAGCACCCGGTCCCAGGACTGCTCGATCACCGGCCGGGGCGCCACCGGGGCCCGCCCGCCCGAGAGCCTGGCGGAGCGGACCTCGTTGAGCATCCGCGCCGCGCGCGCCGTGTCGACGGCGGCGAACTGCATCACGTCCATCGGCGAGAGCGCCACTGGTCCCCGTCCTCCCGGAAGCCGGATGTTCGGATACTCGGATGTTCGTCTGATACCGACCGCTTGCCCGGGACACGAGGACACAGTCCGCACACGGCCCACAGCAAGTTGCAACCCCCTGCAACCCTGGTGGGCGGCCGTACCGGTGTCCAAACTTGAACCACGTCGCCCCGAGCGGCGTACGCGGCCTGCACAGGCCTGTGTGGCGGGGGTGGTGCCGTGTCGGCGCAGCACCACCCCCGCTTCACCCGATGAAATCAGGCCACGGCCACCGGACGGGCCCGCTCCACCACCGACGCCAGATCCAGCGTCGGCGGCAGCGTGCCGAAGGCCGCGCCCCCGTCACCGCCCAGCCGCGCGGCACAGAACGCGTCGGCGACCTCCGGCGGCGCGTACCGGACCAGCAGCGAACCCTGGAGCACCAGCGCCAGCCGCTCCACCAGCCGCCGCGCCCGCCCCTCGGCGGCCCCCAGATCGGCCAGCTCCGTCAGCAGACCCCTGATCGCCGCGTCCAGACGGTGGTCGGCGCCGCGTGCCAGGCCCACCTCCGTCAGATACGCGTCCATGGCGAGCGGCTCCCGTCCGAGTGCCCGCAGCACGTCCAGCGCCTGCACGTTGCCGGCGCCCTCCCAGATCGAGTTCAGCGGTGACTCGCGCACCAGCCGGGGCATCCCCGACTCCTCGACGTACCCGTTGCCGCCCAGGCACTCGGCGGCCTCCACCGCGAGGGGCGCACACCGCTTGGTCACCCAGTACTTGGCCGCCGGCACCGCCAGCCGCAGCAGCGCCCGTTCCCGCTCGTCACCGCCTTCGGCGGCGTCGTAGGCCGCCGCCAGCCGCAGCGCGAGCGTGGTGGCCGCCTCCGACTCGACCGCGAGATCCGCGAGGACGTTGCGCATCAGCGGCTGGTCGACCAGCTTCGCGCCGAAGACCTCCCGGTACGTGCAGTGGTGCACCGCCTGCGCGACGGCCTGCCGCATCAGGCCCGCCGACCCCAGTACGCAGTCGAGCCGGGTCGCCGCCACCATGCCGATGATGGTCCGCACCCCGCGGCCCTCCTCGCCGACCCGGCGCGCCCAGGTCCCGGCGAACTCGACCTCGGCGGAGGCGTTGGACCGGTTGCCCAGCTTGTCCTTCAGCCGCTGGATCCGGAACACGTTGCGGGTGCCGTCCGCCAGCACGCGCGGCACCAGGAAGCAGGTCAGCCCTCCCGGGGCCTGCGCGAGCACCAGGAACCCGTCCGACATCGGCGCCGAGCAGAACCACTTGTGCCCGGTCAGCTCGTACGTGCCGTCCTCGGCCAGCGGGCGTGCCGAGGTGGTGTTCGCCCGTACGTCGCTGCCGCCCTGCTTCTCCGTCATGCCCATCCCGAACAGCGCCCCGGCCTTCAGGTGGGCCGGCCGCAGCTCCCGGTCGTACACCCGGGAGGTCAGCCGCGGCTCCCACTGCGCGGCGAGCTCCGGATCGGCGCGCAGGGCCGGCACCGCCGCGTGGGTCATCGACAGCGGGCAGCCGTTGCCCGCCTCGACCTGGGTCCACATGAGGAAGCCGGCGGCACGCCGCACGTGCCCGCCCGGCCGCGACCAGGCCGCCGTCAGCCCCGCCGACACCCCCTTGCCCAGCAGCCGGTGCCAGGCCGGGTGGAAGTCCACCTCGTCGACGCGGTGGCCGTAGCGGTCGTGCGTGCGCAGCACCGGCGGATTCTCGTTGGCCTGCGCGCCCCACTCCTGGGTCTGGACCGACCCGCAGCCGCGGCCCAGGCCCGACAGCTCCGCCAGCGCCTCCTCGCGCAGCTCGGGTGCCAGATGCCGTTCGACCGCGGCCGTCAGGGCCCGGTCGGCGGTGAAGACGTCGTAGCCGACCAGCGGCGGGGCCTGATTCGTCACGGTGTGGGTACTGCCTGCCATGACCGTGAACCTACCGTGTCGGGGGCCGGAGGGGGGCCGGTACGGTGCGGCGGGCGTCCGCGGATGAGTGCCACCTCCGGCGGCGGATACCTTTAGGGCGTGCAGCCAGCAAGTGAATCTCCCGAACGGCCCTCCGGCCGGCTCCATCGTGCCCGGGTTCTGTACCGGAACGTCTCCAAACGCAGGACCACCTGGCTGCTGCTCAAGGACACGGTCAACTCGTGCATGGAGTACCGCATCCTCGGCCTGGCCGCCGAGGCCGCGTTCTTCACGCTGCTGTCGGTGCCTCCGCTGCTGCTGAGCGTCATCGGCCTGCTCGGCTACGTCGACCTGTGGATCGGCGCCGACACCACCGAGAGCCTGCGCGCCAGCATCCTGGACGCCTCCCGCGCGGTGCTCTCCGAGAAGGGCGTCGAACAGATCACCGAGCCGATCCTGGACGACGTCATGAAGGGCGGCCGGCCCGACGTCATCTCCCTCGGCTTCCTGTTCGCCCTGTGGTCGGGCTCCCGCGCGGTGAACGTCTTCATCGACACCATCACCGTCATGTACGGCCTCGACGGCGTCCGGGGGATCGTCAAGACCCGTCTGATGGCGTTCCTGCTGT
The DNA here is from genome assembly GCF_049974565.1 of Streptomyces sp. WG5. Lineage (NCBI taxonomy): Bacteria > Bacillati > Actinomycetota > Actinomycetes > Kitasatosporales > Streptomycetaceae > Streptomyces > Streptomyces sp. WG5. The sequence goes on along the minus strand of NZ_JBNGGC010000013.1, from coordinate 87,896 downwards.
TCCTCGTGGCACTGCTGATCGGATCCATCGCGCTGCCGCTGATGGTGGCCGGCCCGGATGTCGTGGTGGGGATCGTGCCGTGGTCGACGACGGTCGTCCAGGTGCTGTACTGGCCGGTCGTCATCATCCTGTCCGTCGCCTTCCTGACCACGCTGTACCACGTCTCCGTGCCCGTGCGCTCCCCGTGGATCGAGGACGTGCCCGGCGCGCTGGTCGCACTCGCCATGTGGGTGCTCGGCAGCTTCCTGCTGCGCATCTACCTGACCAACACCGTCGAGGGTCCCACCATCTACGGCTCGCTCGCCGCGCCCGTCGCCGTGCTGCTGTGGATCGGCGTGTCCGCGTTCGCGGTCCTCGTCGGCGCCGCGGTCAACGCGGCCATCGACCGGGTCTGGCCGGCCGCCGCCACCGCCGCGGCCCGCGAGGCCAACGAGCGGCTGCGCCAGGCCCAGGTCGCCGAGTACGTCGCCCGCACCGCCGCGAACGGGGAGGCGGACCCCGACATGCCCTCCGAGTTCCCGGAACGCTGGTCGCGCTTCCTGCCCCCGGAGGACGTCACGTCCCGCCTGCGCGCCCATGTGAAGAACGCGCCGCCCGTGAACCACAACAAGCCGGAGGCCTCGTAGGCCCGGCAGGGCTCCCGGCCCGCTCGCCTGTGCGCGAAGAGCGGACCCGGCGGTGCGGCCCGACGCCCGCCGGCCGTCACCCGCCGTGCCGCGGGCGCCGCGTGCCGGGCAGGGCCCCCGGCCGCCGCGACCGTGCGCTTGCCGGGTGCCCCTCGTGGCTGGGGCGAGCGCCCTTTGCGGCCGGGATGCCGCTCGCGGCTGGGGCGCCCCTCGCCGTCGGGGGCACCCTCGTGGCCGGGTGCCGTCCGCCGCGTGCCGGCTCGGGCACCGCCGGCCGGGGCGGCTACGACGGGTCCCCGGCCCGCCACGTCCCCGCCGTCGCGCCCTCCCGTACGAAGTCCCCGAAGTCCCTCGGCGCACGGCCCAGCACCTGCTGTACCCCGTCCGACAGGTGGGCGTTGCGGCCGTCGAGCAGGGTGCCGAACAGCTCCACGAGGAACGCGGCCTCCTCCTCCGGCACCCCGAACCCGGCCAGTTCCTCCCCGTACTCGCGCGGCGGGACGGCCCGGTACGTCAGCGCGCGCCCCGTCACCTCCGCGATCTCGGCGACCGCCTCCGCGAAGGTCAGCAGGCGCGGCCCCGAGACCTCCAGCACCCGCCCGGCGTACCGGTCACCGGAGACCAGCGCCGCCACCACCACGTCCGCGACGTCCCGCAGGTCCACGAACGGTTCCCGGGCCACGTCACCGGCCGGGAACACCAGCTCCCCGCGCTGCCGCAACTCCTCACCCAGCGGTCCCTCGCTGAAGTTCTGCGCGAACCACGCGGCCCGTACGACCGTCCAGTCCACGCCCGCCCCGGCCAGCGCCTCCTCGGTGGGCCGCGCCTGGTCCTCGCCCCGCGCCGACAGCAGCACCAACCGCCGTACCCCGAGCCCCGCCGCCTCCCGCGCGAGCTCCCCGACCGCCCCGGCGGCGTCGGGGGCGCCGACGTCGGTGGGGTAGGCCAGGTAGGCCGCGTCGGCGCCGCGCAGGACGTCCGCCCAGGTCGACCGGGACCGCCAGTCGAAGCCGGTCGCCCGGGACGCCGCCCGCACGGTCAGCCCGGCCGCCCGCGCCGCCTCGGCCACCCGCCGCCCGGTCCGGCCGGAGGCCCCCGTGACCACGACCGTCATGTCCCCGCCCGTGTTCGTGTCCGTCCTGTGTGTCATGGCTTCAGTCAACTGCCGGGCGCCCCGCGTTCCCATCGTCGAACGACTCGCCGGCATGCGCGTGCGTCTACGCTGTGACGCCATGGACGCACTCGCCGGCCTGCTGGAGGGCCCCCGCGCCCGTGGCGCGTTCATGATCCGCGCCTGTTTCGACCCGCCGTGGGCCGTGCGCGTCGAGGACCGGGCGCCGCTCACGGTGATGCTGCCGGTCCGCGGCGACGCCTGGATCGTGCCGGACACGGGGGAGCCGCTGCGGCTGCGGGCCGGCGACCTCGCCATCGCGCGCGGCCCCGACCCGTACACCTGCGCCGACGACCCCGGCACCCCGCCGCAGGCGGTGATCCTGCCGGGCGGTGCGTGCAGCTACCCCGACGGACGCCCCCTCAACGGCTCGATGGACCTCGGGGTGCGCACCTGGGGCGACCGGACCGACGGCGGCGCGGTGCTGCTGATCGGCACCTACCTGGTGCGCGGCGAGGTCGGCGGCCGGCTGCTGGACGCCCTGCCGCCGCTGCTGTGCCTCACCTCCGACCAGTGGGACTGCCCCCTGACGCCCCTGCTGATGACGGAGGTCACCCGGGACGAACCGGGCCAGGAGGTGGTCCTGGACCGACTCCTCGACCTGCTCGTCATCGCCGCGCTGCGGGCCTGGTTCGCCGGCCCCGGGGCCGAGCCGCCCGCCTGGTACCGGGCCCTGGGCGACCCGGTCGTCGGCCGGGCGCTGCGGCTGCTCCAGGACGACCCGGCGCACCCCTGGACGGTGGCGTCCCTCGCCGCCGGGGCCGGGGTCTCCCGCGCCGCGCTCGCCCGGCGCTTCACCGACCTGGTGGGCGAACCCCCGATGGCGTACCTCACCGGCTGGCGCCTCGCCGTCGCCGCCGACCGGCTGCGCGACACCGACGACACACTCGGCGCGATCGCCCGCCGGGTCGGCTACGGCAGTGCGTTCGCCCTGTCCACGGCCTTCAAGCGGGTGTACGGCGTCAGCCCGCAGGAGTACCGCACCCCGGCCGCGTAGCCTGGCACCCGTGTACGCGGAACGGGCATCCCGGCTGACCGGCGCGGTGGTGTGGACCGACACCCCGACCGCGCCCGGCACCGGACGCGTCCTGCCCGACGGCTGCATGGACCTGCTCTGGTACGACGGCCGCCTGCTGGTCGCGGGCCCGGACACCCGTGCCCACGTCACCGAGGGAGCGCCGGGCACCTGGGCGGGCGTCCGCTTCCACCCCGGCACCGCGCCGGCCCTCCTCGGCGTCCCCGCGCACGAACTGCGCGACCGGCGCGTCGACCTCACCGACCTCTGGCCGTCCGCCCGGGTGCGGCGCCTGACCGCGCGGGTGAACGCGGCCCCCGACCCGGCGAGCGGCCTGGAGGAGGCGGCGCTGTCCCGGGCCGCCGACACCGGGCCCCCCGACCCGCTGCTGCTCCGGATCGTGGCCGCCCTCGGCGAGGGCCGCCCGGTCGCCGCCACCGCCGACGAATTCGGCATGGGCGCACGCCAGTTGCACCGCCGCTCCCTGGCCGCCTTCGGCTACGGACCCAAGACGCTGGCCCGTGTCCTGCGGCTGCAGCGCGCCCTCGCCCTGGCCCGCGCCGGCACGCCCCTCGCCGAGACGGCCGCCCGGGCCGGGTACGCGGACCAGGCCCATCTGACGCGGGACGTACGGGAGTTGGCGGGCGTTGCGCCCGGGGAGCTACTGGCCCGGCGCGGTTAGCGGCGCGAACAGGTCGACGCCGTGGCCGTCCGGGTCGTTCACGACGGCGTACCGCTGCCCCCAGGGCGCGTCCCAGGGCTTGCGCTCGCCGTGGCAGCCGGCGCCGGTCAGCTCCTCGTAGAGCGCGTCGACCTCGGCGGGCGTGTCGCACAGCAGGGCGAGCGAGTGCCGTCCGCCACCGGCCGGCGGCTGCCAGTCGGGCATGAAGGAGCGGACGGACTCCTCGGTGTCGAGCAGCAGCCGGATCCCGCCCGGCAGCCCTGCCTCGGCGTGCGGACCGTGCTCGGCGTCCTCGGGGAAGGCGAAACCGAGCCGGCGGTAGAAGGTCACGGACGCGGCCATGTCGGAGACGACGAGGCCGATGGCGTTGAATCGTGCGGTCATGGGGCCACCGTAGGCAGGGTGTGCGTGGCCGGTCTTGAAGGAATCGGACACGCGGGAAACGGGTGTGTGGGAAACGGGCGTGTGGGGAACGGGTGTGTGGGAAACGGGCGTGGGAGCCCCGTCACGGGGTGCGCCCGTGCCTGAGGAGCCCTGTCACGGGGTGCGCCCGTGACAGGAGCCCCGTGACGCGGTGCGCCCGTGCCTCAGAAGCCCCTCAAGTCACTTGGACCGCACAGGGCCTGCCGTCCCGGCCGTGTCACGGCAGGCCGAACGACACCGGCCCCCGCGGCGTGTCCACCGTGCAGCCCAGGCCCGTCGGACCGGCGGTGAGCGGCAGTGCGGTGCCGAGGGCGGACAGCAGCGGGCGGATCCGCGCCGGGTCCGGGGCCGTCGCCGTGAGAGCCCGCAGGGGAGTGAGGGGCAGGCCCGCCGAGGGGTGGGGCGTGGTGCCCCAGTCGATGAGGAAGGGCACCAGACCGGAAGGGTGGGCGCCGTCGGTCAGGCGCCACTCCAGGAGCGTGCCGTCGGCTCGGCGGCGGCTCATCGGGCGTACCGCGCCGGGGTCGTGGCCGCGGGCCCGGGCCGCCGCCACCGCCGCGTCCAGGTCGGGCGGGCGGATCGCCCAGGTCACGATCCGCGGCGCGGTGAGCCGGTCGATCCGGAAGGGGCGCGGGCCGTCCGGCGGCGGCTGGTCCGGGTCGGGGCCGATGATCTCCAGGTAGCCGGAGCCGCCCAGCCCCACGAGGTGGTTGCGGGTGCCGAGGCCGAGGTGCGTACCGCCGGGCGCGGGGGCGACGCCGGTGCGCCGGGCGAAGTCGGCGACCGTCGTCGCCAGATCGGGGGTCGCCAGGACCAGGTGGTCCAGCAGGGCGGGAAGGGCGTTCATCCCGTCCGAGCGTAGGCGGCCCGGCCCGGCTGTGGAACGCCTGTGCGGCAGGATGGCCGTATGACCCGTCCCACGCGCGTCCTGCCGGTGCTGCTGCTGGCCCCTGTGCTGCTCACCGCCTGCGGCTCCGAGAAGGCGGGCGCCGACCCCGCGTCCGGTACTTCCGTGCGTACGGCCGAGGCCGCCGGCCAGGGGGAACTCGACGCCCGCGCACAGGCGCTGGGCGTCGCGCCCGAGCTGGTCCACGTCACCGAGGCCCCCGGTTTCACCCTGGCCCGGCAGTCCGTCGGCGTCCTCGGCGACGACGGCTTCTCCGCCACCTGGGTCTCCCGCGAGACCGGCGCCCATCTGCGTCTCTCCGTCGACCGGGGCTCGATCACGGCCGCCACCTGCCCCGAGCAGCCCGTCGGCGACATGCCCGGCGAGCGCACCAGTTGCGAGCGCGACGGCGACGCCTGGTACCGCACCGGCGCCGGGCGCCACGAGTACGCCGTGCCCGGAAGGGGCCACGTCGTGCGTGTCTCCGGCGAGTTGGACGCCGTACCGCGCGACGTCCTGCGCGGAGCCGCCCTGGCCGCCCACCGCCCCGACGACGCCGAGGCCGCCGCTCTCCTGCCCTCCGCCGAGCCGGTGCCCGGCGCACCGGTGGAGCGCGGCGACCTGCCCCCGGCCGGCGACGGTGCTCCCGACAACAACGTGGACGTGGGCGGCTGAACCCGCCCCACCGTCCGGCCCGGCGCTCTAGGGTCTGCGGCATGGCACCCCGACTGCTCCTCTACACGCGCACCACCGCCTACCGCCACGACTCCATCCCGGACGCGGTCGACGCCGTCGCAACGCTGGGGGAGTTCGAGGCGGACCACACGGAGGATCCGGCGGTCCTGGAGCGGCCCCTCGACCGGTACGCCGCCGTCGTCTTCCTCTCCACCAGCGGCGAGGTGCTCACCCCGGCCGGGCGCGCGCGGCTCGCCGCGTACGTCGGGGCGGGCGGCGGCTTCGTCGGCGTGCACGCGGCGGCCTGCACCGAGGAGGACTGGCCGTACTACGGCGAACTGCTCGGCGCCCGCTTCGACCGCCACCCCGCCTACCAGCCGGGCCGGGTGGTCGTCGAGGACCGCGACCATCCCGCGACCCGGAACCTGCCCGCCTCCTGGGAGTTCACGGACGAGTGGTACGACTTCCGCACCAACCCGCGCGGTGCGGTCCGCGTCCTCGCCCGCGCCGACGAGTCGTCGTACGAGGGCGGCGGCATGGGCGACGACCACCCACTGGTCTGGTGCCGCGACCAGGGCGCGGGCCGCGTCTTCTACACGGCCCTCGGCCACGCCGCCGACGCCTACACCGACCCGGACTTCCGTGCCCATCTGAGGGGCGGCATCGCCTGGGCGGCACGCACGGCCCGGGCCGTCGGCACCTCGCGCGAGTGACGAGCCCGCCCCACGCGCCCCACCGCCCCGCCCTGGGCCGCTCTGCTCTGTCGTGCCGTAGGCCGGCCGCCCGGCCCGGGTGGCGGCGGGCCCGCCCACCAGCAGTGCCGCGGCGGCCGGGAGCAGGGCCGGCGAACCGACCGCAGTGACGGTCGCCGGAGGCACTCGGCGCGGGGGTGGCCGATCAGCCCGCGCCGGCGGATCCCCACGCCGTGCGCGGCGGTGCCGTACTCGCGCGTTCCACCAGGCGGGTCGAGAGTTCCGTGCGGGTGCTCTCCGGGTGGTGGCCGTCCATCATGCGCAGCAGCAGGCGCAGGGCGGTGGCCGCCATCTCGGAGAGGGGCTGGCGGACCGTGGTCAGGGCCGGCGTGACCCAGCGGGCCTCGGGCAGGTCGTCGAAACCGACCACGCTCATGTCGGCCGGCACCGTCATGTCCCGCTCGGCCAGGGCCTCGTACACGCCGAGGGCCATGGCGTCCGAGCAGGCGAACACGGCGGTCGGCGGGGCGGGCAGGTCGAGCAGCTCCCGCATGCGGCGACGGGCCGCGGCCCGGTCGAACCCAGCGTGGCGGACGTACTCGGGGCGGTGGTGCACACCCGCCGCGGCGAGGGCGGAACGGTAGCCCGCGACCCGTGCGCTGCTGCACAGCCTGTGCTGCTGACCGGCGACGACGGCGATCCGTTCGTGCCCGAGGCGCAGCAGGTGCTCGGTCGCCGTGACACCGCCCTGCCAGTTCGCCGCGCCGACGGACACCACGCCCGGCGGCGGCTCCACCGCCGGGTCGATCATCACGAACGGGACGCGGTGGTGCTCCAGCCAGGCGTACTGGGCGGCGGTCAGCTCGGCCAGGTTGAACAGCACGCCGGAGGAACCGCGCACGAGGAGCCTGTCCAGCCGGTCCCGCTCCGGCCGCGGCTTCTCCTGGGGGCCGGACCGGGAGCGGTCCAGGCCCGCCGACACCACGACCTCCAGCCCCGCGTCGTACGCCGCCTCCTCCACTCCGTGGAGTACCGCACCCGACCAGGAGCTCACCAGGGAGTGCATGACGAGGTCGACCAGCCGGGGCGCGCGCGTGGGGTCGTAGCGGGGCCTGCGTACGTAGCCGAGCCGGTCCAGTGCCTCCGCGACGCGGCGGCGGGTCTCGGGCGCCACGTCCTCGCGGCCGTTGACCACCTTGGACGCGGTCGGCACCGAGACCCCCGCCTCCCGGGCCACGACCGCCAGCGTCGGCCCGGCCGACGTGCTCGCACTCGCGGTACGGACCATCGGTCAACCACCTCTCCGGCCCGCCCGGGGCCCGGGTAGAAAGCGCTTCCTATACTAGGTACGCCGTACCACGGCGGGAAGAGCGAGGGTCGCCCCGGGGAACATCGGCGCAACGGCGGTCGGCCTCCTCGGGCCTTCTCGCGATCCCTCCCGGCGCGGGGCGCCCCTGCTCCCCGGCGCGACGGCGAGGGAGGGCGCGCTTCCCGTATCCGATGCACCGCCCGGCGCAACCGCCGGGCCGCTGACTCGTTGAGCCACCCGGGTGAAGGAATGAGGGGATTCGGTGAGGAGGTCCCGGGTGAGGCGAGTCGGTCCTGCCGGTCGACGCACCCGGTCGGGCCTCACGCACGCCCATACGGAACATAACCGGAACACCTGTCAGAAACGCCAACAACCTTTACCCTAAGTAAGTTGACGGTAACGAAGCAGTGTATTAAAGGCCATTGACGGGGGCGTCCATGACCAGTCTTCCTGAAATCTCCGCCGAACTCGCCACCTACTTCTCGCTGGCGGCCGAAACCCTGGGCGTCGCCATGGTGGCGAGCGCCGCACAGCGCGTCACGGACGGGTCGATCGACGCGGGCCACGGCTACTTCCGCAGGCTCTTCCGCCGCGGCGGCGACGACACCCCGCTCGCCCTCCCCGAGGGAGGCAGCGAACAGCGCGCCGACCGGCTGCTCGGTGCGCTCTCCCCGGAGGACCGGCAGCGGCTGGCCGCGGCCCTGACGGCGTGGCTCGGCGAACAGCGGGACCGCCGTCCGGACGAGGCCCGCCTGGCGGAACTCCTGGCAGCCGCACCGGCGCCCACCCGCACCTGTCACGTCACGGCCCACGGCCCGAACTCCGCGGCCATCGGTTCGGTGGGGGACGGTGCCACCTTCAACTTCGGCGGCGTCAGCCGTCACGGGGACGGAGGGTGAGCTCCGACGGCCCCGGCGCGGAGGGGACCTGCGAGGTCGGCAACGTCAGCGGCAGCGGCGACGGTTCGACCACGGTCGGCTATGTCGGTCCCGGCGCCACGTTCAATTGGTGGTTCAAACTCTCCGCGCTCCTCACGTGGCCCTCTCTGTCCGTTTTCCTCGTCATCACCGGGACCATCGGCTTCGCCGTCTACGCCGTGGCCCATTGGCCCGGCGGCCCGCAGATCCAGTACGTGTGGTTCTACGTCCTCGCGCCCCTCGCCCTGCTGATCGCCGGTGCCGCCGCCCTGTACCCGGCCGACCGGACCGGGCAGCCCCGCGACGCCGTGCAGCAGGCCGCCGACAGACGGCGGCGCGGTACCGTCCGCGCCATCCTCTTGGGCACCGCCCTGCTCTGCTCCCTCGGCGGCGCGTGCGTCTGGTTGGTCGTCGACCTCACCGGCGAGCTCGGCGTGGAAATGTCCATCAGCGGCACACAGCCCGTGGGCGACGCCGGCGGCACACTCACGGTGGAGATGGCGCGGCCGGCCCTCGACGACGTACGGGACAAGCTGCGACTGAAACTGACCATCGTCGACGACGATCCGAGCACACCCACCTGCGTCGGCAGGACCACGGCGACGATCACCGCCGCCACCCCGGGCGTCACCCCGAACACGCGGGAGGTGCCCGCGCAGTCGACCGTCGACTTCGACCTCGGCGGGCGCCAGGGGGCGCTCCGGTTCGAGGTCGCCGTACACCCGGAGACGGGCTGCTCCATGCGCCTCGCACAGGCCCGAGGCACGCTGCACAACGACTGAACCACGACGACCAGGAGGACCGTTCATGAGTGATACGGGGCGTCGTTCCCGCACGATCCGCATCGGGATCACCGCGGCGGCCCTCGCGGGAGCCGCCCTCGCCGGCTGCTCCTCGGAGCCCCCTTCGCTGCTCGCCGACGGGAAGATCGAGGTCGGGGCCAAGGGTGACCAGCCGGGCACGAGCTACTCACCCCACGACGGCGAGTTCAACGGGTTCGACATCACGGTCGCCCGGGAGGTGCTTGACCGAGTGGGGATCGAGTCCGTCGATTTTGAAGGCGTCCTGTCCAAGAACCGCGCCCGCGCCCTGCACGAGGGAGACGTCCAGCTCATCGCGGCCACCTACTCGATCACGAAGGACAGGATGACGCCGAAGTCGGAATCGGGACACGGCGAGGGACTCGACTTCGTGGGCCCCTACGCCTCGACCCAACAGGGCGTCCTCGTACGGACCGAGGACGCCGGACGCTACAAGCACCTCAGCGACCTCAACGGACGGCTCGTCTGCGTCTGGGAAGGCACCACCTCCGCGGCGGAGCTCAAGAGAAGGGCGTACGGCGACATCCGCACCGTCACGGAGACGGACGCCCGGGACTGCGTGAGAAGACTGCGGGAGGAGACGGTCGACGCCGTCTCCACCGACCAGCTGATCCTCTACGGATTCATGGAGGACGACCCCGGTCTCACCGTCCGCAAGGGCCTGTCGTTCGGCCCGTTCAACGACTACGGCATCGCCATGGCCAAGGGCCACCGGGACGACTGCAAGAAGCTCCAGCAGGCCCTCATGGACTACGCGCGCAGCAACGACTGGGACCAGGACTTCCAGAACAACCTGCCCCAGGTCCCCAAGGCCATCCGCGACAAGGCCAGGCCCAACGACGACGACATCGACACCTACTCCTGCCGCGACGAGCCGGGCAACGCGCAGTTGGACGACTGACCGCCGCCCCGGCGCCGGACGACGGACCGACGACGGTTCCGGGACGGGCAACTGGAGCCCGGTCTCCTGGTGAGCGCGGTCACCGCCGCGGGATCAGTGGGTCAGGCCGCACCGGGCTCAGCCCCACGTCGGGCCGGCCGGTTCCCTGGTGGTGCGGTTGACCCGGCCGAAGAGGTGGTCAACGCGATCTCCAGGTTGACCGCGCCGATCCGCTCCTCGGTTACTCCTCGTAGGCGGTCACGGCGTCGAGGCCGGCGTGCCGCAGGGTCCGGTGAACGGCCGGGCGGGCCCCGCGGATGGTGAGGGCGGCCGGTTCGGGGGCCCGGGTGACCACGCGCAGAAGCGCGTACGCACAGGCCAGGTCGATGTGCTCCAGGTCGCTCATCTCCAGGATCCACGTGCCGGGCTGTTGCAGACGGTGGTCGAGGAGGAGCTCCTCCAGTACGCGCAGCGCGGGGGCGTCCAGGTCACCGGAGAAGGCCAGGACTGCGCGCTGACCGTCGGCCTCCATGATCCTCACGGGTGGGGACGGGGCGGGGCGATGAGGGTCCACGCTCACGACGGCCTCCTCGGCAGCACAAGCGGGCGTACGTGCCTTCAGTGTCTCTCAGCCATTGTCCCTCAGCGGCGCCGAGCGGGACGTCCGGAATAGATCCGTTCGCCGCGACGCTCTGGCATGAGCAGTCCATCAGCGCGGCGAAGGGCTGGTGAGCGTGTGATGACAGGCCGGACGCACCCCGTGGTCAGTACGCCGTACGGGGCCGTACGAGGCAGGTACGAGCACGGCGTCGCCGTGTTCCGCGGCATCCCGTACGCGGCGCCCCCCTTCGGGCCCCGCCGGTTCCGCCCGCCCGTGCCGCCCGAGCCGTGGGACGGAGCACGCGACGCGGGCTCCTTCGGCCCCACGGCGCCGAAAGCGCCGTACTCCGAGGCCTTCGCCCAGTACCTCTCCGACCCGGAGATCCCCGGCGACGACTGCCTCAACCTCAACGTCTGGACCCCCGAGCCGGGCCCCGGGGCCCGCCTGCCCGTCCTGGTCTGGCTGCACGGCGGCGCGCTGACCAGGGGTTCCTCCGCCGTGCCCGTCTACGACGGCCGCACTTTCGCCCGCGACGGCCTGGTCTGCGTGTCGATCAACTACCGGCTCGGCATCGAGGGCTACGGACTGTTCCCGGACGCCCCCGCGAACGCCGGACTGCGCGACCAGCTCGCCGCCCTGGAATGGGTGCGGGAGTCGATCGCGGCCTTCGGCGGCGACCCCGGCCGGGTGACCGTCGCCGGTCAGTCGGCCGGTGCGATCAGCGCCGGCGCGCTGCTCGCCGCTCCGCAGGCGCAGGGGCTGTACCGGCGGGCCGTGCTGCAGAGCGGAGCCCCGGAGGCCTCCGACCGCGACAAGGTACGGCGGATGGTCCGCCGCATGGCCTCCCGCCTCAGGATCCCCGCCACTGCCGAGGCCTTCGCCGCCGTCGACCGGGACCAGCTGCTGCGCGCCCAGGCCGACGTGGGCAGGTTCAGCAGCCCCGTGCTCGGCGGACCCGCCTTCGGGATCGTCGTCGACGGGGACGTCGTTCCCCGCGACCCCCTGGAAGCGCTCGTCGAGGGCCGGGCCGCGCTCGGCACCGGCCTGATGATGGGCTGGACCCGCGACGAGTACCGGCTCTGGCTGGTACCCGGCGGTCTCCTCGAACGCGTCGACCGGCTCGGCGCCGTGGCCCTGGCGGGCGCCCGGGCCCGCTGCCACTGCGGCAACGAGGTCGTACGCGGCTACCGGGCGATGCACGCGGGCGCCGCCGAGACCGTCGGGCAGCTGGTCACCGACCACCTGCTCCGCATGCCGATGCACCGCCTGGCCGACGCCCGGCCGGGATCGTCGTACGTCTACGAGTTCGCCTGGCCGTCCCACCTGCCCGACCTCGGCGCCTGCCACGCCCTGGAACTGGGCTTCGTCTTCGACTCGGGGGACACCCCGGACTCGCGCCGGCTCGCGGGCGAGGGTGCTCCGCAGGAGCTGGCCGACGAGATGCACGGGGCGTGGGTGCGGTTCGCCGAGTCCGGCGACCCGGGCTGGGCGGCGTGGGACGCCACACATCCCGTGCGGGTCTTCGGCGCCGGCGCCGCGCACACGGCGTACGGCCCGCTCGACGCCCAGTTCGACCTGTGGAAGGACGACGTCACCCTGCGAGGAACGCGGTCCCGGCGGCCGGTTCGACGGTGATGCGGGGGCGGTGGGGCGTCGGTCCGGGAGTCGCGGATGCCCGCGGGTGACCCGCCCTGCCCGGAGCGCGGTCCGTACGATGAGCCCATGAAGCGACGTTCAGCCGGGCGCTGGCTCCAGGTCGTCGGCACGGGTCATGGGGTCCTCGGGGCGGTGATCTACCGCGACGTTCTCGTCGACATGGCGCGCGATGGCCTCATCGACTCCGTGCCCGACCGGGGCGACCGGGCCGCCGCCTTCTGGTTCATGGCCGCCGCGCCCGCCCTGTGGTTGGGCGGCCGGCTGCTGCAGGCCGCGGAGGAACACGAGGACATCCCGGCCCAGCGCGCCGCAGGCGTCGTTCTGACCGTTGTCGGCGCGACGGGCACCGTGATGATGCCGAAGAGCGGCTTCCCCGCCCTGGCGGGGATCGGCGGCCTCCTGCTGCGCAGGTCGCTGCGCGGCCAGCCTGGGCACTGTTCGGCGGATCATGTGCCCTCATGACTGGTAGCTCGTTCGTTCGGTCATGAGGTGGGGGGATCGGTGGGGGATCTGACGAACATGAGTGGTCGCTGTCGGAGCCTCACCTGCCGCCGTCAGGTGAGGGTGGTCGGGGTGGCCGGCGGAACGACCATCGCACGGTGGTGAACGGGATCCTGGCCCGGATCCGGACCGGTGTCCCATGGCGGGACCTGCCAGGACGCGACGGGTCGTGGAAGGCCGTCTATGGACGGCATCGCCGCTGGTCGGCGGACGGCACGTGGGATGCGGGATCCACCTCGCCGGGGAAGGCGGCAGTGAACTGCCTCCAGAACTCCCGGGCAGTCGCCACCCGTCACGACGAGAGGGCCCACGTCTTCCACGGAACCGTCGCAGGCGCGGCGATCCGGCTCTGGCTCCGCTCGTGATCTGCCGGGCCGGGCCCGTGGGCCGCCTCAGACGCTTCCGCGCCTTTCGACGACGAGGATGCGGGCCTGCGGCGCCGGGTGGGCTACGTGTGCGTCTCCTGGTTCGACGCAGCACACCCGGCCCGGCGTCAGGCGCTCGACCTGCTCGACACCGTCCACGCGGTAGTGCATGTCCACCGCCCCGTCCAGGACGACGAACACTTCGGGGCCGTCGTTGACGTGCCACTTGTACGGCTGGTCGGTCCAGTGCAGCCGTACCGTCGCGTCGTCCACGGCGGCGAGACCGATGGCACCCCAGGGGCGTTCGGCGGTGAATGAGGCGGCATCGATGAAACGCATCAGAGTCTCCCTGGTCAAGGCCCTGCGTGGGTCTCGGTGGCATCCGGCGGTCCGTCCATCGTGCAGGAGGGGCACGGGCACCGCGATAGGCAGAAATGACGCGAGCCGTAAGGTTTCTGCCATGCATCATGTCGTTGCCCTGGCACTTCCTGGGGTCGTCGCGTTCGACCTCGCCACCCCCGCGCAGGTCTTCGGCGCCCCCGGTTCCCCCGGCCTCTACCGGTTCAGCCTCTGCGCCGCCGAAGCCGGACCGGTGACCACGTCCACCGGCTTCGACCTCGTTGCCCCCCGCGGACTCGATGCCCTGGGCGAGGCCGACACGATCATCGTGCCCGGCTACGAGCCGCACGATCCGCCCGTACAGCCCGTGACCGAAGCCCTGCACACAGCCGCCGCCCGCGGCGCCCGCGTGGTGTCGGTGTGCACGGGCGCCTTCGCGCTGGCGGCAGCCGGCCTCCTCGACGGACGCCGCGCCACCACCCACTGGCTGGACGCCTCCGACCTCAGCCACCGCTACCCCGCGGTCGAGGTCGATCCCGCGCCCCTGTACATCGACGCCGACTCGGTCCTGACCAGTGCCGGATTCTCCGCGGGCATCGACCTGTGCCTGCACCTGGTCCGCGAGGACCTGGGCGCGGACACCGCGGCCGAACTCGCCCGCCGACTCGTGGTGCCCGCCCACCGCGAGGGAAACCAGGCCCAGTACATTTCCCGGCCCCTGCCCGCCGACGGCACGGGCATGGCCGACGTGTGCGCCTGGGCCCTCCAGCACCTCGACCATCAGCTGACGGTGGCCGACCTGGCCCGCCGTGCCTCGCTCTCTCCCCGCAGCTTCGCCCGCCGCTTCACCGCGGAAACCGGCACCACACCCCTGCGCTGGATCAACACGCAGCGCCTCCAACAGGCACGACGCCTCCTGGAAACCACCGATCTCAGCGTCGAGGAGATCGCCCACCGGGCCGGCCTGGGAACCGCGACGAACCTGCGCCTCCACCTCGCCCGCGAAGCCCGGACCACTCCCACCGCCTACCGGCGCACCTTCCAGCGAACCAAGAACGCGCATGAGACGTCGGGCAGGCGTACTGCGGACCGGCAGGGCGTCCAGACATGACCCGCCGGACAGGCCCTGGTCGTACCGACCCGGGAGGTCGGGGACGCGGCCGGCGGGTGGCCGGCCGGTGCGGCTACGGGTGACCGCGCCGGGTCGAGAGCCCTGTCCGGCCCGGCGCCGGGCGCAGGTCCAGCATCATGTCGAGCGACAGGGAACCGTCCGGCTCGGTGAAGAAGCCGACTGGTCGGAAGCCGTTCTTCTCGTAGTAACGGATGGCCCGGGGGTTGTCGGCGCGGACGCCGCCCCACAGGATGATTCTCGGCCGGCCGAGCAGCCGTGCGACCTCCGTGACGAGCGGGAAGGCGAGCGTCCCGATGCCTCGACCCTGGTAGTCGTCAGCGAGAGTGGGGCCGAAGCGGCAGTCGGTTGTCTCGGTGAGGCGGAGGCCCGCGTCCTGGTAGCGCGCGATGTCCGCGGGAGTCAGGGCGAGGCTGAATTCGAGGAGGCCGACGACCCGGCCGGACGGCACGTCCTCGAGCACCAGCCTGAGCTTGTCGTAGCGCGCGATCGCGTCACACAGCTCCCGGGCGGTCGCGAGGTCGTACCCGCCGAACGTACTGAAGCGTCTCGACTCGGGCGACAGGGCGCCGAGGAACTCGGCCAACCGTCGCGTGTCGGCGTGCGTCAGGGGGCGGAGGGTCACATCCGAATTCCCGTGAGCTCCCAGACGGCTCGTCAGGCGGTGGGGCTCCTCGGCAATCTCCGTCAGCGTCAGCACGCCCGCAGTCTCCCCGAACCGGCTTCGAGGGGACAACGCCGGCAACGGGCTACGGGGTGGACGGCCCGCACGGCCGCCGCCCTGCCGGCGCCGGTGCCGACGCGATCGACGTGATCGAGTCCGGGCCCACCCGGCAGCACCCGCCGACCAGTCGTGCCCCCGCCGCCCGCCAGCCCCGCACCAGTCCGGGGGCGAACGAGGAACGTCCCCGCCACGCCCTGGCCCGCGCGTCCCAGGTCTCCCCGCTGTTGGGGTAGGCGACGACCGGCTTGCCGGTGACCCGGGCGGCGGTCTCGACCGCGGCCGCCACGTCCTCGGGGGCGCAGCAGTTCACGCCCACCGCGATCACCTCCTCCGCGTCCGCCGCCAGGGCGAAGGCCTCCTCCAGCGGCTGACCGGCGCGGGTGCGGCCGCCCACGACCGTGTACGACAGCCAGGCGGGCACGCCGAGTCCGCGCACCGCCCGCAACAGCGCCGCCGCCTCCTCGGTGTCGGGCACCGTCTCCAGCGCGAGGACGTCCGGCCGGGCGGCGGCCAGGACCTCCAGGCGGGGCCGGTGGAAGTGCTCCAGCTCCCCGGCGCCGAGCCCGTACCGGCCGCGGTACTCGGAGCCGTCCGCGAGCATCGCGCCGTACGGGCCGGCCGACGCCGCCACCCACAGAGGGCGGGCCGCCCGGGCCCGGCGGGCGGCCTCCCGGGCCAGCTCCACGCTCAGGGTGAGCAGTTCGGTCGCACGCTCCCGGCCGATGCCGTGCCGGGCGAAGCCCTCGAAGGTCGCCTGGTAGCTGGAGGTGATCGCCACGTCCGCGCCCGCCTCGAAGTAGGCGAGGTGTGCTTCGGTGATCGCTTCGGGCTCCTCGGCGAGCAGCCGGGCCGACCACAGCTCGTCGCTCAGGTCGTGCCCGGTCGACTCCAGTTGGTTGGACATCCCGCCGTCGAGCACGAGGGGGCGGCCGGAGGCGAGGGAGTCGGCGAAGGCGCTGGTCATGGCATGAGGCTAGCCAGTCGGGCCGAAGCTTGTAGGACTTGTCCCCCGTGAGAGCTACGGCGAGGTGCCCACCGTGGGGTGACGATCTCCGGGCTTCGGATCCGTAGCGTCCAGTGCAGTCCGCGGCACCTGGGCCACGGTCCCGATCAAGGAGTTTCCCCGTGAGGTTTGTCTGGCAGTTCCTCGCCGTCATGGTGATGTTCGCCGCCACCGGCAGCGCCACCAGCGCGGTGAAGGACAACGACTGGCTCTCACTCGTCGTCGGTCTCGCGTCGGCCGCGCTCGCGATCCTCGTGTACGCGTGGGTGGTGCGGCGCACCGAACACCGGGCGGCCCCGGACGTGGCCCGTGAGGGCGCCGTCGTCAAGACCGGCTGGGGGATGCTGATCGGTGTCGGGATGTTCGGGGCCGTCATCGCGAACCTCTACGCCGCCGGGCACTACGAAATCGACGGCCTGGGCTCGCCGGAGGGCGCCGTGGGGCTGGTGGGCTTCATGGCCGGCGCGGCCGTGGCGGAGGAAGTGGTCTTCCGCGGTGTCCTGTTCCGGATCATCGAGGAGCACATCGGCACGTACATCGCGCTGGTGCTGACCGGCGTCGTGTTCGGCCTCATGCACCTGGCCAACGAGAACGCGACCCTCTGGGGCGCGATCGCCATCGCCATCGAGGCCGGCTTCATGCTCGCCGCCGCGTACGCCGCCACCCGCACCCTGTGGGTCCCGATCGGTGTGCACTTCGGCTGGAACTTCGCCGCGGCCGGCATCTTCAGCACCGAGGTGTCCGGCAACGGCGCCAGCCAGGGGCTGCTCGACACCGCGACGTCGGGGCCGGAGCTGTTCACCGGCGGCGGGTTCGGACCGGAGGGCAGCATCCACGCGATCGGCTTCGGAGCGGTGCTGACGATCGTGTTCCTGTGGCTGGCCCACCGGCGCGGCAACATCAAGCCCCGCTCCCGGCGTGCCGCCCGTGTCGACTCCACCGCTACACTTCCCCGATGATCGATCGTCGGTGGGTTCCGGAGCTGTGGCACCGGCTCGACGTCACGGTCCGGGATCTCCCCTTCGGGGTGCTGCTCCTCGTCGCGTCGCTCCTGCCGGGCCTGCGCGGCAACGGGACGGAGGTCGGCGGCCTGCCGACCCAGCCCCTCGACGACGTGCTGGGCGGCGTGGCGGTCGCCCTCCAGTCCCTTCCGCTCGCCCTGCGCCGGCGGTGGCCCACCCTCTGCCTCGCTCTGGTCGCGGTCGGCTTCGCCGTCGACCAGGTCAACGGATACCACCTGCTCGCCGGCACCGGACTGCCCATCGCGCTGCTGAGCGCCGGGTCCTACCTGGAGCGGTACCGGCGGGTCACCCTGCTCGTCCTCTCCGCCGCGTACGTGCCGCTCGCCGTGGTGCTCCACCGGCGCGGTCCGGGGGAACCGGCGGCCGAGTTCGTGACGTTCTACCTGGCCATGGTCCTCGCGTGGGGTGTCGGCGTATGGATGCGCTCCGTCCGGGCCGCGGAGGCCGAGCGCCGGATCCGCGTCGCCGACGACGCCCGGGCGGCCGAACGCGGCCGCATCGCCCGCGAGTTGCACGACGTCGTGACCC
The DNA here is from genome assembly GCF_049974565.1 of Streptomyces sp. WG5. NCBI lineage: Bacteria > Bacillati > Actinomycetota > Actinomycetes > Kitasatosporales > Streptomycetaceae > Streptomyces > Streptomyces sp. WG5. The sequence continues at coordinate 69,931 of NZ_JBNGGC010000013.1, read as the reverse complement.
ACCACGTGACGGCGATGGTCGTACAGACGGAGGCGGCACGGTACCTGACCGCCGCGCCGGAGCGCCTCGACCAGACTCTGACGGCCGTCAGCGACACCGGCCGGCGGGCCATCACCGACCTGCGGCACCTGCTCGACCTGCTCAACCCGGACCACGGGACCGGCCACGGATCCGGCCCCGGCAGCGAGGCCAGGACGCCTCCCGTCGGCAGACTGCTCACCCTGGTCGAGCAGACGCGGCGGGCCGGACAGCCCGTGGAGTTCACCGAGGAGGGCACGCCGGCGACATCGACCGGCAGCGCCGACCTCGTGGCGTACAGGGTCGTGCAGGAAGCCCTGACGAACGCCCTCAAGTACGACCACGGAAGCCGCACCTCGGTCCTGGTCCGTCATTGCGAAAGAGAGATCACGGTGGAGGTCGGCACGGACGGGACCGGTTCGCGGGCCGCGTCGCCCGGCGGCAGTGGGCGGGGCCTGGCCGGGCTGCGCGAACGGGTCGACGTCCTGGGCGGCGACTTCAGCGCGGACCACGAGGCGGACGGCGGCTTCGTCGTCCGGGCGCGGATACCCGCGGGGAGCCCGTCATGAGCGCGCCGATCCGGGTCCTGGTCTGCGACGACCAGGCACTGATCCGCACCGGGCTGGCGACGATCATCGACGCGCAGCCCGACCTGGAGGTGGCGGGCGAGTGCGGGGACGGGCAGGCCGCGGTCGACCTGGCCGGCGAACTGCGTCCGGACGTCGTGGTGATGGACGTACGCATGCCGGTGCTCGACGGCATCGAGGCCACCCGCCTGCTGGCCGGCGCCGGGGTGGCGCACCCCGTCAAGGTGCTCGTGGTGACGACGTTCAACCTCGACGAGTACGTGTACGAGGCGCTGCGCGCGGGAGCGAGCGGGTTCCTGCTCAAGGACGCGCCGCCCGACCGGCTGCTGCACGGCATCCGGACCGTGGCGATGGGCGCGGCGCTGCTGGATCCCGACGTGACGCGTCGGCTCGTGGGCCAGTACGCCGCCCGCATCCGGCCCACCCGTGGCACGCCGAACGACCTCCCGCTGACCCCCCGGGAGACGGAGGTGCTCCGCCTCATCGCGGACGGCCTCTCCAACAGCGAGATCGCCGCCGCCCTCGTGATCAGCCCCGAGACCGTCAAGACCTTCGTGTCCCGCATCCTCACCAAGCTCGACCTGCGTGACCGCGTCCAGGCGGTCGTCTACGCCTATCGGCACGGTCTGGTGGCCTGACGCGCGTGCCGCGAGAGTAGCCGTGCCGGACCCGTTGACCTCTCCACGTCACACCCTTACCTTTTCGACGTTCGTAATCACAGATGGTGTTCGACATCACGAACAGGTGGTGTCGCGCACCCCGTCGAGAGGCCCCGCATGAGCCGCGCCGACGATCAGCCCGTTCAGCCCAGCCGGCCCAGCCCGTCCGTTCGGCCCGTTTCGCCTGAGGGGCCCGCAGCCCCCGGGCGACGCCTGCTGTTGAAGGGCGCCGCGATCGCGGGGGCCCTGGCCGCCGTCCCCGCCACCGCGTCCGCCGCCTCCGCCGCGTCCGCCTCCGCCGTGCCGAGGAAGGCGGCCCCGTACGTGAACCCGCTCGTCCGCAACCGCGCCGACCCGCACATCCGCCGGCACACCGACGGCTTCTACTACTTCACGGCGACCGCCCCCGAGTACGACCGCATCATCCTGCGCCGCTCCCGCACCCTGGACGGTCTCGCGACCGCCCGCGAGTCCGTGATCTGGCGCAAGCACGCCACCGGCGACATGGGCGCGCACATCTGGGCGCCGGAGATGCACCGCGTCGGCGGCAGGTGGTACATCTACTTCGCCGCCGCGCCCGCCGAGCGCGTCTGGGACATCCGCATCTGGGTCCTGGAGAACTCCCACCCCGACCCCTTCCGGGGCACATGGGTGGAGCGCGGCCAGGTGAAGACGGCCTGGGAGACCTTCTCCCTGGACGCCACGACCTTCACCCACCGCGGCACCCGCTATCTCGCCTGGGCCCAGTACGAGCCCGGCATGGACAACAACACCGCCCTGTGGCTGTCCGAGATGGAGAACGCCTGGACGCTGAAGGGCCCTCAGATACGGCTCTCCACGCCCGAGTACGACTGGGAGTGCGTCGGCTTCAAGGTCAACGAGGGCGCGTCGGTCATCGCCCGCAACGGCCGCCTGTTCATGACCTACTCGGCCAGCGCCACCGACGCCAACTACTGCATGGGGCTGCTGACCGTCGACGCGGACGCCGACCTGATGAACCCCGCGAACTGGTCGAAGTCGCCGACGCCCGTCTTCACCAGCAACGAAGCCACCGGCCAGTACGGCCCCGGCCACAACTGCTTCACCGTCGACCGGGACGGCCGCACCGACGTCCTCGTCTACCACGCCCGCCAGTACAAGGAGATCGACGGCGACCCGCTCGACGACCCCAACCGGCACACCCGCGTCCAGAGGTTCGGCTGGAAGGCGGACGGCACACCGGACTTCGGCGTCCCGGTCGCCGACCACGCGGGGCGGGGGCGGGCGTGAGACGTTCGGCCGCCGTCATCCTGGTCGCCGTCGCGCTGGCCGCCGGAGCCCTGACCGCCGTACCCGCTCAGGCCCGGACCGGGACGCCGGACGGCGCCCACGGGATGGCCGACTGCACCGCCACGGCCTGCCACTTCGACGTCCCGCCGGGCACGTACGACGTGAAGGTGCTGCTCGGGGGCGACGATGCCGCCCGTACCGCCATCGGCGGCGAGAGCGGGCGGTCGCTGCTCGCGGAGACCGCCACCGGGGCCGGTGAGCGGGTCGCCCGGAGCTTCACCGTCGACGTGCGCACGCCCGAGGGCGAACCCACCGGGCCCGACGGCAGCCCGGGCCTGGACCTGGTGATCGGCGGTTCGGCGCCCGCCCTCGCCGGTATCGGGGTGACACCCGCCCGGCACGCGCGGCAGGTCCTCCTCGTCGGGGACTCCACGGTCTGCGACCAGCCGGGGGAGCCCTACTCCGGCTGGGGCCAGCAACTGCCGCGGTACCTCCGCAAGGGCCTGTCCGTCGCCAACCACGCCGACTCGGGTGAGAGCACGGTCAGTTACCTGGCCGACCAGCGGCTGTGGGGCACCGTCCGGGCGCGGATCCGCCCCGGGGACCTCGTGCTCGTCCAGCTCGCGCACAACGACAAGACGACCGACGGGGCGACCTACCGCGCCAATCTGGAGACACTGGTGGCGGGCGTGCGGGAGCGCGGCGGCCGGCCCGTCCTCGTGACGCCGGTCGTGCGCCGCTGGTTCAACGCCGACGGCACCCTGGACAACGGCACCGCCCTCCTCGTCAACGGACTCGGCGTCGACCACCCGGCCGTCGTCCGCTCGGTCGCCGCCGCCGAGGGCGTACCGCTGATCGACCTGACCGCGAAGACCAAGGCGCTCGTGGAGTCCCTGGGCGTGGAAGGCTCCAAGGCCCTTTACCTCACCGACGAGAAGCGGGACAACACCCACACGTCCGCGCACGGCGCCACCGTCTACGCGGGCCTGGTACGCGACGAGCTGGTCGCCCAGCACCTGGTACCGCGCGGCACGGTACGGGCACGGTGAGCGTCCGGCCTCCGGCGGCGAAGGGCAGCCGGAGGCCGGACCACCCGCGCGCGGGGGACGGGGACACTTCGGCGGTCACCGAAACAACCGGCCCCTAGCGTGGGGGACATGAGCGACACGAACACCGCCACCAGCACGGTCCCCCTCACACCCGCCGCCGCGGTCACCGGCATGGTCGACCACGTCCTCGCCCTGGCCGCCACCTGGACCCGCTGGGACGGGCGGCCCGCGCACGTCGACGGCCGCGTCTACACCCCGCACAAGGCGATCCGCCGGGTCGCCGACCACATGGTCGACCACCTCGCCGAGCTGGAGGCCCGGCTGGCCGGCGAGGAGACCCAGCCCGACCACTGGCACGCCTCCATGACCACCACGGACGCGGACCGGGCCCCCTTCACGGCCGAGGACCTCGACGAGGCCCGCAGCCGCCTCACCCGGCTCGCCCGGATCTGGGCCAACCGCCTCGACGCGCTCACCGACGAGCAGCTCGACCACTCGCCCGGCGAGGGCTGGAGCTTTCGCGAACTCGCCGTGCACCTCACCGAATCCGTGTACTACGCCGACGCGGTGGGCGATCTGTCGTGACCGCCTTCGCCGGCCTCCATCGCCGCGGCGAGCCCCTGCTGCTGCCGTGCGCCTGGGACCACGCCTCCGCGCTCGCCCTCGCCGGGCAGGGTTTCCGGGCCATCGGTACGACCAGCCTGGGCGTCGCGGCGGCGAGCGGGCTGCCCGACGGGGCGTCGGCGACCCGCGACGAGACGCTGCGGCTGGCCGCCGGCCTGGGCTCGGCGCCGTTCCTGCTCTCCGTCGACGCGGAGGACGGCTTCAGCGACGACCCCGACGAGGTGGGGGAGCTGGCGCGGCTACTGGCGGCGGCCGGAGCGGCCGGCATCAACCTGGAGGACGCTCTGGGCCCCGCCGACCGGCACGCGGCCAAGATCGCCGCGGTCAGATCGGCGGCCCCCGGCCTGTTCGTCAACGCGCGCACGGACACGTACTGGCTCCGCGAGGGCGAGGGCGAGGGCGAGGGCGAGGGCGAGGGCGAGGGCGGGGGCGAGGGAGACACGGGCGGTGAGGGGCGCGCGGCGGAGACGGTGCGGCGCCTGGAGGCGTACCGCGAGGCCGGTGCCCACGGCGTCTTCGTCCCGGGCCTCACCGACCCCGGCCGGATCGCGGCGCTGGCCGCGCACTTCGACGTGCCGCTCAACGTCCTCTACTCGCCCACCGGCCCCTCCCTGCCGCACCTCGCCGACCTCGGCGTGAGCCGCGTCAGCCTGGGCTCGCTGCTGTACCGGCGGGCGCTGGGCGCGGGTCTCCAGGCGGCGGCCGACATCGGTGCGGGCCGGTCCCCGGGCGGCGCGACGCCCGCGTACGACGAGGTGCGGGCCCTGAGCCGACCGGACCTCGGGCGGACGACCCCTGACTCCGGTTCGTCGCTGTCAGGCCTGGCGGGCGCGGGACGCGAGGCGATCGGCGAGCGCGATGACGAGGTCGCGCAGTTCGTCGGGGCGTTCGACGACGAACGGCCGGTCGAGTGAGGCGAGTACCGGGGGGAGCCAGTCGAGCCGCTCGGCCCGCAGCTCGACGCGCAGCCAGCGCTCGGCCGCCCGGTCCTCGCCCGCCACGGGGTCGTGTTCCTCCAGGCTCGCGACGCTGGCGGGCAGGCGGGCGCGGATCTGCTCGACGGTCCCGTGGATCCGCAAGGTCACCTCGTGCCGGTACCCGGCCGTGGCGAGCGCTGCCACCACACGCTCTGCCGGAGCGGGGTCCGCGGGCGCTTCGAACGAGCCGGGCAGGGTCCGCGCGTCTGCGACGCGGTCGAGCCGGAAGGTCCGGTCCTCGCCGATCCGGGGGTCCTCGCCCGTGACGTACCACCGGCCCGCATGGGCGACGATCCCGTACGCGTGCAGCGTGCGTTCGCTGCGCCGTCCGTCGCGGTCGGTGTAGCGGATCGAGACCGGTCGGCGGTGGCGCACCGCGTCGGCGACGGTGAGCAGGACCCCGGCGTCCGGGGTGCCGGACTCTCCGGGCTGCTCCGTGAACGCGAGGGATTCCAGGAGGGTGTCGAGCCGGCGGGCGATGTGCCGGGGCAGCACCCGCCGGATCTTCGCCGACGCCGTCTCGCTCGCCGTGTGCTGGGCCGTCGTCAGCCCTGCCCGGCGGCCGGCGACCAGGCCGAGCAGCACGGCCAGCGCCTCGTCGTCGCTGAGCATGAGGGGAGGCAGGCGGTACCCGGGGGCGAGCCGGTACCCGCCGTAGCGGCCGCGCACCGATTCCACGGGCACGTCCAGGTCGATCAGCTGGTCCACATAGCGCCGCACGGTGCGTCCTTCGACACCGAGCCGGCCGGCCAGTTCGGCCACCGTCCGGGTGCCGCCCGACTGCAGCAGCTCCAGGAGCGTCAGCACGCGGCCAGTGGGTCGGGACATGTCCGCAGCCTACCGCGCATACAGGACCGATTCTGTCCACTATCTCTCCTAGTCTGCGCAGTGCACGCCTCCAGCACAGCCAAGGAGATCCCCATGGACTTCGTCTCGATCCGCATCATCACCAGCGACGTGGCACGCCTCGTCGAGTTCTACGAGCGAGCCACGGGGGCGCGGGCGACGTGGGCCACCGAGGACTTCGCCGAACTCAGGACGGCGGGCGCCACCCTCGCGATCGCCGGCACCCGCACCGTCCCGCTGTTCGCGCCGGGCTCCGCCCGCCCGGCGGACAACCACAGTGTGATCACCGAGTTCCTCGTCGACGACGTGGACCGCGTCCACCAGAACCTGTCCGGCTTCGTCACCGACTTCGTCAACGGGCCCACCACGATGCCCTGGGGCAACCGGTCGCTGCTGTTCCGCGACCCCGACGGCAACCTCGTCAACTTCTTCACCCCCGTCACCCCGGCGGCCGTCGAGAAGTTCTCACGCTGACGCCACGCGGAGCCGCTCACCGGGAGCCCCGAGGTCCCAGGGCTCCCGGTGAACGCGGTCACCCGGAGCCAGAGGGTCCCGAGAAACCCCTCAGGCCTCGTCCGTCCCCTCGCGCGGCCAGTGCTCCAGCGCCACGTGCAGGGCGTCGACCGCCTTCTCCCAGGAGGCCTGTACGTCGCGCGGGGCACCGAAGGCGCCGGCGGCCTCCAGGGCGCAGTAGCCGTGGAAGGTGCTGCGCAGCAGGCGTACGGCGTCGGTGAGGTCGGGCTCGGTGAGGCCGTAGGCGCGCAGCATGCCGTAGGTGATCTCGGCGGTGCGGCGCAGGGCGGGGGAGCCGGCGGCGACGGACCGGTCGACGCGGATCTGCGTCGCGGCGTAGCGGCCGGGGTGGCGCAGGGCGTACGAGCGGTAGGCGCCCGCGAAGGCGGCCAGCGACTCCTTCCCGGCGCGGCCGGCCACGGCCGCCGCGATCTCCTCGATCAGCTCGCCGCCGGCCAGCAGGGCGACCCGGACGCGCAGGTCCTGGAGGTTTCTGACGTGCGTGTACAGGCTCGCGTCCTTCACCCCGAAGTGCCGGGCGAGCGCGGAGACGGTGACACTGTCGAACCCGGCCTCGTCGGCGAGGTCGGCGGCGGCCGCGACGACGCGTTCGGTCGTGAGGCCCGCTCGGGGCATGGGCCACCTTCCCTCTTCCTAGGGATCCTAGGTTTCATGCTAGAGCAGGCAGGGCGGCAGGCGGGGCTCATCTCCGAGTCGTTAAACGTTCATCTTCTGCCTCGATTCTCCTCGGAGCCGCGCACGGCGGCGGTATCCAGGAGGAACTTCATGGGGCACGGACACGGTCACGGGCACGGCCATCACCACCACGGACACGCACACACGCACGACCACGACCACGAGGCCGCGCAGCCCCTGCCCGCCGCCTTCGACACCAGCGTCCCCGACGAGGCCCTGAGCCCCGAACAGCAGTCGCGCCGCGGTCTGCTGCGCCGTGCGGGACTGCTCGGCGCCGGACTGGCCGCCGGCACCGTCCTCGCCCAGACCGCGACCGCCGCCCCCGCCCAGGCCGCGGGCAACGGCCGCCGCAAGAAGGGCTTCCTCTGGCTCGCCGGCGACCACCACATCCACACCCAGTACAGCAGCGACGGCAAGTACCGCGTCGTCGACCAGGTCCGCCAGGGCGCCCGGCACGGCATGGATTGGATGGTCATCACCGACCACGGCAGCGTCACCCACGCCAAGATCGGTGTGGAGAAGGTCAACCCGGACATCCGCGAGGCCCGCGACACCTACGAGGACACCCTCGTCTTCCAGGGCCTGGAGTGGAACATCCCGGCCGCCGAGCACGGCACGGTCTTCGTCCACCCCGGCAAGAACGAGGTCTCCGTCCTCAAGCAGTTCGAGACCGGCTACGACGGCGGCGTCAAGGGCGCCACCGCCTCCACGCCCGCCAACGAGGCCCTCGCCGTCGCCGGACTCTCCTTCCTCGCCGACCAGGTGAAGCGGCGCAAGGTCAAGGACGCCCTGATGCTCGCCAACCACCCGGCGCGCAAGGGCATCGACTCCCCGCACGAGATCCGCGCCTGGCGCGACGCCACCGGCACCGGCGACCGGCAGATCGCGGTCGGCTTCGAGGGCGCCCCCGGCCACCAGGCGGCCGGCCTGCCGAAGCCGCTCGGCATGGGCCGCGCCCGCGGCATCTACGACGGCAGCCCCGGCGCCAACTCCTTCCCCGGCTACCCGCTGGAGAGCTACCGCACCTGGGGCGGCTTCGACTGGATGACCGCCACCGTCGGCGGCCTGTGGGACAGCCTGCTCGCCGAGGGCCGCCCCTGGTGGATCACCGCCAACTCCGACTCCCACCAGGTGTACGGCGACACCGCCGCGCGCGGTGGCGGCGACTTCAACGCCAACGGCCGCTACGACGACCCGGTCTACGCCGGCCAGATCGACGTCACCCAGGGCGACTACTGGCCGGGCCAGTACAGCCGTACCCACGTCGGCTCCGACGGCTTCACCTACGCCGCCGTCATGGACGGCATCCGCGCCGGCCGCATCTGGGTCGACCACGGTCAGCTCATCAGCGGCCTCGACGTGCGCGTGTCCGGCGGCGGTCGCTGGGCCACGCTCGGCGGCGCCCTGCACGTGCGCAAGGGCACCCGGGTCACCCTGTCCATGGACGTGGCCCTGGCCGGCGGCCCCAACTGGGCCGGGTTCACCCCGAAGCTGGCCCGGGTCGACGTCATCCAGGGCGACGTGACCGGCGAGGTCGCCGACAAGGACACCTTCACCGCGCCGACGGCCCGCGTGGTCAAGTCGTACGAGGTGAACAAGGACACCGGCACCGTCCGGCTCACCTACGACCTCGGCCGCGTCGACCGCCCCGTCTACCTCCGTACGCGGGGCACCGACGGCAACCGGTCCGCCGTCGGCGCGCTGGGCGCGAAGGTCGACCCGGCCGGCCCCGCCATCGACGTCGTCGGCGACGCCGACCCGTGGCGCGACCTGTGGTTCTACTCCAACCCGGTGTGGATCCTGCCGTCGTGACACAGCCCTCCGCGCCGTACACCATCGGCATCGACACCGACGCGGCGACGCTGCGCGAGGCCGATCACCTGCTCCAGGCGATCGCGGCCGAACTCGCCCTCCCCGAAGGCGTTTTCGGCTGCACGCACCTGGTGCGGGACGGCCGCCCGCGCGTCGCCCTGTCGCTGGCCGCCGGGGCGGAGCCGGTCCTGCGCACCGCCCGGGACCGGCTCACCGCCCAGGGGTACGAGGTCCGCGACGGCGCCCCGGACGAGGCCGGCCGCGCCGTCCTCTACCCGGGCGCGGGCGGCCTCACCGGCACGCTGACGCTCGCCGAGCTGCTCGCGCGCTCCGCGATCGACCGGGTGACCGTACTGGGCACGCCGGACGAACCCGCGCCGGACACGCGGCTGGTGACCCGGGAGCACGTCCGCCCGCAGTGGCAGAACGGCCGCCTCGTCCTGGCCGCCATGCCCGCGGCGGGCGGAACCCTGGTGCCGTTCGAGGACCCCGACCCGACGCCGTGCTGCGCGGACCACTGACGACGTCCGGACGGGGGAAAACCCCCCGGTGGCAAGCGGGTTGGCCACATGGTCGGGTACGCGGTCCGGTTCGTACGGTCGTCGCATGAACCGGACGAGCACAGTGATGACAGCCGCGGCGGTGGCCGCGGTCCTGGCAGTGAGCGGAACGGCAGTCGCCGCACAGGAGGCCCCGGACGGCCCCGCCGGATCCGCCCGGGCGGCGGCGCACGGCGCGCGGGGAACGGTCGTCTCCACCGAGCACCTGCGGACGCTGTCCGCCGGCGAAGTGGCGGCCGAACTGGCCGGCGACGAGGAGGGCGCCTGGGACACCGGCACCGTGCGGTACGGGGTGGACACCTACCGGATCGTGTACCGCACGGTGGACCCGCACGGGCGCCCCACCACCGCCAGCGGCCTGCTGGCCCTGCCCCGCAACGGCGAACGACGCCTGCGCACCGTGTCGTTCACCCACGGCACCGAACTGTTCAAGGGGGACGTGGCGTCCGTCTCGACGAGCGTGTGGGACCAGGCCCCCGCCCTCACCCACGCCTCCGCCGGATTCGCCACGGCGCTCCCCGACTACCTGGGACTGGGCCTCGGCCCGGGACCGCACCCGTGGATGGACATCCCCTCCGAGACCACCGCGGCCCTGGACATGCTGCGCGCCTCCCGCGCCGTCGCCGCGGAACAGGGACGCCACCTGCGCCGCGAGGTGTTCGCCACCGGCTTCAGCCAGGGCGCCTCGGCGGCGCTGGGACTGGCCCGGGCGCTTCAGGAACGGGCCGACGACTGGTTCCGGCTCGGCGCGGTGGCACCGATCAGCGGCGCCTACGCCTTCCGGGACGTCGAACTGCCCGCACTGCTGGCCGGGGAGACGGAACAGAAGGCCAGTGTCATCTACGCGGCCCTCACCCTGGTCGCCTTCAACCGGCTGCACCACCTCTACGACAGCCCCGCCGAGGTGTTCGAGGAGGACTACCACCGCACGATCGAGGGCCTGTTCGACGGCACGCACCCGGGCCAGGACGTCGTGCTCGGCACCCCGGACACTCTGGAGGAACTGCTCACACCCCACGGCCGGGCCATGCTGGAGCACCCTTCGGGGAGGCTGGCGGAGGCCCTGAGGGTGACCGACGGGGTGTGTGCCGACTGGACACCGCGGGCCCCGCTCCGGCTCTACCACGCCGAAGGCGACGAGCAGGCCGTCACCGCCAACACCGCCCACTGCCGGGCCGCCCTGCGTGCCCGCGGCGTCCACGTCCGGACCGTCGACCTCGGCACCCCCGACTACGGGAACTCCCGGCACCTGGGCTCGCACCAGGCGGGCACCGCGGCCGTGGTGCGCTGGTTCCGCTCCCTGTCCTAGGAGCCGGGGAGGCTGGGACGCCAGTGTGTTCCGGCGGGTGTGCGTGGGCGCGGGCGGGCCTCCGGGCCCGCGCCGACGGTCCGAGAGGGAGTGGGGGCGGGCGCCCCGGCTGGGCACGCCCGCCGAGCGGTGCGGTGCGACCGCGCGCGGGACCGGAGCGCCCGGCGTCTCAGCCGGCCAGCACCTCCCGCACGAACGCGTTGGTGAACTTCCCCGCCGGGTCCAGCGCCTCGGCCAGCGCCCGGAAGCCGTCCAGCCTCGGGTAGAGCGCGCGCAGCGCGCCCGCCGGTGTCGTGAACACCTTCCCCCAGTGCGGCCGGGCCGCGAAGGGTGCCAGCGCCTCCTCCAGCCGCCGCACCACCGGCAGCACCGCGGCCGTGTCCTCGACCCACGTGAAGTGCGCGGCCACGGTGTCCCGGCCGTAGGAGGGGCTCAGCCACTGCCGGTCCGCAGCGACCGTGCGGATCTCACAGGTCTGCAGCACCGGCGCGACGACCTCCCGTATCGCGTCCACCGCACGCAGGGCGTCCAGCGCGTGCTCGCGCGGCATCAGGTACTCCGACTGGAGCTCGGCACCGCTGCTGGGCGTGAAATCGGCGCGGAAGTGCGGCAGCCGCTCGTGCCAGGGTCCCGGCACCCCGAACTGCTCGGTGCAGTTGACCGCGGGCATGCCGGGCACCGGATGCATCTTCTCGGTGGCCGCGGGCGCCCAGGGGACATCGGGCAGCGGCTGGTCGGTGCGCCGCTTCAGCCACACCTGCCGGAAGCCGGGTGCCCGCCAGTCCGTGAAGAGGCTCACGCTGTACGCCGCCGCCATCACCGTCTCGAACGCCGCCGTGTCCAGGCCGTCCAGCGGCAGCTCGGTGAAGACGTGCTGCTCGACCTCGTAGGCGGGTTCCAGGTCGAGAGTGAGCGAGGTCACGACGCCCAGCGCGCCGAGCGAGGTCACCGCGCCGCCGAACCGCTCGTCGCCGCGCGCCACGGTCACCGTCTCACCGTCCGCCGTGACCAGCTCCACCTCGCGCACGGACGAGGAGAGCGGCCCGTTGCCGACCCCGGAACCGTGCGTGCCGGTCGCCACCGACCCGGCGACCGAGATGTGCGGCAGCGAGGCCATGTTCGGCAGCGCCAGCCCCCGCCCGTGCACCACACGGGCCAGCTCCGCGTACCGGACGCCGCCGCCGACCCGCACCGTCCGGGCCGCGGTGTCGACGTCCACCTCGGCCGGCAGCGCGGCCAGCGACAGCAGGACGCCCTCGGCGCCCGGCTCGGCGATCTCGTTGAAGGAGTGCCCGCTGCCCAGCACCCGCACCCTCGCGCTGTCCGCCACCAAGGCCCGCAGCGCGTCCAGTGAGTTCGGCCGGAGCAGCTCCTTGGCCGTGTACGTGATGTTGCCGGCCCAATTGGTCACCGTGATGTCGCTCATACCGCGGAAACCTACCCGGCGCGTCTGGAGGGGCCCCGCGCGGGAAGCCGCACGGGCGGGGGCATACCGTGAGAAGTCGAACGCCTGAGCCGGGAGGAGACACGGGATGGGCAGCCGTACCGCGCTGGTCGAGGATCTGATGGAGCGCTTTCCGCACGTACCGCGGGAAGCCGTCTTCAAGGAGGACCTGCTCCGCGGCGGGGTGGCCTTCGACCCCTCCGCGCTGAGCGACAACGAGGACGGCGAGGTCAAGCCGAAGTCGTACTTCATTTTTTCCTTCGACCACGGCACCCTGCCGGAGCTGGGCGAGGCCGCGCTGCGCCGCCCGCCCGAGGAGATCATCCTCACCGGAGGCCCCTACGACCTGCGCCGCACCGTCGTCTCCGTCCGGGTGAACCCGTCCTCGCCGTACCGGGTCGCGGCCGACGAGCACAACCAGCTCGGCCTCTACCTCGACGGCAAGCGGATCTCCGACGTCGGCGTGCCGCCCATGCCCGAGTACTACCGGCACAAGCTCGCCAATGGGAAGTCGGTCATGGAGGTGGCCCCGACCATCCAGTGGGGCTACCTGATCTACCTGACCGCGTTCCGGGTCTGCCAGTACTTCGGCGCCAAGGAGGAGTGCCAGTACTGCGACATCAACCACAACTGGCGCCAGCACAAGGCCGCGGGCCGCCCCTACACGGGCGTCAAGGACGTCGACGAGGTCCTCGAAGCGCTGGACATCATCAACCGGTACGACACGGCGAAGACGTCCACCGCCTACACGCTCACCGGCGGCGCGATCACGTCGAAGGTCCAGGGCCTGGACGAGGCGGACTTCTACGGGCGCTACGCCAAGGCCATCGAGGAGCACTTCCCCGGCCGCTGGATCGGCAAGGTCGTCGCCCAGGCGCTGCCCAAGGACGACGTGCAGCGCTTCAAGGACTACGGCGTCCAGATCTACCACCCCAACTTCGAGGTGTGGGACGAGTACCTGTTCAAGATGTACTGCCCCGGCAAGGAGCGCTACGTCGGCCGCGACGAGTGGCACAAGCGCATCCTGGACTCGGCGGAGATCTTCGGCGCCCGCAACGTCATCCCGAACTTCGTCGCGGGCGTGGAGATGGCGGAGCCCTTCGGCTTCAAGACGGTCGACGAGGCCATCGACTCCACCACCGAGGGCCTGCGCTTCTTCATGTCGCACGGCATCACGCCCCGCTTCACCACCTGGTGCCCCGAGCCCACCACCCCCCTGGGCAAGGCCAACCCGCAGGGCGCGCCGCTGGAGTACCACATCCGTCTGCTCCAGGCCTACCGGCAGACCATGGAGGACTTCGGTCTCTCCTCGCCCCCCGGCTACGGCCCGCCCGGCGCCGGCAACGCGGTCTTCTCCGTCAGCTCCTTCATGGACAGCCTGCCGGAGGACGAACCCGTCGAGGTGTGAGCCGCCGTACGCGCGGACCTGGAGGAACGGGCACCGCCCCGGGGCTCCACGCCGGACGGCGGTGACCCGGCGAAGGCCCGGCCCGGGGAGGGGGAGGCCGACCGCCCGCCCCGGGCCCGCGGGAGGGGTCAGCAGGACGGCTGCCCCGGGATCCGCACCGTGAAGCTGACCACCGGTCCGAGCCACACCCGGTCGCCGTCCGCGAGGCGCTCCGGCCGGCCGGGGGCCAGGACCCGGTCGTTGACCCGCACCCCGTTGGTGGAGCCCTGCGGCACCTCCGTCAGCGAGACCGTGCCGTCCGCGCCGTGGGTGACGTCGGCGTGCTGGTCCGAAACCGTCGATTCCCCGGCGAGGAGGACGGCCGCCTCCGGGGCCCAGGCAGGGTCCCGTCCGAGGCGCAGTTTCCCGCCGGGCGGCACTTCGAGGTGGTTCCCGGCGCCGCGGAACACCAGCCGCAGCGCCGTGGTCCGGGACGGCCCCCGCGCGGTGCCCGCCGGCGCCGGGCCGCTCCGGAGCGGCGACAGACACGCCGGGCAGGAGGCCGTGCCGGCCGGGAGCCGGGCACCGCAGTGCGGACACGGGGCGAGGCGTGGTGCGGCGGCGGGCGGAGCCACGGGTGACGCGGCGCCGCGCCCGAGCGGACGCTCACCGGACAGCGGGACCAGGTCCAGGCCGTCGTCCTCGGGCCCGCGCGCGTCGTCGCCCCCGTGGCCGGGCACCGTCATCGCGCCCCGCCCTCCGCGCCGCTCCGGAAGTCCACCGCGATCTCCACCCGTCCGGCCTCGTCCTGCCTGACGTCCGAGACCAGCGCCACCGCCCCCGGGGCCAGATGGGGCTTGGCGAACAGGGCGCGGGCCAGCGGGTTGATCAGGTGGGTCTCCAGGACCATGCCGATGCCCCGCCCGCCCTTCCACGGGTCCTTGGTGCAGTGGCCGAGCAGCACCTCGCGCGCCTCGTCGGTCAGTTCCAGCACGATGCCGTGCCCGGCGGCCAGCTGCCGCCGGACGTTGCCGACCTGGAGATCGAAGATCTGCTCGGCCACCTGGGGGGAGATGAAGTCGAACACCACGACGTTCCCGCCCAGCCGGTTCATCAGCTCCGGCCGTCCGATGACCCGTTCGAAGTGCTCCTTGATGTTCCTGCGGACCAGGGCTTCCAGCTCGGGGTACGGAGTGCCCGGCTCCACCAGCGGCTGCCACTCCTGGGTCTGTGGATCGGTGCGCTGTACACCCAGGTTGGAGGTGAAGATCAGCACGCACTCGCTGAAGTACGTGGTGACGCCCTGCCCGTCGGTGAGCCGGCCGTCCTCCAGGACCTGCAGGAACTTGTCGAGGACGCCCTTGTCGGCCTTCTCGATCTCGTCGAAGAGGATCACCCGGAACGGGTTCTCCCGTACCGCGGTGGTGAGTTCACCGCCCGCCTCGAAACCGACGTACCCGGGCGGCGCCCCGACCAGGCGGTCGGCGGAGTGCGCCGCGGAGAACTCGCTCATGTCGAACCGGAGGTACGCCTGGTCGCTGTCGAACAGCACCGAGGCGACCGCCTTCGCCAGCTCGGTCTTGCCGGTGCCGGTGGGCCCGGCGAAGAACAGCACGCCGCGCGGCCGGTGCCCGGGGCTGGTGGCCTGCGCGCCGGAGAGCCCCAGCGCGGCCCGCTTCAGGATGTCGAGGGTCATCGCCACGGCGGCCTCCTGGCCCAGGACCCGTCGCGGAATGGCCCGCTCGTCCGTGGGGTCCTCGCCCTTGAGGATGCGCCGGCGGATCTCGTCGCGGCTCCACGGGTTGCGCTCCACGCCGAGCCGGTAGATCCGGACCGCGTCCGGCATCCGGTCGAACGGGAGGCGCCGGGCGAGGGCGAGGCGCAGGCTCTCCTGCATGGCGGTGAGGTTCATGCCGGAAGCGGCCCGCGCGAACGCCCCGACGGCCTCCTCCGCCTCCTCCTCCGTCGCGCGGCCGGCCGCCCGCGCGGTCGTCGTCCGCTCCCCGGCCGGCTGCCAGGACGGCGCGGCGCGCAGGTATTCCCGCCGCAGCTGCCGCGCCATCCGCCGCCGCTCGTCCGCGTCCGGCTCCGGCACCGCGACGGTGCGGATCCGCTCGCTGCCCGTGAGCAGCCAGTTCGGCAGGTCCCGTTCGCCGTCGGCCAGCCAGATCAGCGGGTTGAACAGCGATCCGGCCGCGTCACCGGTGGCTCCCGGCGGGCCCGGTACGGGCTTGGCCTCGACCGCGAGCTGGAGGCAGGCGAGGAAGAAGTCACGCTCCTCGGGGGTCAGCCGGTTCACGTCGCCCACCAGCCGTGAGGCGTGGTCGATCACCAGGGCCACGCGCAGCGGCGGCAGTACGCGGTCGCCCCGCACCTTGGCCCGTTCCGGCCCCCAGCCCTCGCCGATCGCCCTCAGCTGCGCCACCGTGCGCTGGGTCTGTGCCGGACCGGTGCCCGGGAAGTCCAGCGGTTCCAGGAGCGTCAGCACCGCCTCCCGGACGGTCTCGTCCGCCTGCATCACCTGGATGCCCGATACCTGGTCGCACAGCAGCAGCGCCTGGTAGCCCAGCGGGCGCAACCGGTTCCACAACACCCCCAGCAGCGGCAGCGGATGATCGCGGTCGCGGATCCGCACCAGGTGCAGGTCGCGGAAGTTGCCGTACAGGACGTACTGCGCGTGCACGCTCAGGGTGCCCGCCAGCTCCTCCGCGAAGAGCGGGAACCGGGCTTCCTTCTGCAGGTCCATGTGTCCTTCCCGATGGGGGTGCCCCCGCCGTGTCAGCGGGTCCGGTCACCGACGGTCCGGTGTTTGCGGGCGGGGGCCCCGTGGTCCGGTGCGCGGTTCCGCGCGCCCGCCGCGAGCACCTCGTCCAGTGCGACGGCGCCGTCCTCGCCGCGCAGGCCCGGCAGCGCGCCCCCGGTCTGTTCGACGCGCATGTCCAGGTCCAGCCCCAGCTCGCGCGCCACGACGGCGAACTCGTCGATCCGGTGGCGGGCCTCCGCGCAGCGTGCGTCGTCCACCGCCAGGTCCTCGGGCCGCCGCTCGCCCGGGCCGCCGCCGCGGTACATCGTGGCGATGCGCAGCGTGCCGTGGACCAGGGTCGCCCGGAGCCAGTGGTCGGGCCCCCAGCCGTCCGGGGTCCAGTCCAGTCGCAGTTCCTGCCCCTCGGGGCGCGTCGCGTCCGCCGGGCCGCCGTAGCGCTCCGCCAGTTCGGCCATCACCCCGGTCAGCTGCGTGCGCACGTACAGGGCTTCCAGATACGTCAGCCGTTCGGTGACCCGGAGTTCCACCAGCCGCCGCTCCTCGGCAGTGAGCGGGATTCCGTCCGTCAGGAGCCGGCGCAGGGGCTGCTCCGCGTCCGGCGCCTCGGGCAGAGGCTCCGTGTCCTCGGGGGCGCGGCGGGTGAGGAAGTCCAGCTGGGCGGCGGCCCACTCCTCCTCGGCCCGGCGGACGCGTGCCTTCCGGTTGGCGTCCTGCACGAACCTGCGGGCCTCGCCCAGGTGGCGGCGGGCCCGTGCCGGGTTCTCGCCGGCGTGCCGTGCGGCCCGCCCCACCGACGCGACGGCCAGTTCGACGGTGGCCGGCGCCGCCTGCGGATCCAGCGCGGCCAGGATGTCCGCGCCGAGCCGGCGGACGGCCTCGGCGTCCCGTTCCGTGTCCGCCGTCGCCCGGGGCGGTTCCGCGAAGGGCTGACCGGTCCGCTCCGCATCCGGCTCACGGTGCGTCATGTGGCGGGCCAGCATGGCGTCCCGACGTTCCCGTATCAGGCGCCGCCAGGTGTCGTCGGTCTCCTCCGCGTCGTCCATCACGTCCGCGAGCCGGCCGACCTCCCAGGCCGTCTGCGTCTCCTCGGCCCGGCGTACGGCCTCCTCGAAACGGGCCAGGTCGGCGCGGAGCGCGCCGAGCGGACGGCCCACCGGGTCCAGTGGCGGAGGCAGGTCGGGGCGCGGGGGCCCCTGGTCGCCGCCGGACGGGACGCCGGCGCGCGCGTGCCGGGCCAGCAGCGCGGTCCTGCGGGCGTTCGCCCGTACCACCGCGTACGCGGCCGCCTCCCACTGTTCGGCGCAGGTGGCCGACAGGGCCTCCTGCCGCTCCAGGCAGCGCTGTTCCTCGGCCGCCCGGACGGCGGCCGAGGCGAGGGCCCGGGTGGTGAGCATCGCGGCGCGGCCCGCGAGCAGGACGCCGCTGAGCGTGCCGAGGACCTCCACGGCCGCCTGGGCCGCCTCCTGCAGCCCGTGGCTCACCGCGTCCGACACCTGCGTGGCGGCGTCGCCCGCGTGGGTGGACGCCCGGGCGGCGGCGTCGCCCAGCTGTGCCGCACCGGCATCGGGTACCGCGTACAGGTCGACCGGTGGTGCCGGGGCCGGGAAGGCCACGGCCGGTGCCACCAGGTCGAGGGTGGGAAAGGCGGCTCCTGCGCTCATCCCCTGCCTCCCGTTCTCTGATCACATGTGTCGGAATGCCGGTGCCGGACGGGCCCGTCAGGCACGGCGCGCGGCGATCCGGCCGCGCCGCACGCCCACGCGGCGGGCCAGCCGGGCGCGCCGTTCCCGGCGCCAGGCGTGGCAGCGGCGCACGCTCCACCCGGCGAGGAGCACGACACTGGCCAGGGGCCAGACCCACGGAGCGACGGCGAGCGCGTAGAAGCCGAGCAGCACCGCACCGGCCAGGACGGCCGCGCCGAGCAGCACCGTCACGAACCGGCGCGACCGCACGAACCCCGCGGGCCGGTCGGCGGTGCGGATCAGCAGCCCGGCCAGCGACCGGTGCGGGTGGTAGGCGGGCGGCCCGATGTACGCGGCGGTCAGCAGCTCCGCCGCGAAGACCGCGGCCGCCGCCGGGACCGTCTGCACCCACGCGGTGACGACCGCCTCCTGGGAGGCGCGGCCGAACGCGTCGGCCAGCGCGATCACGAAGCACCAGGGCGCCGTCAGCACGGTGGCGCCGAACAGCGCCCAGGCCAGCGTCGGTGGCCGGTCCATGCGCCGCATGACGGCCACCACACCGTCCGTGTCCTCGTCCATCAGCCGCTGGACCTCCTCGTCGACCCGGCGCGAGTGCCGCTCGGCGGCCTCGCGGACGGCGTGCTCGGCGAGCAGCGCCGCCACCAGCAGCCGCAGCGGCTCGCCGTCCTCGCCGGACTCCGCGAGCCGGTCGAACCAGGGCACGGGCGCGGCGAGCCGGCCCCGTACCGTGGCGGCCTCCCGTGCGAGCTGCGCCGCCGCGCGGTCGGGTTCACGGGCCAGTTCGAGGAGCCGGGCGTCCACGGCGGGGGTCCGCCTGAGGGTCCGGCGGACGCGGTCGAGTCCGCCGATGTCCGGGGCGCGGCGCAGTTCCCGGACCAGGTGCGGCCAGCGGTCCCGCAGCGCGCCCCAGCGCTCGCGCACCTCGTCCAGGTCCTCCCCGCGGGGGCGCCGGGACAGGACGGTCAGGATTCCCGGCGCCGCCGTCAGGTGCCGGACCAGGGCGAGCGCCTCGGAGTCGTCCCGGCGGGCACCCCGGCTCAGCGCGCGGATGCCTTCGACGGTCAGCGGCACGCCCCACAGGGACACCTCGCGGTACGGGCCGAGCCAGGTGATCAGCCGGGCGCCGGTCAACGGGCCGGGGGGCTCGCGCAGCTCGCCGCGGAGCACGGCGAGCCGCCGCAGTTCCTCGGGGCTGCGCCCGCCGGCGGTCTCGAACTGGCCGAGCCACTCCACCAGGGCGGCGCGGTCCTCGGCGTCGGCCAGCATCGCGTCCGTGGCGGACGGATGGCACTCCAGGGCCCGGGCCAGGTGCTCCGGTTCCGTGTGCCGTTCGCCGAGGAAGTGGAAGGGCCGCAGGCCGGACGGTGGCGGGGTGCCCGGCGCCTGCCCCCGGGTACGGCCGGGGACCGGCGGGGACTCCCCGGCGAGCCACGCCGCGACCTCGTCCGCGCCCCAGCGGTCCTCCGGGGCGCGCGTCAGCAGCCCCTCGCACAGCCGGCGGGTCCGCCCGTCGCGTACGCCGCTGACGTCGGGATCGTGCGTGGCGATCTCCCTGAGCACCGCTTCGTCGCTGAAGAAGTCCACGGGGTGGGTCCCCAGGGCGAGTTCGGCGAGGATCATGCCGACCGCCCACCAGTCTCCGGCCTCGGAGACGGTCTGGTGGAGGGCGCCGGCCTCGGGCGCGAGGTACTTGGGCTTGCCCCGCCAGGCGCGCCGCGGTCCCGGGTCCTCGTCGGGCCGGTACGCGGCGACCCCGAAGTCGACGAGCACCAGCTCCAGCGCGTTCCCGCGGCGGCTCTCGACCATGATGTTGTCCGGGGTGACGTCGCGGTGGACGATCTCCCGCTCGTGCAGCGCGGACACCGCGGCGTGCAGCTGCCGGGCCACGGCCTCGACCCTCGCGGGCGGCATGGGGCCGGGACTCCCGTCGAGGTAGGCCCGCAGGTCGGTCTCCCCGTGCGACCGGAACAGCTGGTAGGGGTGGCCGTCGGCGAGGCCCGCCTCGACCAGCCGTTCCAGGTGGGGGCCGGGCTCCTCGCCGAGCAGCCGTCCCACCGCGGGGTCCGGGGCGTGCATACGGTGGTACCACTTCAGCACCAGCGGTGCGTCGCCTGCCTGAGCGTCGGCCTCCCGGACGCGCAGCACGACGGCCTGGCTGGGGCGTTCGGCGGCCCTCAGGAGCTTCACCAGGGCGAATCTCCGGGCCAGCGCCGGTGGCACGTCGTCGCGCACGGGGCGGGTTTCGGTCCGGCGGGCATCGGTGAATCCGCCGTCCGTGGGAGAAACGAAATCAGTCACCATCCGGCCTTCCGGGAAGTCGACTTCGGGGACGACCGCAAATGATGGGTGCGGGAGTGGCACGACAATACCCAAGGGAATTCCGGTACGAACGTGTTCCACGGAATTACCCGGGCGCGCACCGGCGCACACAGGGAGCGCACTCCGGACCGCTCTCCTCGCGCGCCCCGAGGATTACCATGCACCGCATGCGCTCCCTTCCCCCGCACCAGGCCCTCGTCGACGAACTGAGGGCCCTCAGGCGGCCCGGCCTGCCCAGGCTCCGGCACTGCGCCCGGGAAGCGCTGCGGGACACCGCCGTCGCGGCCGGGCTGTGCGGCGGGGAGGACGACGAACTGGAGGGCATCGAGCGGCTGCTGGCGGCGGCCGTACGCCGTCTGACGGGCGGCGGCCCGCTGCACGACGGACCGGGGTGCGATCCGCTGGCCCGGGCCGCCGCGCACACCTTCGGGCTCTTCGCCGACCGGCGCGGAGTGCCCGCGGCCGACCGGAGGAAGGCCGCGGCGGCCGTCTACGGGGTGAGCACCGAGCGGTTCCGGCGCAGCCACGAGTTCGAGGTGCTCGCCGAACTGGCGACCGGCGCCCTGGCGTTGGCCCGGGAGGCCACGGCCCGGCCGGGCCCGGACGGCACGGGCGGCACGGTGCAGGACACCGCGTCGCGGACCGCGCCGGAACCGGCCGCGTCCCCCCTGCTCGCAGATCCGCCGCCCGCCGCCCCGGTGCCCGCGCACGTGGCGGCCCGGATCGAGATACGGGTCTGCCCGATGGAACTCGTACGGGACGCGGACATCCTGGTCTCCTCGGAGAACGTCTACCTCGAGATGTCCAAGATCTTCCGTCCGACCGTCTCCGCGGCGCTGCGCAGGGCCGCCGCCACCCGCAACGCCGCCGGGGAGATCGTCGACGACGTCCTGCCGCGCGAGCTGAGCACCTGGCTCCGCAGCCACGGCCGGGCCGGCCTGCCGGTGCGGCCCGGCACCGTGGTCGCCACCTCTCCCGGCGCGCTCGCCGCGCACGGCGTACGACGCATCCACCACGCCGCCGTCTCCACCCCCGTGGAAGACGGTGACCGCTACCACGTCGCACCCGCCGCACTGGCCGAGGCCGTGCAGGCCTCGTTCGCGCTCGCCCGGGAGGAGCGCGCGACCCTCTCCCTGCCCCTGTCCACCATCTGCTTCCCCCTGATCGGCGCGGGACGTGGCGGCCTGCCCGCCCCGACCGCCGCCCGCTGGCTGCTGTGGGCCGTCCGGCGCGAACTGCGCGAGGACACCACCTGGTCGGTGCGTCTCGTGACGCGCCGACCGGACCACGCCGACGTGCTCAGGGCCGCCAGCTCGGATCGCTGAGCGACACTCCCGCGCTCTTCGACTGCCGTTCCAGTTCCGCCAGTTCGCCGCGCAGCGGCACCCCGTAGAGCCGCAGGCCCACGGCGGTCCCGGTGTCGACCACCGCCTGGAGGCGGGCGCCGGTGCTCTCCCGCTCCTGGTGCGGCGCGTAGCGGACGACGCCCAGGGGCGTACACGGCCGGATGCGCTGGTTGGCGGAGCCCCGCCACACCAGGCCCGTCGGCTCGGCCACCCGGAACCGCCCGGTGACCACGGCGTCGGCGTGCCGGAGCGCCGAAACCTGATCCGGCGTCAACTCGTCGAGCTCGTACCCCGTGTACACCAGCAGGTCGGCCGCGGCGATCCCCCCGGCCCCGGCCCCGGCCCCGGTCGCCGAGCCGCTCGCCGCCGCGTCCCGCAGACCGGCCGCGCCGGCCAGCAACCCGGCCAGCGCGTCCGGCTGCTGGAGGGGCTCACCGCCACTGACCGTGAGCCCCTCCGCACCCCTTTCCAACGCCTCCCCCCACAACTCCAGCAGCGCGGAAACGGATACGTGCGTCCCCCCTCGGGCATCCCATGTGTGCCGGGACATGCAGCCCGCGCACGCCAGGGAGCAGCCCTGGAACCAGACCCCGAGACGCCTGCCCGGCCCCAGTGCCTCCAGGGGGAAGTGGGTCCCGCTGATCCGGACGTCCATGACCGCTCCTCCTCGGGTGCTGACCGCGAGTATGTCGGGCTCCGGAACCGGCCCGCAATCGTGTTCCCGCCTGTACCCGGCCGGATACCGGACGGAATCCGGTTGTTTTTCGGAGGCCCGCCGGAATGGTCGATTCCCCCTCTGTTTTCGCCTCTCCGGAGGCGATCGTTTCCGCTACTCTCTCCGTCACCGCGCCACGATCTCCACGGAGATCACGTGGGGAATGGGGGTAGCTCCAATGATCAATTCCGGCCGCACGGGCGGAACCGCCCGAAGACTGAGAATCGGAATCGTCTCGACGGCCGTCGCCCGCGGCCACGGCCGGCGCGACGCACCGGGACTGCTGGACGCGCTGACGGACGTCGTGGAGGGGCGGCACCCCTCCACGGACGGCCTGCCGCCCTATGTGCTGGGTGTGCGGGCGCAGGTCGTCCGCAGCACCACCCGGTTGCGTTCGCGCATGCTGCTCGGCAACCGCGCACTGAGCGAACGGATCCAGGCGGAGTCCGTACGGGTCGTCACCCAGTACACGGTGCGCGGCGCGCCGGCGCCGGCCGCCCTCGCCCGCTACGGCGAGATGGTCGGCGCCTGGCGCAACTCCGCGACCGTCTGCCGGTCCCGCGCCCAGGGCCTCGTCGACGAGGCCAACCACCTGCTGACCTGCTACTGGGACGCCGCCTGGACACGTGCCCGCCGCTCGCGCGAGATCCCGGAGCGACGCCCCACCGGATGGCTGCCGGGCCGGACCGAACTGGACGCCACCTGGCACCGGGTCGACGACGGCCTGCTGTCCGACCGCTGGTACGGGCCCGGTGCGCCCGCGACGGCCGCCGATCCCGCGGCCGTCGCGCAGGCCCTGGCCATCCTCGACAGCCAGACAACCCGGGGCGGCGCGCCGCGCGGAACGGGCAACAGGGGATGAGCTCCCCCTCCACAAGGAAGGTCACCGTGCACTTCTCAGCACATGTGCGGACCCGGCCGCCCCGCGGCGGCCGGCTGCTCGCGCTCATACCGGCGGCCGCCCTGGTCGCCGCCCTGGCGTCCTGCACCTCCCAGTCCGAGGCGCTCACCACACCCTGCGGAGTGGTCGTCGACGGTTCGGGCTCGGCGGGCGCGACGAAGAACGGGTTCGACGCCGAGGCGAAGCTGAAGGGCGAACTGCTGCCGTTCCTCCAGGAACAGAAGTGCGGCACCGTCGACTTCGCCCCCATCACCTACACCTCCCAGATCTCGTCCTGCAAGGTGGACCGGGTCGACCTCGACCCGCCGCACGACGAGACGACGGATCAGGACAGCCAGCGGCGCCAGGCCCGCGCCCGCGCCGCCGCAGAGGCGCTCAAGGAACTGAAGTGCGCCAAAGAGGAGCGTCCGGGCTCCGACGTGTGGGGCGCGCTGGACCGCATCGCCTCGGTGATGCCCTCCGACGGCCCGAAGGCCAAGCTGCTCGTGGTGAGCGACTTCGAGCAGTCCGACCCCGAGTTCTCGATCGGCGACGCCGACCTCACGACGCAGGCGGGGCGGGACAAGGCCATCGCCTCCCTGGTCGAGGGACGCGGCCTGCCGGCCATCGGCGGAATGAGCGTCTACCCCGTCGGCTTCGGCATGAAGTACGGGGACCGGGCCAGCGAGTACGAGGGGTTCGAGAAGTTCTGGATGGAGGTCCTGGAAGAGAGGGCGAAGGCCGATGTCCACAACGAATACCAGTGAACCGCGCCGCCAGCGGCGCGGTCGGCTGAGCCTGCCGGCACCCCGCGGAGCGGACCGGCCGAGCGGTGTCCGCGGCCGCAGCGGTGTGCCCGTACCGCGGTCCGACGGTTCCGCCGTCCTCGACGACCGGGCCGAGCGGCGACTGCTGCGGACCGCGAGCGCCATGGGCGGCAAGGCCGCCAAGCGGGGCGTGCTCGACCCCTGGGTGCTGCAGAGCGGAGACCGCGTCCCCTACTTCGCCGAACTCGCCTCCGTGCGGGACCGGGTGATCGGAAGGATCGGGGAACAGGCCGGGCTCACCGAGGAGCAGGAGAAGCTCCACGACGCCCGCGCGGAGTCCGAGGTCACCAAGTGCACGGCGGACACGACGCTGCTCGACCACCGCCTGCGCGAGGCGGAGGAGCAGATCGCCACCGCCAAGGAACAACTGGACATCCTCGCCCGGCGCACCACCCGCTGGAACCGCTTCCGCGACGCCATCCGCGCCCGGCTGGAAGCCCGGTGGATGGAGCAGACCTTCCCCGCCGTGCCGTCACCCCGCCGCGGCGCCGCCGCCGATGGCGACGGCGACGACGGCGACGGCGACGACGGTGCCGGCCGGCGGGTGCCCACGCCCGCGGCCGTCCCCGCCCAGGCCCGGCAGACCCGTTCCGAGGAGGAGCCGGACATCCTCCAGCCGGTGCCCCGCACCGGCGAGGCGCCCCGTCCCGCCGACGGTGACGGCGACGACGGCACGGCACCGGGCCGCACGCCGTTCACCGGGGCGCGGGCCGCCGTCGGGAACGTCTCCGCCGACGCCTGGGAGGGACTGGCCAAACGGCCCGGGCTGCCCGGCTGGCTGACGTGGGTGACGCTCCTGGCGATCGTGCTGGTGGAGGCGCCCATCTACTGGGCGGCCTTCCAGCCGTTCCACGGGGTGGGCAGCGTCGACGCCGACACCCAGACCATCACGCTGGCGGCGGCCGCCGCGTTCGTCATGGTCCTGCTGCCCCACCTCGCCGGACGCATGCTGCGCTGGCGGGCCACGACCGGCGCCGTCCGCGCCTCGTGGCTGCCGTCCCTCACCCTGCTCGGGGTGTGGGTGGCGCTGACCGTCCTCTTCGGCATCCTGCGCGCCGAGTTCGTGACGCAGAGCGAGGGCGAGACCGAACTACCCCCGGAGGCCGAGGGATTCGCCGGCGCGGACACCGGATCGACCGCCACCCTGCTCGACCGTCTCGACCTGGCGCCCCAGACGGTCACCGCGATCTTCTGCGCCCTCCTGCTGCTGTCCGGCGGGATCAGCTTCCTCCTGGGACTGTTCCGTGAACACCCCTTCCTCGACGCCTACCGGACGGCGCTGGAACGCCGCGACGCACTCCTGCGGCGCCGCGAGGAGAGCGTCGCGGCGACGGAACGGGCACGGGCCACGCGGAACACGGCCGAGGCGCGGCGGGAGGACCGCCGGCAGGCGACGGAGCAGCGGATCCGTGCCGTGCACGCGCTGTACGACGCGGCGGCGGCGGCCTACCTGAACGGCCTGGTCACCGGATCCGGCGACCCGGCGGTGACGGAGGCGGCCATGAAGCTCGCCGACACCTGGCCGCTGCTGCCGGCCGCCGGACGGCGCTGACCGCCGACCGCCCGGACGGCCGTCGCCCGGACCCCCGCCCGACCGGGCGGGGGTCCGGGCGACGGCCTTGGACCGACTGCCACCGACCGGGGGACCGGTGCCGCGGCCGACCCGCCGGTGCCGCGGCGGGGCGGTCGGCCGGAGCCCCGTCGGCGGAGCCCGTGGGTTCGCATTCCACCGGTCAGAACTCGGGCTCCGAAATCACCGCCCGCAGCGGGCCCAGCAGCCGGTTGACCTCTGCCAGGCCGGTGGCGGAGTCCAGCCGGTAGCACTCCTCCGGCCGGGACGCGAAGAGCGGTTCGGGGCACCGGTCCCCGAAGAACTGCAGGGCCTTCCGCGGCATGCAGCGCTTGGACGTCCAGCACAACCCCTGCGTTTCCCGGCTGTTCGCACGGATCAGCCGGACCCAGTACCGGGTCTGCGCGTACTCCATGCTCGTCACCAGCCAGTCGTCCTGCCACACGGCCGCCAGGCCCTCCGCGCTGGTGAGGTCGACCAGCGTCACGTCCGAGACCGTACGGACCGCCGAGAGCAGGTACCGGGACGCCTGCGCCCACGGAACCTGCCGGACGGCCGCCCGCTCGTCGAACTCCACCGACCTCAGCAGCACCTCCGCGAGCGCGGTCACCGGATCGAGCGCGGCGTACAGGTACGGGTACGGGTCCTTCTCGGTGGAGTCGAAGCGGCTTCCCTTGAAGTGCTCGTGTGCCGTACGGGGGTTGTACTGCCCCACGCCGTACCGGGCCTCGTGGCAGCGCCAGAGCAGGGACCCCGCCGGCAGCTCGGTGCACAGCGGTTCCATGGTCACGCCCTCGGGCGGAATCTGACCGACCATCAGCCACCCTCCACCAGTTCGGCGGCGGCCTCGACCAGGTCCTCGTCCGGCAGGGTGCCGAGCAGCTCCGCCGGAACCCCGCGCAGCCACGCGTTGCCGCCCAGCCACCAGTCGGCGGCGCCCCAGGGGTCCCGGTCGGCGCGCAGCAGCTCGTTGATGCGCCGCACGACGGGCAGCGGCTCGGCCGTGCCCGGCCTGAACTGGAACCGCGGGTAACGCGGACCGTTTCCCGGGTCGTTGAGCCGGATCACACCGGGCGGCTCCGGCCCGCCGTCGGGCACGCGGGCCAGCAGGCCCGCGTGTTCCTGCGGCGACAGGGCCGGGGCGGCGAGCAGGCGAGCGCGGGCGGAGCGCCGCAGCTCCTCCGGCCCGGCCGGTGCTTCGTCCAGGACGCCGATCAGATCCGCCACGAGCGCGGCGGACGGAACGCTCGGGGCCCCGGTGGCGTACCGCGGGCCGTCGAGGTGTTTCGCGACGGGATGGCCGGGCGGGAGCACCGCCAGCGCGCGCACCAGCCGGCGCAGCGCGCGGGCCGTGCCCGGCACCCGGCCGGCGACGGTCTCGTCGTACAGCAGGCGCAGCGCGGCGACGACCTTGCGCCGGGATTCCTCGTCGAGTTCGCCCGGCAGGAGGCGGGCGTTCTCCTTCAGGGACACGAGCAGGTCGGTCGGATTCACCGGATTCCCCCCTGGGCGGTCTCGGTCGGTGCGGCCGGGGCGGGATTGCCCTGGTGGACGAAGGCGGCCCAGGTCTCGGGCCGTTCGCGAAAGTCCTGGCGGAGCCGGTAGCCGGAGACGTCCGTCAGCCCGGCGACCGCGGGACGCAGGTCCGGCGGGGTGATCATCCAGCGCTGTGCGGCCCGCAGGGCGTCCGGCGGTGCGAGCCCCGCGGCGAGCCGGTCGTGCAGGACCAGCATGAGGATCTCGGAGCTGCCGTCGGGGACCCGCCACCGGGAACCGATGGCGTCGGCCGCGACCCGGTGGACCAGGACCGAGGTCACCGTCAGGGCCTCGTCGTGGTCGCGGGTGGTGAGGTCCGTCTCGCACGCGCTGCACACCACCAGCGGGCCCGGTGCCTGGGGCGAGGCGCCGCCGGACGGGGTGTCCAGCAGGGTGCTGAGGGTGAGATCGGCGCTGACGGCGCCGTCCGCCGCGGCCGCCGGGGGCGGGGCCAGCCGCAGGGCGGAGGTGGTCGGGTCGGGCCCGGCCAGCCCGTGGCAGGCGAGGTGCACCAGCGAGGCGGGAGCGTCGTCCCGCGCGCCGAGCAGTCCCAGGACCGCCTCCGGGGTGGGGGTGGTGCCGTACGACTCGGTGAGGTGCTCGGCATCCGGGTAGTACCGCTCCTGGAGGACCTCGACCTCCTCCTCCCCCCACATCAGGTCGTGCCCGTGGAAGACCAGGGCGGGCCGCTCGGCCGGGCGCATGCGCCGCCGTGCCGACGCGCGGAGGAACTCCCGCCCCGAGGCCGCGTGGGAGACGACCGCGACCTCGCACAGCCGCACGGTGTCCGGGCCGCCGGCCCCGGCGGGCGGCCGCACCACGGCCGCCTGCCACGGCACCACCCCCAGCTCACCGCAGGGCACCAGCACCAGCCGTACGGCGGCCCCGCGCGCACCCTCGGCACCGGGGGAGCCCGAGTCCTCCGGGCCGGGGGAGGGGGAGCCTGAGTCCTCCGGGTCCGGGGAGCGTGCGTCCTCCGGGCCGGGGGAGCGTGTGCCTTGCCCGTCGGCGGAGCGCCTGCCGTCCGGGGCGGCCCCGCGCGCACCCTCCGCGTCCGCCGGGTGACGGGTGAGCCCGGATTCGTGCAGGGCCCGTTCCCAGAGGCCGAGGTGGTCCAGGACCGGGCCCACCACGCCACCGGCCCAGTCGCACAGCGCGGTGAGCGCCGTCGACCAGGCCCGGTCCGCCCGGTCGCGTTCCTGGTGCGACACCTCCACGTCGGCCGACTCCAGCCGCTGCCGGGCCGCCCCGGCCGCCAGGAAGTCCCTCACCGGGGCCCGGCCGTCACCGGACAGCTCCGGAGACCGGACCACGCCGACCGGCCCGTGAGGGGTGACGAGGAGCAGCGCGCCGTCCTCGGCACCGGAGCCCGGCAGCAGATGGACCAGGGCGTCCGCCCCGGAGCGCGCCAGCCCGGCGCGCAGTGCGGTCACCGTCTCGGCCGACGGTTCGTCGGCCGGCCGCTCCCGGCCGCGCAGCAGGGCCAGCGACTCGCGCCGCAGGTCGCCGGGGAGCGAGGGCCCGCCGGGCGATCCGGACAGCAGCTCGTCGAGCGGGGAGCGGGACACCCCGTCGGCGGCCGGGGCCTCGCCCGCCGGCGCGGTGGTGCGCCAGCGTTCCGCGAGGTCCCGCGCGCCGAGCGCGGCCAGCCGGTCGGCGACGCCCAAGGACACCGCGGCGGCCCGGAGCACCAGCGAGCGGCCGGCCTCCAGACAGCCGACCGCTTCCTCCGGGTCCCCGATCCGCAGGGCCCACAGGGCAGCCGCGCGTCCCCGGTCGGCACCCTGCCGGGCCATCCGCAGTCCGTGGTGCACCCCGGCCTGCAGCAGCACGTCGTCCGCCGTGGCCCGCAGCGCGTCCCGGGCCGCACCCACGGCGGCACGCAGGTCCTCGGTGGCCTCGGGAGTGCCGGGCCGCGTGCCCGCCCGGCCGGCCAGGGCCTTCGCCAGCGATCCGTGGACGGCGGCGTTGCCCGGAGCGTCCGGCGGCAGCGCCGACCGGGCCTGCCGCAGCTCCGCCACGGCCTCGTCCAGGGCGGCCGGGTCGCCCGTGAGGTCGTACAGCGTCTCCAGGGCGATGGCGAGCGCGCTCCGTACCCGGGACTCGAAGTCGAAGGTGACTCCGGGGCCCTCGAGCGTGGACCGGGTGCGCTCGATGCCCGCGGCGAGGCGGCTCGGGTCCTTCTCCACCACCGCGGTGAGCGCCAGCAGCGGGGCCCAGGAGGCGTCCAGCAGGGTCCGGAGCGCGGGGATGTCCACCGACTGCTCCATGACCTGCTCGAAGTGGTGCACGGCCGTGCGGACGTCCTCCGTCGCCCGGCTGAGCAGCGCCATCGCCAGGGATGCCGAGCCCAGCAGGAACGAGTGCATCACCGTCACCCACTCCTCGGCCCCGGCGAGCACGTCGTCCAGTTCCTGGAGCTCGAGCAGCACTGACTCGACGGCGTCGGGGTCGCCGCTGTCCGACGCCCGGGACAGGGCGATCTGCAGCCGCAGGAAATGGCCGCACGCGCGGAGCGTGATCGCCAGTTGGCCGCCCGGCGGACCGCCGGTCCGGTCGAGATCGCGCAGAATGGCGTCGGCCAGCTCCTCGTCCTGCAGACTGCCTCCGGTCATCGAGGCTCCGGCGAGCATGCCGGCCGTGACGCCCGGCAGCCAGTCGGTGAGCTGGTCCGCGTCGAACTCGCCGGCCGTGAACGCCTCGTGCACGAGTTTCAGCCCGGCGTTCATGCCCGTCATGTCGCCGGTGCGGGTGGCCTGCGCCAAGTGGAGCATGGCCGCGATCATCCGGGCGGACAGCGAGGAGTCGTCCGGCCCGGCGTCCTCGCGGCCCGTCAGGGCGCCGAGGAGCTTGGGCAGCTCGGCGGGGGCCAGTGTTCCGGGGTCCTGCGCCTCGGTCAGGGCCAGGATCTCCCACAGGGCGCTCATGCCGCCCTCCGGGTCCGGAGTCTGCTCCTTCGCGTCCGCCGCGCGGTCGTGCGGCAGCAGCGACAGCAGGGTGGGCAGTACGGAGTTCAGCAGACGGGGCAGGAAGGAACCCTCGTGCCGGCCGGACCGCACCAGCCGCTCGGCCGAGGCGAACACGCCGTGCATGTCGTCGCGTTGCATCGCCTCCAGCGCGGTACCGAGCAGGAGGAAGTGTTCCCGCTGCTCAGGGCTCAGGTTCCCCGAGTCGTTCGCCAGCAGCAGGTGGAGCAGCAGCTGGGAGTCCTCCGGAAGGCCGGAGCCGCCGTACCGCTCGGGCCTGCCGGCCTCCATGGCCATGCGCACGTCGTCCAGCCGCAGACCGTCCGAGGCGTCGACCCCCGCCTCCCGCACCTCCGTCTCCAACCGCACCAGCCGCGACCCCAGCAGGGCGACGAGATCGCGGCGCGCGGTGCCGCGGCACTCCGCGTCGAGCAGCGCCGACTCGCGGGCCTCCTGCAGCAGCTCGCGGGCCTGGAGCCGGTCCTGCGGACGCTGTCCGAGGACGTACCGTGTGGCGACCAGCGTCCCGAGCCGTGCCCTGAGCCGGGCCCGGAGCACGTCCTGGCCGGGCGTCCGCCCCGACTCGTCGGCGAGGAGGGACAGTTCGTCGATCCGGGCGTCCAACTCCGGGCCGCTGGGGCCGCTGTGCTCCCCGGCACGGAAGGGGACGGTGCAGCCCGCAGTCCCGGCCAGGGCGGCCTCGGCGCGTGCGCCGGCCGGTGAGTCGTCCGAGTGGTGCGGGGCGTGTGCGTCGTGCGCGGCGTCGTCCATCCGGTGTTCCCTCCCGTACTCATCATGCCCGTCCGTGCGGTCCGGCACGGCCGGTTGGCGAGGGCCGCCGCCGCCCGACCGGAGATCGACCGATTGCCGCCCGGCAGCCGACCACTCTCCGTCCGAACCGGACGTTTCCCGGTCGCGGCCCGTCGACGCGGGGCGTCCCGTGATGTCCTGGCGGGGATCCGGGCCGACGAGTGCCCGGCAGGCACGCGGTGGTGCGAGGAGGCACACATGGCGGACGCGGACGCGGACACGGGCACCGACACGGCCGGTCAGGCTCAGGCCGGTCCGGATCCGGCCGGTCAGGCTCCGGCGGTTCCGGATCCGGCCGGCTCGGCGCCGGGAGACCGGGAGCCCGTCGCCTACCGGGAGACGACGCGGGCCGACTACGCGGCGACGTACACGGACGCCTTGGACGTCGTGCCCGTCAACCAGGAGACGCTGGTGCTCAGCGGACGGTGCCCGCGGTGCGGCTGCGCGTGCACCTACCTCCACGTCCGGCGCGCGTTCCGCGGACCGTCGCGCCGCGCGGACGGCATCCCGGTCATCTGCACGTGCGAGACCGCGCATCCCGGCCGCCCCGAGGGCGAGACCGGCTGCGGCGCCTACTGGAACGTACGGCTGGAGCGCGTGTGACGGCCGGCCGGCGCGTTGTTCCCGGACCCCCGGCGACGCCCTCCGACCGCGACGCGGCCCGCCGGACCGTGGACCTGCTGGCCGCCGAACTGCCCCGCGTCCGGGAGGCCGCGTACGCCTGGCGGCACGGACTGGCCGGCCTCTTCGTCGGCCTGCTCGGCTTCGGCCTGATCAAGGGACGGACCGACGTCAGCAAACTCGCCGCGCCCTACGGTGTGTTGGTCGGCGGTGCGCTCCTGGCCTCCCTGGTGTGCGGCACGGCCGGCGCCCTCCTGCTGCTGCGCGCGGCCCACGGCGCGCCCGGCATGGTCTCCCTCGCGCCGGACACCGCACCGGCCGCCGCCCGGCTCCGGGCCGACGCGCACGTGGAGACGCTGCGCGCCGTACGCGCGCTGCGGCTGGGCGTGCTCCTCACCCTGGTCTGCGGTGCGGCGCTGGTGGGAGCGGTCGCGCTCACCTGGTACGGCCCGGTCCAGGAGGGGCCGCGGCTGCTCGTGCGGACCTCCTCGGCCGCCCATTGCGGGCAGTCCCTGCGAGTCACCGACGGCGGACTGGTGCTCAAGACGGAGACGGGCGAGGTGACGGTGCGTCTGGCGGACATCGTCTCCCTGGGCCCCGTCGACGCCTGTCCGGCGGCCGGGGCGAGCCCGTGAGAGGGCCCTCGGGGCGGCACGGAGCGCACCGCGCGCCGTCCGTCCCGTCCGTGCCCGCCTGCCGGGCGCTGCCACGAGCTTGCCGACCGCCGGACTAAGGCGCACGGCCTCGTTCGGACGGGGAGGGGGAGCCGGGTGTCACGCCGCTTCGTCGTGCGCGTGGTGGCGGGAACGCTCGTCGGTAGTCGTTGGGGGAGACGCCCACGTGCTTGCGGAAGTGGTGGCGGAAGTTGTTGGCGGTGCCGAGGCCGGTGACGGTGCCGATCTGCTCGATGGGCAGGGTCGTGGACTCGAGGAGGCTGCGGGCGAGGGTGAGCCGTTCGTTGAGGAGCCACTGCAGGGGTGTGGTCCCGCCGGCGGCCTGGAGGCGGCGGTAGAA
This sequence comes from Streptomyces sp. WG5, assembly GCF_049974565.1. Classification (NCBI taxonomy): domain Bacteria; kingdom Bacillati; phylum Actinomycetota; class Actinomycetes; order Kitasatosporales; family Streptomycetaceae; genus Streptomyces; species Streptomyces sp. WG5. The sequence continues at coordinate 37,110 of NZ_JBNGGC010000013.1, read as the reverse complement.
CGTGCGCGGGCTCAGGGCCGCGCGCCGGGCCAGGTCCTCGACGGTCAGTGGTTCGTTCAGGTGGGCCCGAGCCCATGCGAGTACCGGGGCGAGGCCGGCGTCGTCGGTCGCGGGCATCGGCATGTCGATGAACTGCGCCTGCCCGCCGGGGCGGTGGGCGGGGACGACCATGCGGCGGGCCAGCTGGTTGGAGATGTGCGCGCCGAGGTCACGGCGTACGAGATGCAGGCACAGGTCGAGGCCCGCGGTGAGCCCGGCGCTCGTCAGGACGTTGCCCTCGTCCACGTACAGGACCGAGTCGTCCACCTCTACCTTCGGGTACCGCTCGGCGAGTTGGGCCGCGTGCATCCAGTGCGCGGTGGCACGGCGGCCGTCGAGAAGCCCCGCCTCGGCCAGCGCGAAGGCGCCGTTGCACAGGGAGACCACGCGGGCCCCCGCGTCGTACGCCCGGCGCAGCGCGGTGACGAGCCCTTGCGGCAGGGGCCGGCCCTCGTCGACGCAGGCGTCGGGCACGGACGGGACGATGACGGTGTCGGCGCCCACGATGTCGTCGATGCCGTACGGAGTGCGGACCGAGAACCCGGACGGGCCCGGCCCCCCGTCCTCCGGCCCGGCGCCCCCGTCGCCGAGGCTGCACAGGCGGAAGTCGTACCAGGGATCCGCCAGGTCGGGCTGCGGCTTGCCGAAGACCGTGCACGGAATGCTCAACTCGTAGAGGTCCCAGGCGGGGACGTCGATCTCCTCGGTCACGACCACGGCGACTGAACCAACGCTCACCCCGCCAGCGTAACGGCACGATTTTGGTGGTCGCTGTCACTGCTGTCACTGTCCCGGACCGGCCCGCCCTGCGAGCGTGGTGGGACCGATGGGCGGCACTCCCGGGTGCACGGCGAACCGGGCCACGCCCACCTCGGACATCACGGAACCAGCAGGAGTTGAAGCATGTCCAGCACCAACGAACAGCAGGCCGTCACCGTCATCGGACTCGGGTCCATGGGCTCCGCACTCGCCACCGCACTGCTCGACCGGGGGCACTCCGTCACCGTGTGGAACCGCACGCCCGACAAGGCCCGCGCCCTGGTCGACCGAGGCGCTCGGCCGGCGGCCACTCCCCAAGAGGCCATTGCCGCGAGCCGGCTGACGATCCCCTGTCTCTTCGACTACGACGTGCTGCGCGGCGTGTTGGACCCCGCTGCCGGTGCCCTCGTCGGCCGCGCGGTGGTCAACGTCACCTCCGGGAGCGCCGAGCAGGCCCGCGAGCTGGACGGGTGGCTGCGCTCGCACGGGGCCGACCACCTGGACGGCGGGATCATGACGACCCCGCCGGGCGTCGGCGACCCGAACATGATGTTCCTCTACAGTGGCTCGCCGGCCGTCCTCGACAGGCACCGCGGGGTTCTGGAGGCGCTGGGTGACCCCGTGTACCTCGGCACCGATCCCGGCCTCGCGTCCCTCTACGACGCGGCCCTGCTCGGTCTCATGTGGTCGACGCTGACCGGCTGGCTGCACGGGACGGCCCTGGCCGGAGCCGACGGCGTCGACGCCGCCGCGTTCACCCCCGTCGCCATCCGCTGGCTCACCGCGGTCACCGGCTTCATGACCACATACGCGCCCCAGGTGGATGCCGGCCGCTACCCGGGCGACGACGCCACCATCGACGTACAGATCGCGACCATCGACCACCTGGTCCACGCCGCGCAGGCCCGGGGCGTCGACACCTCGCTGCCGGCGCTCCTCAAGTCGACGATGGAACGCGCCAAGGCAGCCGGCCACGGCTCCGACAGCTACGCCGGTGTGATCGAAGTCCTGCGCAAGCCGGGCGAGAGGGGCTGAGCACAGGGCCGGGCGGCCGACGCACGGCCCGTCACGCCAGGCGGCTCCCGCCGGGCGTGACGGGCCCCGGGCAGAGAGGTGCGCGTCGAGTCGCTCCCGACCTGTTCCGGTTCGTCGCCCGTCCGAGCAGCGCCGGCGAGTGCGGTCTCGTGCCCGGCCCCGTGCCGCGCGCCGACCGCGGGCCGTGTGACCCCGCGGCACCGGAGCGAGGCGCCGGTAAATCGCTGGTGCGTCCCCGGGAGGGTGGCTAGGGTTGTGTCCGTTCCCGTGGCCGCTCTGCCGCCACTGTTCGAGTGTGTGACTGATCTGGGAGGTGTCGACCGATGGCTGTCGTCGCGATGGGCGTTGCCCGCATCCGGAAGTTCGTCAAGTCCACCTCCGTGGCCGCCGGCTGACCTCAACTCCTTCCCGCGCTCGTGAGCGCGGTGCCGGGGCCACCCCTGTGAAGGGTCACCCCTTGTCTTTCTCGTCTCTCCCGAGCTCGTTCCCGTCCTCCTCCTCGCATCCACTCGTGCCGTACGGCTGGGACGAGGACTGGGCCGACGCGTTCGCCCCGTACGCCGCCGAAGGGCTGCTGCCCGGCCGGGTCGTCCGGGTCGACCGCGGTCAGTGCGACGTCGTCACCGCCGACGGAGTCCTGCGGGCCGACACCGCGTTCGTCACTCCGCACGACCCCCTGCGCGTCGTCTGCACCGGCGACTGGGCCGTCGTCGAACCGGACGGCAGCCCGCGCTACGTACGGACGTACCTGCCGCGCCGTACGGCCTTCGTGCGCTCCACCTCCTCCAAGCGGTCCGAGGGGCAGATCCTCGCGGCCAACGTCGACCACGCGATCGTCGCCGTGTCGCTCGCCGCCGAACTCGACCTCGCCCGGATCGAACGCTTCCTCGCGCTCGCCTGGGAGTCCGGGGCGCAGCCCCTGGTCGTGCTCACCAAGGCCGACCTCGTCCCCGACCCGGTGACCCTGGCGCACCTCGTCCAGGACGTGGAGACCGCCGCGCCCGGCGTGCCGGTGCTGTCCGTCAGCGCCGCGCACGGGGAGGGTCTCGACGTCCTCGGCGCCGTCGTCTCCGGCGGTACGGCGGTGCTGCTCGGGCAGTCCGGCGCGGGCAAGTCCACCCTCGCCAACGCGCTGCTCGGCGAGGACGCCATGGAGGTGCAGGCCATCCGGGACGTCGACGGCAAGGGCCGGCACACCACCACCACCCGCAACCTCCTCGTGATGCCCGGCGGGGGAGTGCTGATCGACACCCCCGGGCTGCGGGGCGTCGGGCTCTGGGACGCGAGCACCGGGGTCGGGCAGGTCTTCGCCGAGATCGAGGAACTGGCCGGTGACTGCCGGTTCCACGACTGCGCCCACGAGAGCGAGCCGGGCTGCGCCGTCGCCGCCGCCATCGACACCGGTGAGCTGTCCGTGCGGCGCCTGGAGAGCTACCGCAAGCTCATGCGGGAGAACCAGCGCATCGTCGCCAAGACCGATGCCCGGCTGCGGGCCGAGATCCGCAAGGAGTGGAAGCGCCGGGGCGCCATCGGCAAGGCGGCGATGGAGGCCAAGCGGGGCCGCGTGCGGTAGCTGTAGCCGCCCCGCTGAACGCCATGTCCGATTTCCGCCAGCCCGGGCCTCCGGCCTGGCGGAGACTGGACGGTGTGATGAAGACCGCGGAGCAGCGGGCGCCCGAGGACAGCAAGGTGCACGGAGACAGCAAGGTGCACGGGAACACCAGGGCACCCGAGCACACCAGGGCACCTGGGAACACCAGGGCGCCCGAGAGCAGCAGGGCGCACGAGGACAGCAAATACGCGGCCGTCCGCAGCCGGGACGCCCGGTTCGACGGCGCGTTCTTCTTCGCCGTCGAGACGACCGGCATCTACTGCCGGCCCAGCTGCCCGGCGGTCACGCCGAAGCGGCACAACGTGCGGTTCTACGCGACGGCCGCCGCCGCGCAGGTCTCGGGGTTCCGGGCCTGCCGGCGGTGCCGTCCGGACGCCGTGCCGGGCTCGGCGGACTGGAACGTCCGCGCCGACGTCGTCGGCCGGGCCATGCGGCTGATCGGCGACGGCGTCGTCGACCGCGAGGGCGTCGCCGGACTCGCCGGCCGGCTCGGCTACAGCGCCCGCCACGTCCAGCGGCAGCTCACCGCCGAGCTCGGCGCCGGGCCCGTGGCCCTGGCCCGCGCCCAGCGGGCGCACACCGCGCGGGTCCTGCTGCAGACCACCGGCCTGCCGGTCACCGAGATCGCGTTCGCGTCGGGGTTCGCCAGCGTGCGGCAGTTCAACGACACGGTCCGGGCCGTCTACGCGGCCACCCCGAGCGCGCTGCGCGCCGCCGCACCGGCACGCGACCGGGCCTCCCGGCGGTCGGCCACGCCCTCCGCCGGCATCCCGCTGCGGCTCGCCCACCGGGGCCCCTACCGGTCCGGGCCCGTTTTCGACCTGCTCCAGCAGGAGGCCGTCGCCGGAGTCGAGGAGATGAGCGGCCCGCCGGGCCACCGCGTCTACCGGCGCACCCTGCGCCTGCCGTACGGCACCGGGATCGTCGCCGTCGACGAACGGCCGGGCGGACCACGCACCGGAAGCGGCGGCTGGCTCGCCGCACGCCTCCACCTCACCGACCTCCGCGACCTGACCACCGCCGTGCAACGGCTGCGGCGGCTGTTCGACCTCGACGCCGACCCGTACGCCGTCGACGAGCGGCTCGGCGCCGACCCCCGGCTGGGCCCGCTGGTCGCCGCCCGCCCCGGGCTGCGCTCACCGGGCACCGCCGACCCCGACGAACTCGCCGTCCGGGCCGTGGCCGGGCGGGCGGAGGCCGAGCGGCTGGTGCGGCGGTACGGCAAGACGCTGGACGCGCCGTGCGGCACCCTCACCCACCTCTTCCCCGAACCGGCCGTCCTGGCCGGCGCCGAGCCGCACGGCACCCCGGGCGCGCTCGCCGCCGCCCTCGCCGACGGCACCGTACGCCTGGACCCGGGCGCCGACCGGGACGACGCCGAGCGCGCGCTGCTCGCCGTACCCGGCCTGGACGCCCGTACGGCCGCCGTCGTCCGCACCCGCGCCCTCGGCGACCCGGACGTCGCCCCGCCCGGCCCGGCCGTCCCCGACACCTGGCGCCCCTGGCGCTCGTACGCCCTGAACCACCTGCGCGCAGCAGGAGAGTGGGAGCAGCACCGATGACGACGACCACCACGACCACCACGACGTACTGGACGGAGACCGACAGCCCCGTCGGCCGGCTGCTCCTCACCGCCGGACCGGACGGGACGCTCACCTCCCTGTCCGTACCCGGGCAGAAGGGCGGCCGGAGCGTCCAGGACGGCTGGCGGCACGACGCCGGTCCCTTCCGGGCGGCCGAGGAGCAGCTCGCCGCCTACTTCGCAGGGGAGCTGACGGAGTTCCGGCTGCCGCTGCGCGCCGAGGGAACCGCCTTCCGGGAACGCGTGTGGGACGCCCTGGACGACGTGCCCTACGGGGCGACCACCACCTACGGCGAGATCGCCGCACGCATCGGGGCCTCCCGGCCCGCGGTACGTGCCGTGGGCGGCGCGATCGGCGCCAACCCGCTGCTGATCCTGCGCCCCTGCCACCGGGTGATCGGCGCCGACGGCTCCCTGACGGGGTACGCGGGCGGTCTGGAGCGCAAGACGCGGCTGCTCGCCCTGGAGGGCGCCGCGCTAACCCGCTAGCACCGCGCCCAGCCACGCCCCGGTGATCAACAGGCAGGCGAACAGTTCCGTCAGCAGGCTGGAGCCTCCCGAGCGCATCGCCGTGCGCAGTGCCGCCACCGCCTCGCCGTGCCGGCCGAGCCGCAGCCGTTCGGCGAGGTAGACGCCGCCCATGAAGCCGGGGATCGCGCCGAGCACGGGGACCAGGACGAAGCCGAGGAGGGCGCCCGCACCCGCGTACGCCGTGACCCGGCGGGTGGCGTCGTCCCCGCCCGGCCGCCGGGGCGGCAGCGTCCGGCGCACCGCCCGGGACAGGAGCAGGACGACCGTGGCGCCGACGAGCACGGCCCACGCGACGGGCCGCGGGTCCTTCAACGCCCACCACAGGACCCCGGCCCACACCAGCCACGCCCCGGGCACGCCCGGGAGCAGCACGCCGTACAGCCCGAGCAGAATGACCAGGCCGGACAGCAGGAGGTCCCACGCTCCCATCTGTCCAGGGTGCCGGAGACGGGTGCGCGGCGCAGACGCCCGGCGGAACGGGCGGAACGGGCGGGGCGGGCGGGACCGGTGGGGGCCGGTTCAGCGTTTCCGGGCCACCCAGTCCCGCTCGTACGCGTGCCAGCCCAGCTGGAGCCGGGTCGTCACCCCGGTCAGCTCCATCAGGCGCTTCACCCGCCGCTGTACGGTCCGCAGGCCCAGGTCGAGCTGTTTGGCGACGCTCGCGTCGGTCAGGCCGGCCAGCAGCAGGGAGAGGATCTCCAGGTCGGTCTCGTCGGGCCCGTCCGGTCCGTGCTCGCTGACGCCGGACGCGCCGAGCCGCAGCGGCAGCGCGTCCCGCCACACCGACTCGAACAGGCCCGACAGCAGCTCCAGCAGGCCACTGGCGTGCACGACCAGCGCGGCCGGCTCCGAGGAGCGCGCGGTGAGCGGCACCAGGGCGAGGGACCGGTCGGCGACGACCAGCTTGGTGGGCACCCGGTCCACCACCCGCACCTGCTCGTCGCGGCCCAGCGCGGCGGTCAGCTCTGTGATGCCGGTCGGCTTGTCCAGTACCGACCGCTCGACCACGACCCGGTAGCGCACCCCGCGAACGGTGGCCTGTTCCTCCGCGTCGTTCTCCATGCCGGTGACGGCGACCGGGGTGCCGGTCACCAGCGCGCACACCTCCTCGCTCGCCGCCAGCTGGAGCTGGAAGAAGCGCTGGGCGACCGCCGCGGCGCCGGTCACCACCTCCACCAGGTCGTGCACGGCGGGTTCGGCCGCCGCCGCCCGGTACTCCTCGGCCAGCAGCGCCGCCGCCAGCTCCGCCTTCTCCAGCTCGTGGCGCTGCTGGGTGAGCAGCGCGCCCAGCGCCACTCCCGGCGGCGCGGCGACCCAGCGGCCGGGCCGGGCCGAGGACTGGGCCGCGAGCCCGTGCTGTTCCAGCCGGCGCAGTGCCCGCTCGGTGTCCTGCTCGCCGAGCGCCAGCCGACGGGCGAGATCCGGCACGTCGGCGGCGCCCACGGACACCAGCGCCCGGTACGCCGACTCGTGCGCGTCCTCCAGCCCCAGCACTCCCAGCACCAGCGTCGCCCCTCCCCGAGAACGAACTCACCCTCACCCGCGCGCAGCCGCCCGTGGCGGAAAGCGGCCACGGCGGGAACCCGCCTGGGGACATCATCGCCGTACCGCCGGTCACTCTGCCAATGTGGCGTCGCCGGGCGGTTCTCCCGTGGGGGGTGGGACCGCTCGGCCACCCCACCTCGCAACCTCGTTCGAGGTGTCCCCCGACACGCCGTCCGGCGCGCGCCGGTGCGCCCGGATTTTCCGGATGCCCCGTTTTCACACGGCTCCGGCGGTGGACAATCAGGAGCATGAGTCAGCAGGGGGGAAGGCCCACCGGTCATGACGACGACTGGTGGGCGCAGCTGTACGACGACTCCACCGACGACACCGGCCCCACGGCCGCACCCGATTCCCTGGACGACCGCTTCGCCTCGGCGGCGGGGACGGTGTCCGGCCGGCCGGACCAGGTCACCGGGGAGGAGCCGGAACCGCCGCAACCGCCTCCGGCCGGGGACCGGCCCCCTCGGCGGGCGGCGCCGCCCGCCGGCATCCCCGGTCCCCGTACCGCGGGTCCGGACGTTCCAGCGGCTTCACCGGACGTCGGCGAAAGCCTCCGCACCGCCGCTGCGCCGGGCTCTCCCGGCCCGCCCCCGCCGCAGGCCCCCTGGCAACCGCCGCCCGCCGCAGCCGCCGGCCCGGTGAGCCTCCCGCCGGACGACTCCCCGCCGGAACCCGGACCGCCGTCCGGGCCGAGGACATCCCGCAGGGAACAGCGCGGCGCCCCACAGCCGTCAGCCGAGCGGCAGCCCGGTCCCGTACGGCCCGCAGCCGAGCGGCAGTCCGGCCCTCCACGGTCTTCAGCCGAGGGGCAGCCCGACGCCCCACAGCCGTCAGCCGAGGGGCAGCCCGGCATCCCGCAACCGTCAGCCGAGCGGCAACCCGGCCCTGTGCGGCCCGCCCCGCCGCCTCCGCGACCGACCGGCCACCGAACGGGACCGCACGGCCGCACCACCTCGGGGACCGGCCCCGCCGATCTCACGGAACCCCCCGCCACCCCCCTCCCCTCCGCCCGGTCGGCCCCCGGCGTGCCACCGCCCCCGCCCAGGATCAGCCCCGGTCTGCCCCCGCTTCCGCCACCGTTCCTCCCGTCCCAGCCTCCCGAGCCGCTGCCCGCGCAGGCCCGGTACGGCACCGGCGCGGGCTCGTTCTCCCCGTGTGACTACGTCGGTTCCGGGCCGCCCACCTACGACGCCGAACCCACCGCGCTGCCGCCCGCCGACCCGGACGGGCTCGACGGGCTGGTGGCGGACACCGTGCTGGACGGCGCCCGGTACGGGACCTGCACACTGCGGGCCGTGTCCGTACGGGGGGACTCCGCGCGGTACCGGGGCGACCCGCGGCGCGACGCGCTGCTCGTGGCCCGCTTCGGCGCGGGGGAGCAGGCGCTGATCCTGGTGGCGATGGCGACCGGTGCCCGCGCGACCGCCGGGGCGCACCTCGCCGCCGCCGAGGTGTGCCGGTGGATCGGGCGGGCCGTGGGCCGCAGCCGGGACCGGCTCGCCGAGGACCTGCGGGCCGCCCGGCGCGGCGACCTCAAGTCCGGCCTGCACCGCCTCACCGACCGCAGCCTCGGCAGGCTCCGGGCCGGCGCCGCCGAACAGGGCCTGGACCCGGAGGAGTACGCGGCCACCCTGCGCTGTCTGCTGCTGCCCGCCGACCCCGAGTGCCGTACGCGGGTGTTCTTCGGCGTCGGCGCGGGCGGACTGCTCCGGCTGCGGGACGGCGCCTGGCGGGACATGGAGCCGAGCGCCGGCGACGTCGCGGGCGAACCCGTCGTCGGGTTCGGCTCGACACCGGGTGGAAGGCCCGACGGAAAGCGGGGCGACGCGCCGAGCGGGACGCGCGGCGGCGACCGGCTCACCATGGACCTCGGCATCCCCCCACCACCCGGCCCGTACGGCGAACCGCTCGCCGGACCACCACGCGAGCCGTTCCGCTTCCGCGCCTCCGTAGCCCGCCCGGGTGATGTGCTCCTGATGTGCACCGCTGGCCTCGCCGAGCCGCTGCTGAGCGAGCCCGAGCTGGGCGAACTCCTCGCACGGCGATGGGCCGGACGCACCCCGCCCGGCCTCGCGGAGTTCCTCGCCGACAGCCGCGCCCGGGTCAAGGGCTACGCCGACGACCGTACGGCCGCCGCCGTCTGGGAGGCGTGACGCCGCTCGCTGTGCCATAGCTGGAGCCATGGCCAAACAGAACGTCGCGGAACAGTTCGTCGACATCCTCACCCGTGCCGGGGTCGAACGCCTCTACGGAGTCGTCGGCGACAGCCTCAACCCGGTCGTGGACGCGGTGCGCCGCCACTCCGGCATCGAGTGGGTGCACGTCCGGCACGAGGAGACCGCAGCCTTCGCCGCCGGGGCGGAGGCCCAGATCACCGGGAAGCTCACCGCGTGCGCCGGCTCCTGCGGCCCCGGCAACCTCCACCTCATCAACGGCCTCTACGACGCCCACCGCTCCGCGGCCCCCGTCCTCGCCCTCGCCTCGCAGATCCCGTCCAGCGAGATCGGCCTGGGCTTCTTCCAGGAGACCCACCCCGACCAGCTGTTCCGCGAGTGCAGCCACTACAGCGAGCTGATCTCCAGCCCGAAGCAGATGCCGCGGCTGCTCCAGACCGCCATCCAGCACGCCGTCGGCCAGGGCGGCGTCAGCGTCGTCTCCCTGCCCGGCGACATCGCCGACGAGCCCGCGCCGGAGAAGGCCGCCGAGACGGCACTCGTCACCTCCCGGCCGACCGTCCGGCCCGGCGACGAGGAGATCGACCGGCTGGTGCGGCTGATCGACGACGCCGACAAGGTCACCTTGTTCTGCGGCAGTGGCACGGCGGGCGCGCACGCCGAGGTCATGGAGTTCGCCGGGAAGATCAAGTCGCCGGTGGGGCACGCCCTGCGCGGCAAGGAGTGGATCCAGTACGACAATCCGTACGACGTGGGGATGAGCGGGCTGCTCGGCTACGGCGCGGCCTACGAGGCCACCCACGAGTGCGACCTGCTGATCCTGCTCGGCACGGACTTCCCGTACAACGCCTTCCTGCCCGACGACGTGAAGATCGCGCAGATCGACGTCCGGCCCGAGCACCTGGGCCGGCGTTCCAAGCTGGACCTCGCGGTGTGGGGCGACGCGAAGGAGACCCTGCGCTGCCTGATCCCGCGGGTGAAGGAGAAGAAGAGCCGCCGCTTCCTCGACCGGATGCTGAAGAAGCACGCGGACGCGCTGGAGGGCGTCGTCAAGGCGTACACCCGCAAGGTCGACAAGCACGTGCCGATCCATCCCGAGTACGTCGCCGCCGTGCTCGACGAGATGGCCGACGACGACGCCGTGTTCACCGTCGACACCGGCATGTGCAACGTCTGGGCCGCCCGCTACATCTCGCCCAACGGGCGGCGCCGCATCATCGGGTCGTTCTCGCACGGCTCGATGGCGAACGCGCTGCCGATGGCGATCGGCGCCCAGTTCACCGACCGGCGCCGGCAGGTGGTCTCCATGTCCGGTGACGGCGGGTTCACCATGCTGATGGGCGACTTCCTCACCCTCGTCCAGCACGACCTGCCGGTGAAGGTCGTCCTCTTCAACAACTCCTCGCTCAGCATGGTCGAGCTGGAAATGCTGGTCGCGGGCCTGCCTTCGCACGGCGTGGCCAACGTCAACCCCGACTTCGCCGCCGTCGCCGAGGCCTGCGGAGCCTTCGGGGTGCGGGTGGAGAAGCCCAAGGAGCTCGCCGGGGCGCTGAAGGCCGCGTTCAAGCACAAGGGGCCGGCCCTCGTCGACGTCGTCACCGACCCCAACGCCCTGTCCATCCCGCCGAGGATCAGCGCCGACATGGTCACCGGCTTCGCACTGTCCGCCTCGAAGATCGTCCTGGACGGCGGCGTCGGACGCATGGTCCAGATGGCCCGGTCGAACCTGCGCAACGTGCCGCGGCCGTAGGGCGTGACGGGACGTTCCTGTCGCGTTCCTGTCGCATTCCCGTCGCCCGCCCGGCGGGATCCGGCCAGTTCGGCCGCTCCGTGGCCGAACAACCGGTCGTTGAGCATGCGACATGACTGCCCGGGACCCAGCCGGGCAAGGATTCCCCCGTGAACGTGTTCGAGGGACTTCGAGTGGAAGGAAACGGACATCGGCACGCGGACGGGGGACAGGAAGAGGCGGGCGGTGCCTCAGCTCAGGTGCAGACTCGGGCAGGCGGACCTGAGGGCGGTGCCCGAGGCACGCCGGGCGCTGCGCGACCTGCTGCGGCACTGGGGCAAGCCCGGACGGTCGGAGATCGCCGAGCTGCTCACCAGCGAACTGGTCACCAACGCGCTCGTCCACACGGACGACGACGCGGTCCTGACGGCGACGGTGGAACCGGACGGACTACGGGTCGAGGTACGGGACTTCGTCGGCGGGCTGCCCCGGCCGCGGGCTCCCGAGCCGGAGGAGAGCACGAACGGCAGGGGACTGGTCCTGGTGCAGTCCCTCGCGGACGCGTGGGGCGTACGGGCGCACGGGGTCGGCAAGTCGGTCTGGTTCCGGCTGGACGCCGAGGCCGCGTGAACGACCACGGGGCGTGAACGACGAACAGGCGGGACGACGAGCGAACCGAATGCCGCAAGGGCGTGACGCGTGGTCACGCCCTTGGCCCGGGCGACGGTACACGCTTGCCGATGACCGATGGCCGATGACCGATGAGCGGGTCGCCTCTAGCCGAACTGCTGCTCCAGGTCCTTGAGTTTGCGCTCCAGGGAGTCGAGGCGCGGCAGGGCCTGGGTGTCGTCCTCCGCGGTGAGGTCGACGGTGATCTGGTCAGCTCCGCGACGTACGGGCTGCAGGGAGGGACGCCCGCCGACGGGCAGTGGCTCCGGCGTGGATATGGCAGGCTCCGCGGTGGCGCGTTCGGTGCCCCGTTCCACCTGCTGCACCTCGACCTCGACTCCACGGCCGGGGAGGCCCCGGGGACCGTGGCCCCGGCTGATCGCCTTCAGCTGTGCCCGCTCCAGGCGCTCCTGCTCGCGCCGGCGCTGCTTCTTCTCCTCCTTCTGACGCCTGTCGTCGCGTACCTCCTCGACCGCCTCGTCGAGGCTGCGCACGCCTTCCAGGAGCATCAGCGACCAGGCACGGTACGTCTCCCTGGGAGCCCGCAGCCAGCGGACCATGCGGATCTGCGGCAGCGGACGCGGCACCAGGCCCTGCTCGCGCAGGGCGGCCCGGCGGGTCTGCTTCAGAGCCCGGTCGAACAGCACCGCCGCCGACAGGGACATGCCCGCGAAGAAGTGGGGGGCACCCGCGTGACCGATGCCGCGGGGCGCGTGCACCCAGTTGAACCAGGCCGCCGCGAACGCGAAGGTCCACACGAGTATGCGGGAGCCGAGCGCCGCGTCACCGTGGCTGGCCTCGCGTACCGCGAGGACGGAGCAGAACATCGCCGCCCCGTCGAGTCCGAACGGAACCAGGTACTGCCAGCCGCCGCTCAGACCGAGGTTCTGCTCGCCGAAGCCGACCAGACCGTGGAAGGAGAGCGCCGCGGCGACCGCGGCGCAGCAGAAGAGCAGGACATAGGAGACGCTGCCGTAGAGGGCTTCCTTGCGCCTGCGGCGCTCCTCCATGCGCTCCCACGAGTCGTCCGCGCCCGCGTCCTTCCCCGAGGAACGCTTGCCACGCGCGAGCACCGCCACCGCCGCCAGCATGCCCAGGAGCAGCACGGCGCCCGGAAGCAGCCAGTTCAGCGATATGTCGGTCAATCTCATCTAGGGGTCCCTTGCATTGGGATAGGGCGTAACGCCCGCCATGGTGGCCCAAACCCAGCGGCCCTCAGGGGGTTTCGGGGCAAGAGGCCGCCAAGAGGGTGCGAGGGGATGCCCAAGGCGGCGTTCTGCTCGAACTGCCGCGTGAGGGGCGGGAGTTGAGTTCGAATAAGACTACCCGTACGGGTGGTTCCGCGGAAAGTTCCCGCTACGCGTGTGGGGGTTGTGAACGACGTCGGTGATCCTAGTCGACGATCCCGGGGACGGTCGCGCGAGAGCGTGCCCGGTGAGGGTCAACTCGCCGTGGCGAGGAGCTTGTTGACGCGGTCCGCGTCGCAGGTGCGCGGGCAGGTGGCGCAGGTGTCCTCGGGGCGCAGCGTGTAGAACATGCAGCAGCTCGCCCGGTCCCGGGTGTGCAGCGGCTCGCCGTCCGGGCCCTTCAGCTCCCGGAACGCGGCGTCGCCGACGTACGGCTTGGTCGCGCCCGGCAGCAGCAGCTCCAGCTCGTGCCGTGCCCGCTCCTGCTCGCCGAGCAGATGGGCGACGTACCACAGGCCCTCGACGACCTCGTCGGTCGCCATGCCCCACAGGGCGCGTCCGCGCCGTCGCATGCGTGGTCCGAACCCGGCCAGCACCGGCTCCAGGTGCTCGGCGACGGCGGCCCGCACCTCGGTCCGCAGCGCCTCCTCGTCGGCGACCACCCGGGCGCCGGGCAGTGCGGCGGCCGGATCCCCCGGCAGGCAGGCGAAGCCGGTGGGCCGCACGGCCAAGCGGCCGAGGGGGAGGCCGGCGGCGGAGCGGTCGTACGCGACGTGGGTCACGGGGAAGCGGGGCACCCGGCGGTGCAGGAACCACGGCACGGTGATGAGCAGGCAGGCCGGCCACGCGTACCGGTGCAGTCCGAAGCTCGCGACCACGTCCGGCCGGGCCCGCTGCCCGTAGTCCCGCAGCACCTGCGCGTCGTCCCAGGCGAGGAAGGCCTCCAGCTCCGCCCCGCCCGCCGCGAGCGAGGCGGCGCCGACCCATCCGCCGCCGCCCGGGACCTCGTGGGCCGCGTCCAGCTCGGTGACGCCCAGCCCGGGGAGGACCTCGGACAGACGCGCGTAGGCGTCCGTGAAGGCCGAGCGGGTGACAGGCATGCGGGACCACCGATCCACGTCGGAGCAACGGACAGTTTCAGGTAAGCCTTACCTTACCGAAGATCCTCGGGATTTGAACTGACGGCCCGTGCCCTTAGGGTGCTTGACGGACAAGCGACAACCCGCCGTAATGGCCCCAAGTACCGACACGTCCCTCAGGAGGACCCGTGAAGCCGAGCGCGCAGGATGCGGCCGGGACGGGCACCGGGCGGACCGGTACATCCGCCGGCGCCGCCCGGCCGGCGCGGGTGCCGGCGCAGCCCGGCGCCGGGGACATGGACCGGGCCCGGGCACGGGGGGCCGGGGGTCCGGTCGGGGCCGCGCGCGGCGAACACACGCACAGCGAACCTCCCCCGCCCCGCCCGCGCGCCCTCGTCCAGCGCTCCTCCGTGCGCGGGCAGGTCCTCGACGCCCTGCGCACGGCGCTGGTCTCCGGTGAGCTGCGCCCCGGCGAGGTCTACTCGGCGCCCGCGCTCGGCGAGCGGTTCGGCGTCTCCGCCACGCCCGTACGGGAGGCCATGCAGCAGCTCGCCCTGGAGGGCGCCGTCGAGGTCGTTCCCAACCGCGGCTTCCGGGTCGTCGAGCGCGGCGACCGGGAACTGGCCGAGCTCGCCGAGGTCCGGGCCCTGATCGAGGTCCCGGTGCTGCTGCGCCTGGCCCGTACGGTGCCCGCCGAACGCTGGGCGGAGCTGCGCCCCTTCGCCGAGGCCACCGTCCGGGCAGCGTCGTCCGGCTGCCCGGCGACGTACGCCGAGGCCGACCGTGCCTTCCATCGCGCGGTGCTGGCGCTGGCCGGCAACGACCAGCTCCTCCGGATCGCCGGTGACCTGCACCGCCGCGCCCAGTGGCCGCCGGCCGGCGCCCCCGCGGTACGGGGGCGGGCCGACCTGATCGCCGACGCCCACGAGCACACGGCGCTGCTCGACGCACTGATCGCCGGCGACCTGGACGTGGTGCGGGCCCGGGTGGGGGAGCACTACACCGGGGCGCCTTGAACGCGGTGCTCCGAACGCGGCGTACCGGGCCCGGTGTGCTGAACGCGGCGTACCTGAGCCCGGTCTGCCGAACGCGGTGTGCTGAGCCCGCTGCTCGGAACGTGGTGTCGGAACGCGGCGCCGCGGGGGTGCCGCGGCGCCGCCGGTGCTGCGTCTACCCGACCTCCTCCCGTTCGGTGCGGCTCGCCGGCACCTTCCTCTCCGTGTCCCCGGCCGCTGCCCCGGCCCGCCCCTTGCGGCGTGCGGGGCGCGACCCGCTGCCGCGGTCGTACATCTCGATGGCCAGCGGAGAGGCGGTGAACACCGAGGAATACGTGCCGACCCCCACGCCGATCAGCAGGGCGAGGGCGAAGTCGGTGAGCGAGTCGTCGGCGAGCAGGGCCAGCGAGGCGAGGATGAGCACCGCGCCCATGCCCGTGTTGACCGTGCGCGGCAGGGTCTGCAGGATCGCCTGGTTCGTGAGCCGGGCGAACGGCCTCTTCCGGTCCCGGCCGGCGAGCAGCTCCCGGATGCGGTCGAAGAGGACGACCGAGTCGTTGACGGAGTAGCCGATCACGGTGAGCAGCGCGGCCAGGAACACCCCGTCGATCGGTTTGCCCAGCCAGGCGAACACGCCGACCAGGATGACCACGTCGTGGGCGAGCGCGCCGACCGCCGCGGTGCCGAACAGCAACCGGAAACGGACGGCGAGGTACAGCAGCTGGGCGGCCAGGGCCAGGGCCAGGGCGATCAGGGCGTCCTTCCGCAGTTCCTCGCCCAGACTGGGGCCGATCAGCTCGTCACGGACCTTCTCCGTCTCGCCGCCCAGCTCGCCGATGGCCTTGGTGACGGTCTCCGCCTCGGCGTCGGTCAGCTTCTCGGTGCGTACCGTGAGGTCGCTGTCACCGGAGGACTGGACGACGGCACGGGGGAAGCCCGCGTCGGCGAGGGCGTCCCGCGCCCGGTCGGCGTCGACCTGGGTCGCCGTGGAGTACTCGATGAGCCGTCCGCCGGTGAACTCGATGCCGAAGTTCAGACCGCGGACCAGGATGCCGGAGCCGGCCACCACGAGGACGACCGCGGAGGCGGCCAGCCAGCGGCGCGGCCGGCGCATCAGGAAGGGGTCGCGGCGCAGCAGGGCGTCGCGGACCGGGCCGGTGCTGGAGATGCCGGTGATGTGCGGGCGGCGGAAGACCGACGGGCGGCTCGCGGCGAACTCGGCGAGCACCCGGGTGATCACCAGGGCGCTGACCATGGAGGCGAGGACACCGATGCCCAGGGTGACGCCGAAGCCCTTCACCGGGCCCGAGGCGAGGAAGAACAGCAGGGCGGCGGCGATCAGCGTGGTGATGTTCGAGTCGGCGATCGCGCTGAAGGCACTGCGGAAACCGGCGGTCAGCGACGCGCGGGTGCTCGGCCGGGTACGGGCGGCCTGTTCCTCGCGGGCGCGTTCGAACACAAGGACGTTGGCGTCCACCGCCATGCCGATGGCCAGGACGAAACCGGCCAGGCCGGGCAGGGTCAGGGTGGCGCCGACCGCGGCCAGGGCGGCGTAGGCGATCAGGCCGTAGCAGAGGAGGGCCACGGTCGCGAGGACGCCCATGAGCCGGTAGACGACGATGATGAACAGCCCGGTCAGCGCGGTGCCGATGACGGCGGCCCAGGCGCCGGCCGAGATGGCCTCGTCGCCCAGGGTCGCGCCGATGGTGCGCTGCTCGATGGTCTCGACCGGTACGGGCAGGGCGCCGCCCTTGATGAGCAGGGCCAGCTCGCGGGCCTCGGCGTCGTCGAAGGAACCGGTGATCTGCGTCGAGCCACCGGCGATGCCGGCCCCGCAGGCCACCGACGGGTCGACCTGCGGCGAGGAGATGATCTTGTTGTCGAGCACGATGGCGACCCGGCGCTGCGGGTCACCGGCCGGATGACAGGCGGCCTCGCCGGTCACCTTGGCCCAGCGGTCGCTGCCCGCGTCCTTGAAGTCGACCGTGACGTGCCACCCGGCGCCGCCCTGCTGGTCGAAGCGGGCGTCGGCGCCCTCGACGTCCTGCCCGGTCAGCGTGGCCTCCTTGAGGCGGAGGGACTGTCCGGACTCGTCCGGCAGGACCCGCTCACCGTCCGTGCCGGAGGACGTCTCGGCGTCGTCGGCCTCGGTGCCGTCGGCCTTGGGGGCATCCGCCTCGGTGCCGTCGGCCTCGGGGGCGTCGGCCTTGCCGTCGTCGGTCTTGACGTCGTTCCCGGCGGCCGCTCCCTCGGGTTCGGCCGGGCCGAGCACCGAGTGGACGGTGAGCTGCGCGGTGCGGCCCAGTACGTCGGCCGCCTTCTTCGGGTCCTGTACGCCGGGCAGTTCGACGACGACGCGGTTGTCACCGGAGCGGACGATGGTCGGCTCGGCGACGCCGAGCGCGTCGATACGGCCGCGCAGCACCTCCACGGTGCGGTCGGTGGCCTCCCGGTCGGCCTTGGTGGTTTCGGTGGACTTGGTCTCCAGCACGATCTGGGTGCCGCCGCGCAGGTCGAGTCCGAGGCGGATCGGCATGGTCAGGGCGATGGCCGCGGCCCCGGCCAGCACGAGGAGGGCGACGAGCGCACGCCCCCTCAGGGAGTGGGGACGGGAGCGGGGACGGGAACGTTTCAACACGGGCCTCCGGCGGGCACGCCACGGCAGCGGCCCAGCGCGGCCGCGGCGAAAGAAGGTGGAAGAAGGTGGAAGAAGGGGGAAGGACGGGTGTCTCAGGTGCCGGAGGAGACAGGAGGAGCCCGCACGCGGTCGTGGCTCGTGCGGCCGGGGGAGACGGGCACGGCACCGGACGGCGCGGTGGTCCGCCCATGAGCGGTGGGGGCGGCGCCGGTGAAGCGCGTGGTGACGGCGAGACGGTCCGGGGGCGCCGGACGTTCAGCGAGGTGGTCGTGCCGGGACCTGGCCTGCGCGGCGCAGGGGGTGGCACAGCCGTCGTCGGCGTGGTAGCCGGTGTCCGGATGCGGGACGGTCGTCGCCGCGGGCACCGGGACCAGCCCGGGGACGGCGCCCCGAGCACCCGCTGCGGGCCCGGCCGGGACCAGGGTCAGCAGGACGGCCAGCAGCGCGGTGAGCGCCGCCGCGAGCCGGTGACCGGTGGCGGGGAGGGGCGCGAGGGCCGTGGCGGGGAGCGACGAGGGGGCGGTGTGGCGTGCGGGGCGCATGCACCGTCCCCTTTCGTGGTGGGCGAGGCGTGGCGGATGAGCTGACAGTCTGACGGCCGGGCGGGCGGAGAGGAAGCCCGGGGCACCGGCCGGGGAGTGGGCGGCCGGCGCCTCCGGGGGTTCGGAGGGGCCGTCAGGGCTGGGCAGGGCCGGGCGGGTCCGGTGTCAGAGATGGTCCGGCCGCACCGGAGTCCCGTCAGGGTTCGATGAGTCCGGCCCGGATGGCGTAGCGGGTCAGTTCCAGGCGGTCGCGCAGGCCGAGTTTCTGCAGCAGGTTCGCCCGGTGCCGCTGAACGGTCTTGATGCTGATGAAGAGGATCTCGGCGATCTCCTTGGAGGAGTGTCCCTCGGCGACGAGTTTGAGGACCTCCTCCTCGCGGGGCGTGAGGATGTGGTCGGCGCTCTCCTCGCCGTGCCGGACCCGGTCGAGGTAGTTGCGGATCAGCGCGGTCACCGCGCCGGGGTACAGGAACGGCTCGTCACGCATCGCGGCCCGGCAGGCGGCGACCAGGTCGCGGTCGGCGACGGACTTCAGCACGTATCCGCAGGCCCCCGACTTCAGTGCCTGGAACAGGTACTGCTCGTTGTCGTGCATCGTCAGCATCAGGATCCGCAGCCCCGGTTTCAGCGCCGCCAGCTCGCGGGCGGCCTGGAGGCCGGTCAGCCGGGGCATCGCGATGTCCAGGACCGCCAGGTCGACGGTGTGGGTCCGTGCCATCTCGATGGCCTCCGCGCCGTCACCGGCTTCGGCGACCACCTCCAGGTCCGGCTCCCGGTCGAGGATGAGCCGTACGCCGCGGCGCACCAGCGCGTGGTCGTCGGCGAGCAGGATGCGGATCCTGGCCGGATCGGGCGCGGGCGCCGCGGGCGCGTCGGACGGGGTCGGGCCGGACACGGTCGGCTCGGGCAGGGACGGGTCGGGCATGGTCAGGGCTGCTTCCTGGGTACGGGTGCGGTGAGCCGGATGCGGGTGCCGGCACCGGGTGCCGAGGTGATGTCGAGGGCGGCCCCGATGAGCAGGGCCCGTTCACGCATGCCGCGGATGCCGGCGCCCTCGCACGCCGCCTCGATGCCGCGGCCGTCGTCGGCGATGGCGAGTGTCACCGCGCCGTCGGACCGGCCGAGGCTCACCTCCAGCCGCTCGGCATCCGCGTGGCGGGCCGCGTTGGTCAGGCTTTCCTGCGCGACACGGTAGAGGACCAGCTCGGTCTCGGGGTCCAGGACGGGCAGATCGGTCTCGAACCGGCGGACCACCCGCAGACCGGTGTGGGTGGCGAAGTCGTGCGTGAGCGAGGACAGCGCGCTGATCAGACCGAGATCGTCCAGTACACCGGGCCGCAGCCGGCGCACCAGGCGGCGGACCTCGTCCAGGCTCTCCCGGGTGATCTCCTGCGCCTGGTGCAGCTCGCCGCGCAGCGGCTCGTCGGCGTCGTCCGCGGCGCGCCCCAGGACCAGCAGGATCGCGGTCATGCTCTGCCCGACCTCGTCGTGCAGCTCCTGCGCGATACGGCGCCGCTCCTCCTCCTGGGCGAGCAGGACGCGGGCGGTGCTCGTGGCCCGTTCGTGCTCCAGCCTCTCGAGCATGGCGTTGAAGGTGCGGATCAGCTCGGGGACCTCACCGCCGCCGGACACCGGCAGCCGCTGGCCGGGGCGCAGCAAATCGACGGTGGTCATCAGCTTCGTGAGCCGGTCCAGCGGCGCGAGGCCCCAGCGCAGCAGGGCGCCGTTGGCGACCAGCATGACGCCCAGGCCCCCCACCAGGATGACCGCCTCGGTCAGCAGGACCGGCACGGAGACGGTCACCGGAGCCCACAGCAGCAGTGCCGTGGCGAAGCCCAGCACCACCGCGTTGAGCCCGAAGATCCGCCAGAACAGGGACACCGGGGGGTACGCCTCCTTCTGCGACGCGTCGACTCGTACGCCTCTACTGTCGGTCATCGCGCACCCTCGGTGGGAGCCGCGTCCTGGATCGCGACAGAGCAAACGATCAGCCTGCCCGCCCGGACCCTGCCGGGTCGATGGGTGCCGACCCCCATTTCTGGATCACGGCACACCCATACGGCCGCCCCGGCACGCCGCCGAGTGGATACTCCGTCCCCGGGCAAATGGGGCCCGCGCCCGATGGGCTTCCTCCGGCGGCACAGCCATGGTTGAGGCTGACCGGGTCCGTTCGGCCCGGCGCTCGCCGTACCCGCAGGCCCTTCTGAGAAGCAGGCCCTGTCGAGAAGAGGACTCGCCGTGTCGCTCGACACCTCCCGCATCGAACCCCGCCCCGAGCGGCTGACCGCCCACGAGGCACGCCAGCGCCTCGAACACGCCCGCAACACCCGGCTGACCCAGCTACAGGCCCTCGGGGAGAGCGGCCAGGCGGACGACCAGCTGATGTCCGCGCAGAAGGCCGCCATCGAGCGGGTCCTCAAGGAGATCGAGGAGGCCTTCGCCCGTATCGAGGACGGCACCTACGGCACCTGCCTGGGCTGCGGCAAGCCCGTCCCGGGGGAGCGCCTGGAAATCCTCCCGTACACGCGGTACTGCGTCGCCTGCCAGCGCCGCGCCGCCGCCTGACCACCGTCCGTCCAGTCTTCGTCTCCCGCCCCGCCCAAGGGGTGAAGTGGGTGAAGTGGTGAACAACCAGATCATCGGCGACCGCGACACGCTTGTGTCGCCTCTGTCGCCCGAGGACCTCGCCGCGCTCCGGGACAGCCTTCACGAGCAGCGGCTGTTCCGCGAGGAGCAGCTGCGGCAGATCGCGACCGTCCCGTCCCGCGCCGACGAGCTGATCCAGCGGCGGTCCGCCGCGCAGACCGAGGTGCGGGTCAAGCTCGCGGCCTCCGCGCGCATGGTCCTCGCCGACGTGGAAGCCGCACTCGAGCGCATGGCCGAGGGCCGTTACGGCATCTGCCATCTGTGCCGGCGTCCCATCGACCGCGAGCGCCTGGTGGTCGTGCCGCAGGCCCGCTACTGCGCTCGCTGCCAGCAGGTGCGGGAGGCCGGACGATGACCGTGGTGCGCCGGCCCGGCGCCGCCCTGGGCCGGCACCGCCCGTGGCCGCTGTGCCGCCAGTGCAGCGGCGTCGCCCTCGACATGGGCAGCGCCCGGACCCGGGCCTGGGTCGCCGGGCGCGGAATGATCCTCGACGTGCCGACGGTGACCTTCCCCGGCACCGGCGCGGTCCACCCCATCCGGCGCGGCTCCATCGTCGACACCCAGGGCACGGCGCGGATGCTCGACCGGCTGCTCGGCCACCGCCTGCCCCGCTTCGCCCGTCCCCTGGTCGTGGTGACCGCGCCGGTGCTGGACGGGTTCGCCTACCGGGCCGAGGCCCGTACGGCCGTGGAGGTGCTGCGCCCGCGCAGCGTGCTGACCGTCCCCAGCGCGCGCGCCGTGGCCCTCGCGGCGGGCGCGGACCTGTTCCGGCCGCTGCTCGTGATCGACATCGGCGCGCATCTGACCGAGGTGGTCCTGCTGGTGGACGGCGCCGTTCACGACGCGCGCCGCACCGCGCTGGGCACGGGGGACATCGACGACGTCACCCCGGCCGCGCGGATCAGCGAGGCGGTGGCCGACATGACGACCTCGATGCTGCGGCAGGACAGTACGTCCCTCACCGTCGACGCCCTGAGCAGGGGGCCGCTGCTCGCGGGCGGGGGCGCCCTGCGTCCCGAGGTCACCTGTCACCTCACCGACAGGCTGCATGTGGCCCTGCGTGCCGTGCCGGCGCCGCACACGGCCGCCGTGCGCGGCGCCGCCAAGCTCCTGGAGGCCGCGCACTCCCACCCGTCGACCACCGGCACGGACCCACCGGACGAGCACCCGCACTGACCCGGCCGCCGCGGTCCGCGGACACTCACCCGGTGTGCGCGGGTCCCGGCCGCTCCGCGGCGGCTCACCCGGCGCGCTCGGGCCCCGGCTCGACCCGGCCCGCCCGCCACCAGGGCCGCCGACCGGCCCGCGGCCCCGAACGCGCGGCCCCGAGCCCGTGGTCCGAGCCGTGACCCCGAGCGCACGGGCGCAGCGCGGAGGCGGCGCCCCGGCCCGGTCCACATCAGCCGGCCGCCACTCCACCGTCGTCCCGAGCGGTCCCGAACAGACGCGGACCGCCTCCGAACAGACGGCGGACCCACCCCCGCCCCGGCCGCGACACCCGAGCCCGCCCGGCCCGGCAGCCGACGGGTGGCGGACGAGCTCCGCTGCGCCGACGCGGGGCCGACCACCCCGTCGGCCCGTCCGGCCGTACTCACCGAGCCCCCGAACCCCCCGGCCCCCCGAACCCCCCGGCCCCCCCCCGAGCCCCCTCCCGAATCCCACCCGACCTCGCCGTCGTCGTCGCACCGGCGGCGGCGCCGCTCCGGCAGCCCGGCCCAGGAACCCGACCCAGGAAGGAGGCGCACCGTGGCTGGTGAGATACCTCCCGCACAGCCACCGCCCGCAGCTCCCGACCCCGGACGACATCCGTACCTCCTGCTGTGGCGGTGGCGGCGCAATCCCCTGCGGCGCCGTACCGACCTGCTGCAGGCCTGGGTCGCCCTCGGGCTCCTGCTCGCCGTGCTGGTGTCGGCCCCGGCGGCGATGTTCGCGGTGGGCGACACCGCCCACCGCCACTACCGGGGGACCGCCGAGCACGAGGCCGACACCCGGGACCACCGCCCCGCGGTCCTCGTTCACGACGCCCCGCGCCACCCGGAGCCCGGCTCGGACGAGGCGAAGAAGACCCGGTATCCGGTCAAGGTGCGGTTCAGCGGTCCGGGCGGCGGGACGCGGACCGGGAAGACCGACGTCGAGCCGGGGCTGCCCGCGGGCAGCACCGTCCTGGTCTGGGTCGACACGGCAGGGAAGATCACCGAGCCGCCGCTGACCGCGGAGCAGATCCGCAGCCGCACGATGGGCTGGGCGATCGTCGCCTTCCTGGGCGTCGTCCTCACCGGTCTCGCCGCCCACGGGATCACCGGGCTCCTGCTGCGACGGCGCAACCTCGCCGGGTGGGACGCCGCCTGGGCCGTCACGGCCCCGCGCTGGAGCAGGTTCCCGTGACGGCCGCCGGGCCGTGTGCGGTCGCGTCGTCCTCTGTGCGTGTCGCCGGGCTGTGTGTCGCGGCGTCGCCCTCTGCACGTGGCTCGGGGCCTCGGGCCGTCCCGGCGTCCCTTGCCCCTGCCGCCGGGCTGCGCGCCGTCACGCCGTCGCCGCGCCCGCGGCCGGCGGTGCCAGCTGCCGGGCCAGCCACGTCGGTACACCGCCCAGCAGCCGGAACAGCCGCCGCGCCTCCTCCCGCAGCCGCGACGCCTCCGGTTCGGCCTCCGCGTCCGCGAGCGACACCAGCGCCGGCGCCGTACCGACGAGGTACCCCAGCTCCTCGCGGATCCGCAGCGACTCGGCGAAACCGTGCCGCGCCTCGGCCAACTCCCCTTCCCGCAGGGCGAGTCCGGCCAGGTGGCGCCAGGTGAAGGACTGGAGCAGTGGGTCGGCGTGCGCGGTCGCCCCCGCGTGCGCCCGCCGGTACGCCGCGCGGGCGGCCTGCGGCGAGCGGGTCAGGTTCTCCGCCAGCAGTCCGCGCCGGAAGTCCAGCAGCGCCCGCCCCCCGGCCCCCGGCGCGATCAGCGCCGCCGCCCGGCCCAGCGCGGCCCGCGCCTCGTCGGCCCGGTCCCGCACCCCGTGCACCGTGGCGGCGTAGGCGAGCTGCCCGCGTTCGCAAGCGGCGGCTCCGCGCTCGTCGTCGCTGTGGGCCAGTGCCTCGGCGGCGCGCAGCGCGTCCTCGGCCTCCGCCCAGCCCTGCTCGGTGTACAGGCACCGCTCCACCAGCAGCGCGGTCCGCTGCAAGGCGGTGGCCGCGGTGACCGGCTCCAGCAGGGCCGCCGCGTCGGCCCAGCAGGCGCGCGAGCGCAACCGCCATACGGCGGTCTGGAGCGGATCGTCACCTTCGGTCGTTCCCCAACCAGAACCGGCCATGGCGGAATGCGCCACGTCGCCCTCCCTTGGCACGCCATCGAGCTCTCGAGTGGTGGGCGCATCTCAGCACGGATCCGGCGGCTCGGCCAAGAGGATGGGTGAAACTTTTCACAAAGTCGTGGGACTTCCCGGTCCCGAGGTTTGGGACCGTTTCGGGGCCGCGGGCGCCCCGCGGTCTCAGCTCATCCGCAGTGCCAGGAAGAAATCGAGCTTGTCCTCGAGGCGTGACAGGTCGCGCCCCGTCAACTGCTCGATCCGTCCGACCCGGTAGCGCAGCGTGTTGACGTGCAGGTGGAGCCGGGTCGCGCAGCGCGTCCAGGAGCCGTCGCAGTCGAGGAACGACTCCAGCGTCGGAATGAGCTCGGCGCGGTGGCGGCGGTCGTAGTCCCGCAGCGGGTCCAGCAGCCGGGCGGTGAAGGCCCGGCGGACGTCGTCGGGGACGAAGGGGAGCAGCAGGACGTGCGAGGCCAGTTCCTGGTGGCCGGCCGCGCACACCCGGCCGGGGCGCGCGGCGGCGACCCGCCGTGCGTGCCGCGCCTCCTCCAGCGCGCCGCGCAGCCCCTCCGCCGAGTGCACGGCGGCGCTGACCCCGAGCGTGACCCGCCCGTCGCCGTCCAGCCCGGCCGACAGCGGTTCCTGGACGGACGCCAGCAGCGCGTCCGCGAGGATGCCGGCCTCGGAGCCGTCGTGCTCGCTGGAGACCGCCGGCAGCGGTACGAGGGCGACGGCCTCCTCGCCGGTGTGCGCCACCGCGATGCGGTCGGACTGCTCGGGGCCGGTGGCTGACGGGTCGACGAGGATTTCCTCCAGCAGGGTCTGGGCGACCGGGCCGGTGACCGCCGGGCCCTCCGTGCCGTCCTCCCACTCGACGCGGGCCACGACGACCTGCCAGTGCGGGGCCGCGCCGAGGCCCGGCAGCAGGACCGGTGCCGCGACCCGCAGCCGGGCCGCGATCTCGGCGGGCGCGGCGCCCGTCTGCACGAGTTCCAGGACTTCCTGCGCGAGCCGCCGCCGCACCGTGCGCGCCGCGTCCCGGCGGTCCCGCTCGACCGCGATCAGCTGCGTGACGCCGTAGAGCAGGTCGAGCCGTTCCCCGGCCCAGTCCCCGGCGTCCGCCTCCACGACCAGCAGCCAGTCGGACAGCACCGTCTCGCGCACGTCCCGGGGGGCCTGCGGCAGGCGACCCGCGCCGGCGCCGGGCGGGCGGTGCCCCGAGCCGTGCACCGGGAAGAGGCTGTACGTCGTCGCGCCCAGGGTCACCCGGTGCGGCGCGCGCCGGCCCGCGCGGGTGGCCGCGAGGTGTTCCGCCGCCAGTTGCGCGCACACCTGCGAGGACAGGGCGGAGCCCGCGTCCTTCGGGCCGGCGACGGGACGCCCGGTCGGGGACAGCACCCACGCCCGCAGGTCGAGGTCGGAGCCGAGCAGGTCCAGGACGACGTCGGGGCCGCCGCCCGCCGGGCCGGAGGTCATCATCCGGCGGTGCCGGTCCACCACGGCCGCGAGGTCGCCGGCCCGCTCGCCGGACACCTGGCGGACGACATGCTCGGTGATGGTCGCGAAGGCGACCGACTCGTTCACCGCGAACAGCGGCAGCCGGTGCCGCGCGCACGCCAGCACCAGGTCCTCGGGCACGCTTCCCAGCTCCGCCTCACCCGCGGCGAGGGCGGCCACCTGGGCCTGCACCAGGAGGCGGACGAACGGCTCGGAGTCGGCGGCGTCCCGGCGCCAGGCCAGGCCGGTGAGGACCAGTTCCCCGCCGGAGAGGTAGCGGCTGGGGTCCCGCAGGTCGGTGGTCATCACGCCCCGCACGGAGCGGTCCAGCTCGTCCTCGCCGCCGAGCAGCTTGAGGCCCAGCGCGTCGGTGTCCAGCAGTGCGCGCAGCCGCATTCTCGTCGCCGCCGTTCTTTGTCTCGAAGTGGTCCAGGTCACGCGGCTGTGTCGCCCGTTTCCGGAGGAAAACGAGGAGGTGACTGAGGACCTCCATTCATACGAATCTACAAGATGCCCGCGCTGGCCAGCCAACTCCTTCATGGTTTCTGCGACTGACCCTGGTGGAGCACCGGCCGGTGTACTGAGCGCACTCCCCGTGAACAGCACTTGAACGAGCCGGGCCCGCCGCACACGGATTGGCTCAATCTGTACGACTCACCAGACGAAGAAGAGAGCCGGTCATGGACTTCCTTCGCCCCGCCAGCTGGGAGGAGGCGCTCGCCGCGAAGGCCGAGCACCCCACCGCTGTGCCGATTGCGGGTGGCACCGACGTGATGGTCGAGATCAACTTCGACCATCGCAGGCCCGAGTACCTGATGGACCTGAACCGCATCGGCGACCTCTCCGAGTGGGAGGTCGGCGAGGACACCGTGCGACTCGGCGCCTCCGTCCCGTACACCCGGATCATGGAACACCTCCGCACCGAACTCCCCGGACTCGCCCTCGCCTCGCACACGGTCGCCTCCCCGCAGATCCGTAACCGCGGCGGCGTGGGCGGGAACCTCGGCACCGCCTCGCCGGCCGGCGACGCCCACCCGGCGCTGCTCGCCGCCGGTGCCGAGGTCGAGGCGGAGTCGGTGCGCGGCAGGCGGCTGATCCCGATCGACGCCTTCTACAAGGGCGTGAAGCGCAACGCGCTGGAGCCCGACGAGCTGATCCGGGCCGTGCACGTGAAGAAGGCCGACGGGCCGCAGCAGTTCTCCAAGGTCGGCACCCGCAACGCCATGGTCATCGCCGTGTGCGCCTTCGGTCTCGCCCTGCACCCCGAGAGCCGCACCGTCCGCACCGGCATCGGCTCGGCCGCGCCCACGCCGGTCCGGGCCGCGGCCGCCGAGGAGTTCCTGAACGCGGCGCTCGACGAGGGCGGATTCTGGGACAACGGAAAGATCATCACCCCGTCGGTCGCCAAGCAGTTCGCGGACCTGTGCTCCGCCGCCTGCAACCCGATCGACGACGTCCGGGGCACCGCGAGCTACCGCCGCCACGCGGTCGGCGTCATGGCCCGCCGGACGCTCACCTGGACCTGGGAGTCGTACCGCGGCGCCCGCCACACCACGGAGGGAGCCGCGTAATGCGCGTCAACTTCACTGTCAACGGACGTCCGCAGGAAGCCGACGACGTGTGGGAGGGCGAGTCCCTGCTGTACGTGCTGCGCGAGCGGATGGGCCTGCCCGGTTCCAAGAACGCCTGTGAGCAGGGCGAGTGCGGCTCCTGCACGGTCCGCCTGGACGGAGTTCCGGTCTGCTCCTGCCTGGTCGCGGCCGGTCAGGCGCAGGGCCGCGAGGTCGTCACCGTCGAGGGCCTGGCCGACTTCGCCAAGGAACGCGCCCAGGGCTGCGCCACCGGCGCCTGCGGCGACGCGAACGGCGGAAGCAGCGGCGCGGGCCAGGGCACCACCCTCGACCAGGCCAAGCGGTGGCAGGCCAAGGGCACCGACTCGCAGACCGGCGAGGGCACCGAACTCGCCCCGGTCCAGCAGGCGTTCATCGACGCCGGCGCCGTCCAGTGCGGCTTCTGCACGCCCGGTCTGCTGGTCGCCGCCGACGAGATGCTGGAGCGCAACCCGAACCCGACCGACGCGGACATCCGCGAGGCGCTGTCGGGCAACCTGTGCCGCTGCACGGGCTACGAGAAGATCATGGACGCGGTCCGCCTGGCCGCGGCCCGTCAGTCCGAGGGGGTCTGAACATGGCTGCCACCGGCGTACCCACGAAAATCACCCAGGGATCCCAGACCAGGGGCGGCATCGGCGAGTCCACGCTCCGCCCGGACGGCACCCTCAAGGTCACCGGCGAGTTCGCGTACTCGTCCGACATGTGGCACGAGGACATGCTCTGGGGCCAGATCCTGCGCTCCACCGTCGCACACGCCGAGATCGTCTCCATCGACACGGGGGAGGCCCTCGCCCTGGCCGGCGTGTACGCCGTCATGACGTACGACGACCTGCCCACCGACGTGCGCGCCTACGGCCTGGAGATCCGGGACACCCCGGTCCTCGCGCACGGCAAGGTACGCCACCACGGCGAACCGGTCGCGATCGTCGCCGCCGACCACCCGGAGACCGCGCGCCGCGCCGCCGCCAAGATCAAGGTGGAGTACCGGGAGCTGCCCGTCATCACCGACGAGGCCTCCGCGACCGCCCCCGACGCGATCCTCGTCCACGAGAACCGCGACGACCACCACGTCGGCCACGTCCCGCACCCCAACATCGTGCACCGCCAGCCGATCGTCCGCGGCGACGCCGACGGGGCCGCCGCCCGCGCCGACGTGATCGTCAAGGGCGAGTACTACTTCGGCATGCAGGACCAGGCCTTCCTCGGCCCCGAGTCCGGCCTCGCGGTGCCGTCCGAGGACGGCGGCGTCGAGCTGTACGTCGCCACCCAGTGGCTCCACTCCGACCTGCGTCAGATCGCGCCCGTGCTCGGCCTGCCCGAGGACAAGGTGCGCATGACCCTGTCCGGCGTCGGCGGCGCGTTCGGCGGGCGCGAGGACCTGTCGATGCAGATCCACGCCTGCCTGCTGGCGATGCGCACCGGCAAGCCGGTCAAGATCGTCTACAACCGCTTCGAATCCTTCTTCGGCCACGTCCACCGCCACCCGGCGACGCTCCACTACGAGCACGGCGCCACCAAGGACGGCAGGCTCACGCACCTGAAGTGCCGCATCGTCCTGGACGGCGGCGCCTACGCCTCCGCCTCCCCGGCGGTCGTCGGCAACGCCGCCTCCCTGGCCGTCGGCCCGTACGTGGTCGACGACGTGGACATCGAGGCCATCGCCCTCTACTCCAACAACCCGCCCTGCGGCGCGATGCGCGGCTTCGGCGCGGTCCAGGCGTGCTTCGCCTACGAGGCGCAGATGGACAAGGTGGCCAAGGAACTCGGCATGGACCCGGTCGAGTTCCGCCGGATCAACGCCATGGAGCAGGGCACCGTCATGCCCACCGGCCAGCCGGTCGACTCCCCGGCGCCGGTCGCCGAACTGCTCCGCCGCGTCAAGGCGATGCCGATGCCGCCGGAGCGGCAGTGGGAGTCCAGCGAGGGGGCCGACGTACGGCAGCTGCCCGGCGGCCTGTCCAACACCACGCACGGCGAGGGCGTCGTCCGCGGCGTCGGCTACGCGGTCGGCATCAAGAACGTCGGTTTCTCCGAGGGCTTCGACGACTACTCCACGGCCAGGGTCCGCGTGGAGGTCGTCGGCGGCGAGCCGGTGGCCACCGTGCACACCGCCATGGCGGAGGTCGGCCAGGGCGGCGTCACCGTCCACGCGCAGATCGCCCGCACCGAACTGGGCGTCACCCAGGTCACCATCCACCCGGCGGACACCCAGGTCGGCTCGGCCGGCTCCACCTCCGCCTCCCGGCAGACGTACGTCACCGGCGGCGCCGTGAAGAACGCCTGCGAGCTGGTCCGCGAGAAGGTCCTGGAGATCGGCCGCCGCAAGTTCGGCTCCTCCCACCCGGCCTGGGCCACCGCCGAACTCCTCCTGGAGAGCGGCAAGGTCGTCACCGACGGCGGAGAGGTCCTCTCCGACCTGGCCGACGTCCTGGAGGGCGAGGCCGTCGAGGTCGAGGAGGAGTGGCGGCACCGGCCGACCGAACCCTTCGACCTGCGCACCGGCCAGGGCAACGGCCACGTCCAGTACTCCTTCGCCGCGCACCGCGCCGTCGTCGAGGTCGACACGGAGCTCGGCCTGGTCAAGGTGATCGAGCTGGCCTGCGCCCAGGACGTCGGCAAGGCGCTCAACCCGCTCTCCGTCATCGGGCAGATCCAGGGCGGCACCATCCAGGGCATGGGCATCGCGGTGATGGAGGAGATCGTCGTCGATCCCAGGACCGCGAAGGTCAGGAACCCGTCCTTCACGGACTACCTGCTCCCCACCATCCTCGACACGCCGACCATCCCGGTCGACGTGCTCGAACTCGCCGACGACCACGCGCCGTACGGGCTGCGCGGCATCGGCGAGGCACCCACCCTGTCGTCGACCCCGGCGGTCCTCGCGGCCATCCGGAACGCGACCGGGCTGGCGCTCGACCGCACGCCGGTACGACCGGAACACCTCACCGGCACGGCGTGAGTGAACCTCCGGGCGGCGCACGGAACGTCACACACTCCGCGCCGCCCGGAGCACAGCCCGAGTACCGCTCCGCTCGCGGTGCTCGAAGCACGATCCACGCGCACCACGGCACGCGCACCACGGCAGGCGCACTACACAAGCACCACTGCACATGCGCCACCGCACATGCACCACCACACAAGCAACACCGCACATGCACCACTGCACACGCGTTCGTCTCGGGCCGTCCCCCGGGTCGTACCCATCCCAAATCCCGCGACCGCCGCCCCGGCGGTCGACCCGGGTGCACCTATGAACCTTGGGAGACGGCCCCATGACCCAGCAGTCAGTGGAGCCCAGGACCACCGCCGAGGACGCGGGCGCGGGTTCCCGCGTCCCCGCCGGCCGGTCTTGGCTCGACCGGTACTTCCACATCACCCACCGAGGATCCACCGTCGCGCGTGAGGTGCGCGGCGGCACCACCACCTTCATGGCGATGGCGTACATCGTCCTGCTCAACCCCGTGATCCTGTCCGGCAAGGACGCCGCGGGGGACACCCTGGGCCAGAAGGCCCTGATCACCGCGACGGCGCTCGCCGCGGCGGTCACCACGCTGCTGATGGGCTTCGTCGGCAAGGTGCCGCTCGCCCTGGCCGCCGGACTCTCGGTGTCCGGGGTGATCGCCGGACAGGTCGTCCCCCAGATGACCTGGCCGCAGGCCATGGGCATGTGTGTGATGTACGGCGTGGTGATCATGCTGCTCGTGGTCACCGGGCTCCGCGAGATGATCATGAACGCGATCCCGCTCGCCCTCAAGCACGGCATCACCATGGGCATCGGCCTGTTCATCGCCATCATCGGCCTGGTCAAGGGCGGTTTCGTCCATGCGGGCGAGGCGACCCCGCTCACCCTCGGCCCCGCCGGCGAACTCGCGGGCTGGCCCGTCCTGCTCTTCGCGGGCACCCTGCTCCTGATCTTCATGCTCCAGGCGCGCGACATGCCCGGCGCGATCCTGATCGGCATCGTCACCGGCACGATCGTCGCCTCCGTGCTGAACGCCACCGGCGTCATCGACCCCGAGCAGTGGGCCAACGGCGCCCCCGAACTGCACGGCAGCGCCGTCTCCATGCCGGACTTCTCGCTCTTCGGCGACCTGGAGTTCGGCGGCTGGGGCGAGGTCGGCGCGATGACGGTCGGCATGATCGTCTTCACGCTGGTGCTGGCCGGGTTCTTCGACGCGATGGCCACGATCATCGGCGTCGGCACCGAGGCGAAGCTCGCCGACGACAAGGGCCGGATGCCGGGCCTGTCGAAGGCGCTGTTCGTCGACGGCGCCGGCGGCGCGATCGGCGGTGTGGCGGGCGGCTCCGGCCAGACCGTCTTCGTCGAGTCCGCGACCGGTGTCGGGGAAGGCGCCCGCACCGGACTCGCCTCGGTCGTCACCGGCCTGTTCTTCGCGGCCTGCCTCTTCTTCACGCCGATCACCGCGATCGTGCCGCAGGAGGTCGCCTCCGCCGCGCTGGTCGTCATCGGCGCGATGATGATGATGAACGCCCGGCACGTGGACTGGGCCGACCGGGCCACCGCGATCCCGGTCTTCCTGACCGTCGTCCTCATGCCGTTCACGTACTCCATCACCGCGGGTGTCGCCGCCGGCGTCATCTCCTACGTCGCCGTCAAGGCCGCCCAGGGCAAGGCCCGGGAGATCGGCGCGTTCATGTGGGCCCTGACGGTGATCTTCATCGTCTACTTCGCCCTCAACCCGATCGAGAGCTGGCTGGGCGTGCACTAGCCGCCGCCCGGGAACCCGTCACGCACCCTTCGTCAAAGGAGACCGACAGATGCTGGACATCGCCGAGGAGCTGGACCGGTGGGTCGAGCAGGGACGCGACTTCGCCGTGGCCACCGTGGTGGCCGTCGGCGGCAGCGCCCCGCGCCAGCCCGGCGCCGCCCTCGCGGTGGGCGCCGACGGCACGGCGATCGGCTCGGTCTCCGGCGGCTGCGTGGAGGGCGCCGTGTACGAGCTGTGCCGGCAGGCCCTCCAGGACGGCGTAACCGTCCTGGAGCGCTTCGGCTACAGCGACGAGGACGCCTTCGCCGTGGGTCTGACCTGCGGCGGGGTCATCGACATCCTCGTCACGCCGGTACGGGCTCACGACCCCGCCCGTCCGGCGCTGGCCGCCGCGCTCGCCGCCGCCGCGCGAGGTGAGGCGGCGGCGGTGGCCCGGATCGTGAGTGGTCCGGCGGAACTGACCGGCCGCGCGCTCGTCGTCCACCCGGACGGCACCCGCACCGGCGGCTTCGGCGCCCACCCCGAACTGGACCGCACGGTGGCCGCCGAGACGGGCGCCTTCCTGGACGCCGGCCGCACCGGCACCCTGGAGATCGGCGAGCGGGGCTCGCGTTGCGGAGCGCCGCTCACGCTGCTGATCGAGTCCTCGGTCCCGGCACCCCGCATGATCGTCTTCGGGGCGATCGACTTCGCCTCGGCCCTGGTCCGCGCCGGCAAGTTCCTCGGCTACCACGTGACGGTGTGCGACGCGCGCCCCGTCTTCGCGACGCAGGCCCGCTTCCCCGACGCGGACGAGATCGTCGTCGAGTGGCCCCACGAGTACCTCGCGCGCACCGAGGTCGACGCGCGCACGGTGCTGTGCGTCCTGACCCACGACGCCAAGTTCGACGTACCGCTGCTCCGGCTGGCGCTGCGCCTGCCGGTGGCCTACGTCGGCGCGATGGGCTCCCGCCGCACCCACCTCGACCGCGACGCCCGCCTGCGCGAGGTCGGCGTGAGCGACCTGGAGCTGACCCGCCTCAGGTCCCCCATCGGCCTCGACCTCGGCGCCCGCACCCCCGAGGAGACGGCCCTGTCCATCGCCGCCGAGATCGTCGCGACCCGCCGCGGCGGCACGGGCGCCTCCCTGACCGGCGCCCACACGCCGATCCACCACGACGGCCCGGCGGCACCGGCGGGGCGCATCGGCTCGGTCGCCTAGCAAGGTGCGTGCGCGCACGGTCGAAGCGCTGCCCGGACCCGTGCGGGGCACGGCACACCGGATCAGTGCGGGTCGGCGGGGACGGGCGAGAGCCGGTAGGCGCCCTCATGGGTGACGACACGGCCGGCGGTGGGCGGCGCGAAGTGGGTGCCCAGGACGAGGGTGTCCGTGCCGGCGAGCGAGCCGAGCAGCGTGCGGCGCGAGGCCTCGGACCGCTCGGGCTCGATGTCGACGCAGGCCCCGATGGCGGGGTGAGCGAGCTGGACGGGGTGGTGGATGCAGTCGCCGGTGATCACAGCCGTCTCTCCGCGGCTGGTCAGTTCGACGGCGAGGTGGCCAGGGGTGTGCCCGGGGGTGGGGATGAGGCGCAGGCCCGGGACGACCTCGACGCCGTCGGCGGGGACGTCGACGAGGTCGAGCAGGCCCGCCTCCTCCACCGGGATCACGGAGTCGCGGAACATCTGCCCGCGCGCCTCCTCCATGTCGTACCCGGCCCAGAACTCCCGCTCGACGCGCGAGGTGAGGTAGCGGGCTCCGGGGAAGGTGGGGACCCACTCGCCGTTCACCTCGTGGGTGTTCCAGCCGACGTGGTCGGCGTGCAGGTGGGTGAGGACCACCAGGTCGACGGAGTCCGGGGGGAATCCG
Organism: Streptomyces sp. WG5; assembly: GCF_049974565.1. NCBI lineage: Bacteria > Bacillati > Actinomycetota > Actinomycetes > Kitasatosporales > Streptomycetaceae > Streptomyces > Streptomyces sp. WG5. The sequence continues at coordinate 3,371 of NZ_JBNGGC010000013.1, read as the reverse complement.
GCGGCGGTGAGGCGCTGAAGGTAGTCGGTGTCCAGGTCGTGCCAGGCGGGGTTGGCCCGCTCCTTGCCGTTGCCGATGCCGGTGTCCACCAGGATGCGCAGCCCGCCGGCGGTGAACGCGAAGCTGTGGCTGTCGATGTGCAGGACGCCCTCGTCGTCGGCGAAGTGGGGGCGCAGCCAGTCCTGCCCGGTGACGACGTCCGGTGTCGCGCCGGGCAGCAGCCACGGCCCGGTGGCGGGCGGCAGGAGGACCTCGTCGACGCGGTGGACGGTCACGTCGCCCACGGTCCAGGAGGGGACGGCGGTCGGGTCGGTGGCCGGTGCGGTGCTCATGATCGGTCGTTTCCCTGTGTCTCGTCACGGATGGTCGTGCTGTGCCGGCCGGATCGCGCAGGTGCGCGGGGGATGACGGCGGACATGGGACTCCTCGCACTAAACGCAATAGGTTTGCTTTAGCCGACCGTAGGCTCTACGGTCGGCTAAAGCAAACCTTTAGCCTTTGTCGCGAGGGTTGCTCCCCCAGCCCTGAGGAGAGAGCCTCCATGTCCTCCGCCGAACTCACCCCGCCGGAAGCGGCCCGCTGGGCCGCCCGCGCCGGGCTCCCGCTGCCGGACGGCCGCCACGCCGCGGTCGCGGCCACCGCCCACCACATCCACTCCGTCGTCGCGGTCCTGCGGGAGCTGGACTTCGGGGACACCCCGCCCGCCCCCGCCTACCGCACGGAACAGGACACCCGCGATGCAGCCGTATGAACTCTCCCTGAGCGCGGCCGCCGACCTGATCCGGGCCCGGCGGCTGTCCCCCGTCGAGCTGGCCGACTCCGTCCTGGAGCGCGTCGAACAGGTGGAGCCGCACCTTCGGGCCTACGTCACCGTCACCGCCGAGCGCACCCGCCGGGCCGCGCGCGAAGCCGGGAACGACATCGCGGCCGGCCGCTACCGTGGTCCGCTGCACGGCATCCCGATGGGCCTCAAGGACCTGATCGACGTCGTCGGCGTGGCTACGTCCGCCAGCTCCCGCGTCCGAGCCGGCCACCGCGCGCAGGCCGACAGCACCGTCGCCGCACGCCTGTCGGCGGCCGGAGCCGTCCTGGTCGGCAAGACCCACACCCACGAGTTCGCCTACGGGCTGACCACCCCGCAGACCAGCAACGCCTGGGACACCGGCCGGGTCGCCGGCGGCTCCAGCGGCGGATCCGCCGTCGCCGTCGCCGCCGGCACGGCGACCTTCACCCTGGGCACCGACACCGGCGGATCGATCCGGGTGCCCGCCGCGCTGAACGGGGTCGTCGGCCTCAAGCCGACCTACGGCCTCGTCCCCCGCCACGGCGTCACGTCCCTGTCCTGGTCACTGGACCACGTCGGCCCGATCACCCGCACCGTCGAGGACGCGTCCCTGGTCCTGACCGCCCTGGCCGGGCACGACCCCCGGGACCCCGCCTCCCTGACCACACCCGCCACGGACTACCGGCCGGCCTCGGACACGGACCTGACGGGGCTGCGCGTGGGTGTGCCGCGCAACTACTACTTCGACCACGTCGACGAGGAGGTGGAAGCCGCCGTACGGCGCGCGATCAGCCGGCTCCAGGCCCTCGGCGCACGCCTCGTCGAGGTCGAGATCCCCATGACCCGCTACATCCAGGCCACCCAGTGGGGTCTGATGGTGCCCGAGGCGACCGCCTACCACGAGAGCACCCTGCGCACGGTCCCCGAGCTCTACCAGACGGACGTCCGCACCCTCCTCGAGGCCGGGGAACTCATGCCCGCCGGGGACTACCTGCGCGCCCAGCGCGCCCGCACCCTCATGCGGCAGGAGTGGGCGCGCGTGTTGCGGGAGGTCGACCTGATCGCCGCCCCCTCCGTACCGGCGACCGCGGTCAAGGCCGGCCAGGAGACCGTCACCTGGGCCGACGGCACCGTCGAGGGCGTCTCCGACGCCTACGTACGCCTCTCGTCCCCCGCCGACATCACCGGGGTGCCGTCCCTGTCCGTCCCCGTCGGCCACGATGCGGCGGGCATGCCGATCGGCATGCAGCTGCTCGGGCGACCGCTCGGCGAGAGCGTGCTCCTGCGGGCCGGCCACGCCTACGAGCAGACGCAGCCCGCCCGCGAGCTCGCGCGCGCGGCGTGACCGAGCGCCTTGGGCCCGGCCCGATCACCCCGGCCGGGCCGAACGCGCCGTCCGGCCGCGACCGGCCGGCTGCCGCGAGGAGAGGACCATCGCACGGAGGCAGGACGGAAGACGGACGCCCGCTAGACGCAATGATTTTGCTTTAAGATGGGTTCTATGAGCAGGCAGATGGCGCGCCCCGGGGGGCGCAGCGCCCGGGTGCAGGCATCGGTCCACGCCGCCGTACGCGAACTCGAGTCGGAAGTGGGCCGGGACGCCCTGACCGTACCGCTGGTCGCCCAGCGTGCGGGCGTGACGCCGTCGACGATCTACCGCCGTTGGGGAGACCTGCAGGAGCTGTTGTCGGACGTGGCGGTCGAGCGTCTGCGGCCCGACACCGCACCCGGCGACCACGGTGCCATGTCGTCCGACCTGACGGCCTGGGCCGAGCAGTTCCTCGACGAGATGGCCTCCCCCACCGGCCGGGCCTACATCCGCGACGCCCTGCTCGGCGATCCGGACGGCAGCAACGCCGGCCAGTGCTCGGCGTACGCCGCCGACCAGATCAGCCTCATCCTCACCCGAGCGGCTGACCGCGGGGAGAAAACGCCCGACGTCGAGGCGGTCGTCGACCGCGTCGTCGCGCCCATGATGTACCGCATCCTCTTCCGCCCGGACGGGCTCGACGCCGCGTACGCGCGCCGACTCGTCGCGGAGGTCCTCGGCCGGACCGGCCCATGACCGGGTGATCGCACCGGCGTGCCCCGCCGGCGGCGCCTGCGACGCCCGGGCCCCGAAGGCCGGCAGGACCCCGCCGGGTCCCGTCGCGGGCGGCGAGGGTGCCGCGGCCGAGGCCGACCGCATCGCCGCCCTCCGCCCCCACCACGGTCGGACGGCCGAGGCCCGCCGCGAGGCAGGCCGTCACCGACCCCGGCGGCAGGACACCTGCCGCCGTCGGCGGCCACCCGTGGAACGGGCTGTCGCCCGGCTCGTCCCCCGGGGCGGCCGGCGCCTGCGATACCGCGGCACCACCGCGAACACCGCCTGGCCCCCCGACCGGGCAGCCGTCCTCGACCTCCGCCGCCTGATCGGCCTCGGTCCCACCCGCACCGACCACACCCCGCACCTCGGCGTGGCCGCCGGATGACCGGAGGGGCGGGCCCGCCCCCCGCCGGGGGGGGGGCCGGGGCGACGGCCTTGGACCGACTGCCACCGACCGGGGGACCGGTGCCGCGGCCGACCCGCCGGTGCCGCGGCGGGGCG